>NZ_JXQX01000012.1:0-326174 GCF_000834175.1 Microbacterium sp. MEJ108Y | reverse complement strand
ACCTCGGTGGTCGCCGAGATCGGCACCGCCAGGGTCGCCCGCGACGGCACGGATGTCACCCTGATCGCCTATGGCGCCTCGGTGCCGCTCGCTCTCGAGGCGGCAGACGTCGCGGCATCCGAGGGGCGCAGCGTGCAGGTCATCGACATCCGCTCGCTGTCTCCCTTCGATGACGAGACGGTGATGGCCGCCGTGCGTGCGACCGGACGAGCAGTCGTGATCGCCGAGGCCCCTGGTTTCGCCAGCGTCGCCTCCGAGATCCAGGCACGGGTGTTCGAGCGCTGCTTCGAATATCTGGAGGCGCCGGTGCGACGCGTCACCGGCTTCGACACCCCGTATGCGCCGCCGAAGCTCGAGCACTGGTACCTGCCCGATGTCGACCGCGTCCTCGACGCGATCGACTCGCTGCACTGGGAGGACGCGTCATGACCGCACTCACCACCCGCGTCTTCCGGCTCCCCGATCTCGGCGAGGGCCTGACCGAGGCGGGCCTCGTGCAGTGGCTGGTCGCGGTCGGCGACACCATCGTCACCGACCAGGCGATCGCCGAGGTCGAGACGGCCAAGAGCATCGTCGAGCTGCCCTCTCCCTTCGCGGGAGTCGTGACCGCCCTGCACGGAGAGCCTGGCGAGACGATCGACGTCGGCGCCCCGGTTCTCGAGGTCTCCGATGCGACGCAGCCGGCGAGCACGACCGACTCGGGCGCACCGAACGGTTCGGATGCCGCAGAGCACGCGGCCTACCGAGAAGAGGAGCGAGCGGGCTCGGGCAACGTCCTGATCGGCTACGGCACCTCCGACCGCGTGACGACCGGTCGTCGTCGTGCGCGGGCGACCGTGGTCCCGACGTCGAGCGTCCGTGATGCCGCTCCCTCAGCAGAAGCGACGCTGCCCGAGCCGACGCCGACGGAGCCTGGCGTTCCCGCCCCGCCGACGACCGCCTCGCGGCGCACGGTGGCCGTGCGCTCACCGCTCGTCCGACGCCTGGCGCGAGATCTCGGGCTCGACGTGCACGAGATCACCCCGACCGGACACGACGGCTCGATCACCCGCGCCGACGTCCTGGCCGCGGCCGTCGACGATGCCGTCGACGGCGCAGCCGCACAGCATCGCAGCGCGAGCGGGCAGAGCCTCGACGGCCTCGCCGTGGTCTCGCGCGAGCGTCTGTCGGCTCTGCGCCGCGCCGTGAGCGCGAAGCTCAGCCGCAGCCGCTCCGAGATCCCCGAGGCGACCGTGTGGGTCGACGTCGACGCCACCGAGTTGTGGACGCTGCGCGCAGGCATGGCTCCCGAGGGCGGCAGAGCCCCCTCGCTCACAGCCCTCATCGCGCGCTTCGTGCTGCTCGCCCTGGAGGATCATCCGGTGCTGGCATCTCGACTGAGCGACGACGCCTCAGAGCTCATCTCGTTCGAGGGCGTCAATCTCGGCGTCGCCGCCGACACCGCACGCGGGCTCGTCGTTCCGGTCATCCCCCGCGCCCACGAGCTCTCCGTCGAGCAGCTCGACGCGGCGCTGCGCGAGTTGACGACTGCAGCCCGCTCCGGGTCGATGCCGCCGGAGCGCCTGCGCGGATCGACGTTCACCCTGAACAACTACGGCGGACTCGGGGTCGACGGCTCAGCCGCGATCATCAACCACCCCGACGTCGCGATCCTCGGAATCGGTCGCATCATCGAGCGGCCGTGGGTGATCGACGGGCAGATCGTCCCCCGCCGCATCGTGCAGATCTCGCTGGTGTTCGACCACCGGGTGTGCGACGGCGGATACGCCGCCGGCTTCCTGCGTCGAGTGACCGAGCTCATCGAGCATCCGCTGCGTGCATTCGGGCGGGTGTGAGGGCCGCGCACGTCGCACTCCTGCGCCGCCATGGACGCAGCGCTTGGGCCGCGGGTCGGCGTGCGCTACTCTCGTCAATTACTGACCGATCATTCGGTAAGTGATTCGGAGCGGCACGTCGTCGCTCTCCCCCACCCGCAGAACAATGGAGTTCGCATGACGTCAGCAGTCTCCGCAGACAGCACGAGAACGAGGATGCCCGCCGAGGAACGGCGGGTGCTCGCCAGCACCCTGGTCGGCACCTCGATCGAGTGGTACGACTTCTTCATCTACGCGCAAGCCGCGGGCCTCGTGCTCGCTCCGCTCTTCCTCGCTCCGATCGCCGAGGAGAACAAGGGGTTCGCGCAGATCCTGTCCTTCGCCACGATCGGAATCTCCTTCCTCTTCCGCCCCCTCGGAGCCATCGTCGCCGGGCACCTCGGCGACAAGCTGGGCCGCAAGAGGATGCTCGTCTTCACGCTCGTGATGATGGGGCTCTCCACTTCCCTGATCGGCCTGCTGCCGACCTATGCGGCGATCGGTGTCGCGGCGCCGATCCTGCTCATCGTGCTCCGCATCCTGCAGGGGTTCTCGGCCGGCGGTGAATGGGGCGGGGCGGCGCTGATGGCCGTCGAGCACGCGCCCACGAACCGACGCGGACTCTTCGGCGCCTTCCCACAGATCGGTGTTCCGATCGGCATGATCCTCGCGACAGCGACACTCTGGGTGCTGACGAGCTCGATGTCACCCGAGGCGTTCCTCGAGTGGGGCTGGCGGATCCCGTTCCTGATGTCGATCGTGCTGATCGCCGTCGGCTACGTGATCAGGCGCGCAGTCGATGAGAGCCCGGTCTTCGAAGATCTCCGGCGCCGCCGCCAGGAGGCCTCGGCACCGCTGGGCCGCCTGTTCCGCAAGAACACCAAGCAGGTCGTCCTCACCGCACTGATCTTCATCGGAAACAACGCCGCCGGCTACCTGCTCATCGCGTTCTTCGCCACCTACGCCGTCACCGCTCTCGGCATGGAGCGTCCTCCCGTACTGCTGGCGACGACGCTGGCCTCGTTCGGATGGCTCATCTTCACGCTCTGGGGGGGTCACCTCTCCGATCGTCTCGGGCGGGTCCGCACCTTCCAGATCGGCTACATCGCACTCGCGCTCTGGGCTGTGCCGATGTGGTTCCTGATCGATACGGCGAACATCTTCTGGTACTTCGTGGCACTGTTCGTGATGACGTTCGCACTCGGGCTCTCCTACGGCCCGCAGGCGGCCCTCTACGCCGAGATGTTCCCGGCCAACGTCCGCTACTCGGGTGTCTCCATCGGATATGCACTGGGCGCCATTCTCGGCGGGGCGTTCGCTCCGATGATCGCAGAGACGCTGATGAACCAGTTCCACGCGGCGTGGACGATCGGCGTCTACATCGCCGCCGCGGCGCTGATCTCCCTCATCGCAGTGACGATGGTGAAGGAGACGAAGGGCGTCGACCTGCACGCCTGACGGAGCCGCTGACAAGGCCGGGCGGCGGGTCGGTCGGTGGAACGACCGGCCCGCCGTCAGCCGAAGACGAGCGGCGTGCGGGCTGTGGCGTCCTCGACCGTGATGCCGACGATCATCGACCCCTCCTCGGCGACATCGCGGTCGGCCTGGAACCGGAAGACCTGGCCGTCGCGCGTCGTGACGGCGTAGAAGTCATCGCCTGCCGCCACGACATCGACGACGGTGCCCCCGGGGTAGGCGGCCATCGCATCCGCCACCGGAGCGCCGAGGCGGATGTCTCCCCGGTGCGGCAGCGCCGCTCCGTCGTCGACCGACTCATCGAGGCTGCGATCGCTTCCGACGGTGATCGACCACACCGCGTCACCGGCCTCGACGGGCTGCACCAGGATGGACCCCGCGCCCCCGGGTGCGACGAGCCTCCACGGTCCGCCGTCGTACTCCGGCTCCATGACCTGCGCGTCCTCGCCCGCCTTGGCGAGAGCGGCATCGACCGAGTCGCCGAGGCGGAGCGGACCCACCCCGCCGACACCGATCTGCCACTCGCTCCACACGGCTCCGGGGTCTCCCGACGGATCGGTCTCGGCGACAGGCGGGTTCTCGGTGAGCTCGTCGATCAGTCCCGACCTCGCCTCACCGGCGCGGGTCTGCAGCAGCAGGGCGGCGGCTTCGGCGTCGAAGTCGCGGTCACCGCTGAAGGGCTGCCAGAGCTGCACGATCACGTTGCCGGTCGACGCGAATGCGTCGAAAGACCGCCAGTCGAGGCCTGCATCGACCAGCGACCCCGCGAAGGCTCGGACGTCCTCGGAGGGTTCCGGAATCGCGGCATCGAACGTGATGGTTCCCTCCTTGGAGAACTCGGCGCACTGCTCGGCAGCCTGGAGCAGCTGATCCATTCGCCCCTCGGCCTGCGCCTCATCAGCGAACTGCATGATCGTCATCCGGCCGAACCCGTTGGCGGGATCCGTCGGCACCTGCCATTCGACCGTTCTCGCCCCCACGCTGCCGAGCGACTGCTCGGCGTAGAGGGCATCGCAGATCGGCGGATCCGCAGGGAGACTTCCGCCATCCGACACCTGCTCGAGCGCCGGCGAAGGATCACCGACGTCGGTGGCCTCCGGCACGATCCCCACGATCTCCTCAGGGGTGAGCGAGAACGCGTCGAGTTCGTCTCCGACGAACACGATCGGTCCGGCGTAGGGCTCGGGGGACGCGGTCGACGGCGACGGCGAGGGCGAGGGCGACGACGAGGCCTGAGGAGTCGGGGCGCAGGCGCTCAGGGCGACCAGCGCGCCGATCCCGATCGATGCGAGCATTCGCGCTCGCCACGTGGTGAAGACAGTCATGTGCATCCTCCGACTCGTCATGCGCCGCTGCGGGCGCCCCCTCCTCGGAGCATATGGCGCTGCGGCACCCTCGACCAGGGGCGCGCGCATGTCGAGATCAGAACGAGAGGAAGAGCATGCCGAAGATCGCATATATCCGCCTGATCGGACGACGTGAACTCTTCAGCCGTCACTGAGCACAGCGGCCGCAGCGGCACGCGCATCGGCCGCCGTCGCCGCTCTCAGCACCGCTTCCGCGGCTGCGTCGCACTGATCACCCGTGACATCTGCCAGCGCGGCCGCGACGCGGCCCAGCGCGCGGGGCGTCATCGACAGGGAGGTGACCCCGAGGCCGACCAGCACCGCGGCCAGTGTGGGATCGGCGCCGGCCTCGCCGCACACGCCCACCGGCAGGTTCCACCGGCGTCCGGCAGCACCCGCCTGGCCGATCAATCGCAGCACGGCCGGCTGCCACGGATCGTTCAGGTCGCCCAGCTCGCCCAGCAGTCGGTCCGCGGCGAGCGTGTACTGGGCGAGATCGTTGGTTCCGATGCTGACGAAATCGACGACCTCGAGCATCTCTGAGGCGAGGAGCGCGGCGGAGGGTGTCTCGACCATCACTCCCACCTTCTCGAGTCCGGCCGCCCGCGCACGGTCCGCGAAGTCGCGCGCCTCATCGACCGTGGCCACCATCGGAGCCATCACCTCGACGAGCGCCGACTCCGCCGCTGCCGCGAGCGCGAGGGCCCGCAGCTGATCATCGAGCAGCGCGGGTGATCGCCGTGCGATCCGCAGACCGCGGACTCCGAGAGCGGGGTTCTCCTCCGTGTCGGCGTTGGCGAACGGCAGCGGCTTGTCGCTGCCCGCGTCGAGCGTGCGCACGACGACCTTCCGCCCCGGGAAAGCCGCGAGGACGCCTCGGTAGGCGTCGACCTGCTCGTCGACCGACGGCGCATCGGTGCGGTCGAGGAAGCAGAACTCGGTGCGGAAGAGACCCACTCCCTCTGCCTTCGATGCCGCAGCCGCCACCGCTTCGGCCGCGCCGCCGACGTTGGCGAGCAGTGCGATCCGGCGCCCGTCCGCGAGCACGCCCTCTCCGTCGAAGGGCACGACGATCGACGCGGCCTGCGCCTCGGCGATCCTGGAACGGCTCGGGTCGACCTCGACCGTGCCCCGGTCGCCGTCGACGAGCAGATCGGCGCCGGATGCGATGCCCGTGGCCCCGACGACCCCGACGACCGCGGGGATTCCGAGTGAGCGGGCGATGATCGCGGTGTGCGATGTGGGCCCGCCCTGCTCGGTCACCAGAGCGACGCAGTTGCCGCCGTCCAGGGCGGCCGTGTCGGCGGGTGCGAGGTCGGTGGCCACGAGCACGAAAGGCTCATCCCGCTCCGGAACACCGGGCATCTCGACCTCGAGGATCTCGGCGATGATCCGGTCTCGGACGTCACGGATGTCGGCGGCACGCTCGGCCATGCGACCACCCAAGGCTCTGAGCGCCTTCTCGTGCGCGAGAGCAGTGTCCCAGACGGCGCGGGCGGCGGTGCGCCCCTTCGATCGGACGAGCGCCGTCGCATCTGCGACGAGCTCGGGGTCTGAGGCGAGCAGACGCGAAGCATCGAGGATCGCCCGAGCCTCTCCGGTCGCCGCCGATGTGCGGCGGCGGAGCTGATCGGCCACCGCGACGGCTGCCCACTCGATCGCCGACACCTCGCTCTCACGCTCAGCCGCATCGACCGTCAGGCCAGGGTCGGGCTCGTCGAGTGGCGCAGCCAGCAGCACGGCCTGCGCCGCTGCCCGCCCGGCGCTCACGCCTCGCCCGCTCAGCACCGTCCCGGACATCACGGGCGCCGCACTCACCGCCGACTCGGTTGACCGCGTGTGCACGACCTCTCTCGGGGGCGCGGCGACCGCGGTTCCTTCACCGAACCCCTCGTCGAACAGCGCGACCAGTCGATGGATGGCGAGCTCGGCGTCCGCCCCGGTCGCGGACAGCCGCACCTCGTCGCCCTGCCTGGCGCCGAGCATCAGCAGTCTCGACAGGCTGGCGGCCGCGGCCTCCGGCCCATCCGGCAGCCGCGTGAGCCGCACATCCGCCCCTGCGGAGGCCTCGGCGATCAGCGCAGCCGGACGAGCATGGATGCCGAGCGGGTTGCGCACGGTGACCACGCGAGTGACCGCGTCGCTCGGCCCGTGCGTCGGTGCGAGCGCCGAGGGGGCGGGCGCGACGGGCTCGTCCGGGTCGCCGAGCTGGCCGGTCTTCGCGCCGAGCGCAGCGGACGCCTCCTCAGCCACGACCTCGAGCGATGCGCCCGCCGCCGCGGACACGACTGCGGCGAGCAGCCCTTCCACGAACGGCGCGGGCGTGAGGCGGACGGGCACGTCGCTCATGCGCAGCTCGAGCGCGAGCTCCGCGCTCAGCACCGCCGAGCCGAGGTCCATGAGCACCAGGACTCCGTCGCAATCCGCGGCCAGTTCGTCGATGGCCGCGGCGACCGCTACGGCATCCGTTCCGAGAACGGCTGCGCCGTCGGCATCCGTCCCCGCGCCGGCCGCCACCAGGACGCGCGCTCCCCCGCCTCGCACCATCTGCAGGGCAAGCTCCAGGGCCGCCTCCCCGAGTCGAGCGCTGTGGGAGACGGCGACGATGCCGATCATCAGGACGATTCCGCGGTGGCCCGGGCGAGCGCCTCGAACAGCAGCGTCGTGGACGCCGCACCCGGATCGATGTGCCCTGCGCTGCGCTCACCGAGGTAGCTCGCGCGTCCCTTGCGTGCCACCAGGGGCTCCGTGGCGTCACGCCCCACAGCCGCAGCATCGGCAGCCGCAGCCGTCGCCGCTGCGAGATCCGCCCCGCCTGCGATCTCCGCATCGAGTGCATCCACGGCGGGCGCCATCGCATCGAACATGGTCTTGTCGCCGGCTTCGGCCTTGCCCCGGGCGACGATCCCGTCGAGACCCGCTCTCAGCGAGGCTGCGAGCCCGGCGGCATCGAGTTCGTCCACCGGGCCGGCCGCCATCCCCATCCGCAGGAACAGCGTGCCGTAGAGCGGCCCGCTGGCACCTCCGACCGAGCTCACGAGCGTCATGCCGACGGTCTTGAGCAGCTCGTCGACGGTGGGCGGCACCGCCGAGTCGAGCTTCGCCACGACCGCGTCCATGCCACGGGCCATGTTCGCGCCGTGGTCCGCGTCGCCGATCGCCGAGTCGAGCTCGGTGAGCCATTCGCGCTTCTCGGCGATCACGTCGCGGAACCGCCGGATCCAGTCGACGAGGGCCGCGGTGTCGATCGCCGCCATCATGCTCCCCATCGCAGTCCTGGCGTGTTCACCGGGGCATCCCACAGCCGCAGCAGCTCGTCGTCCGCCTTGAGCACCGTGAGCGAGCACCCGGCCATGTCGAGCGACGTGATGTAGTCGCCGACCAGGTTGCGAGCGATCTGCACCCCCGCCTTCTCGAGCAACGACGCGACCTCGCCGTACATCAGATACAGCTCGATCAGCGGCGATCCGCCCATGCCGTTGAGCATCACGATCGCGGGTCCGGCAGCATCGAGGTCGGCGAGGATCGGCTCGACGAGCTGGCGGGCGATCTCGGATGCGGGGGCCAGCGGCTCGCGATGCCGACCGGGTTCGCCGTGGATGCCGATGCCGATCTCCATCTGATCCTCGGGCAGGTCGAACGTGGGTCTGCCCGCTGCGGGAACCGTGCAGCTCGTGAGCGCCATCCCCATCGAGCGACCCTGGCCGTTGATGCGCTGGGCGAGTTCGACGACCGCGGCGAGATCCTGTCCTTCTTCGGCCGCCGCGCCGACCAGCTTCTCGAGCAGCACGGTCAGTCCGACACCACGACGCCCGGCTGTGTAGAGCGAGTCCTGCACGGCGACGTCGTCGTCGACGATCACGGTGCCGACCTCGATGCCCTCCATCGATGCGAGCTCGGCGGCCATCTCGAAGTTCAGCACGTCACCGGTGTAGTTCTTGACGATGTGCAGCACGCCGGCGCCGCGGTCGACGGCCTTGGTCGCCGCTTGCACGCGGTCGGGCGTCGGTGACGTGAACACCTCGCCGGCGACCGCGGCATCGAGCATGCCCACCCCCACGTATCCGCCGTGCAGCGGTTCATGGCCTGACCCGCCTCCGGAGACCACCGCGACCTTGCCCTGCGCCTTCGGCGTCGCGCGCGTGATCACGTGCGTCTCGAGGTCGACCGACAGCTCGGGATGCGCGAGGGCGACGCCTCGCAGCGACTCGACCAGCACATCGGCGGGGTTGTTGATGAGCTTCTTCATCGTTCGATCTCCCTTGATCTCTGCGGTGGCGATCTTTCGCAATATTGGAAAGTCATTCGTCAATGTCGAATATGCTCGGGCGCAGTCGAGTTGTCAAGATCGACTCGGACACACGACATGACGGCCCGGCTCGACGACGAACCGGAGGGAGGACGCACCGTGATCCAGGCCATCGATCGCGCCGCCAAGGTGCTCGAGCTGCTGCAGGGTGCGCGCCACCTCGGCATCACCGATCTCGCTCTCGCACTGAGCCTGCCGCCGTCGACCGTGCACGGGATCGTCAAGTCGCTGCGAGAGCACGGGCTGGTCGCGAAAGAGCGCGGCGGACAGCGCTACATGCTCGGACCGACGCTGCTGCGCCTCAGCAACGTGTACCTCGACACGCTCGACGTCAGGGCACGGGCGATGCGGTGGACGCAGGAGCTCGCGCGGCGCACCAATCTGCCTGTGCGCCTCGGTGCTCCGCATTTCCACGAGGTGCTCGTCATCCACCACGATCTGCGCCCGGACGACAGCCAGCAGATGCTCGAGACCGGCGTCGCGATCCCCGCTCACGCCTCGGCGATGGGAAAGGTGCTGCTCGCACATGACCTCGGCTTCCAGCGCACCGTCTTCGAACGACCGCTGCCCAGCCTCACCGGAGACACGATCACCGACATCGCCAGGCTGATGCTCGAGCTCCCCGCGATCGCCGAACGCGGCAGTGCGTCCGAGACGGACGAGGCGGTGCTCGGAGAATCGTCCGTCGCCGCACCGGTCTCCGACGCCTCGAACGACATCGTCGCCGCGGTCGCGGTCGTGATGCCCACCTCGCACGCGCCCGCCTCCGACGCCGTGCTGAACGCGCTCCGAGAGACGGCCCGCAACATCTCACGCGAGCTCGGAGCGACCAGCTGGCCGCCTCGGGTGGCTCCGGCCGACGACTAATCGGCTCAGCGCGACTGCAGTCCGTCCAGGCTCACCCGCAGGATGTCCTCGCCCAGCTCATCGGGGTCGACGGGCCCGCCGGGGCGATACCACTCGACGACCGAGTTGATCATGCCGAAGATGAGCCTGGTCGCGACCGCGGCATCCACGTCGTCGCGGATCAGCCCCTCGGCCTGAGCCTCGGCGACGATCGCCGTCACCCGCTGGTCGAACGCGCGCCGGCGCACGAGCGCGGAGGTCTCGACGTCGCCGTTGCCGCGCACACGCAGCAACAGCGTCACCGAGGGCAACTTCTCGGTGAGAACACGCACGGCCCCGCGGATGATCGATCGCAGGCGATCGGAGGCGAGCGGATGCCGCGCCGTGGCGTCGTCCACGACGGCCTCGAGAGCGTCGAGGGCATCGTTCAGCGCGAGCTCGAGGATCGCCGACTTCGACTCGAAGTGGTGGTACAGCGCCGACTTGGTGAGGCCGAGAGTGGCACTGAGATCGGCGACGCTGGTCGCGTCGTAGCCCTGTTCGTTGAACACCTTGACCGCGACCGCGAGCACCTGCTCACGGTCGTAGCCTGGCCGGCCGCGTTTGGGGGCCGGCGCGTCGAATCCGAGCTGCGCCATGGCCCCAGTCTGTCAGTCCCGATGAGTTGCCATCCGTCCGAGGATCTGAGATCGTATTCCTGACCGATCGGTCTGAAATTATCGCCAGCGTGGGCGTTCGAGAGGATGACGATGTCCGAGGCCTATCTCGTCGACGGGGTCCGCACCGCCGTCGGTCGTCACGGCGGCGCACTCGCCGGCATCCGCCCCGATGATCTGGCAGCCCTCGTGGTCGGCGAGACCGTCACCCGGTCGGGGATCCCCGCCGAGGCGATCGACGAGGTCATCCTCGGCGCAGCGAACCAAGCGGGCGAAGACAACCGCAACGTCGCCCGCATGGCCGTGCTCCTCGCCGGCCTGCCCGATTCGATCCCCGGGCTCACCGTGAACCGGCTGTGCGCCTCGGGGATGTCGGCCATCGCTCTCGCCGCGAACGCCGTGCGCGCGGACGACGCCGACCTCATCGTCGCCGGCGGCGTCGAGTCCATGACACGAGCCCCCTGGGTGCAGGCGAAACCCGAGCGCGCATGGGCCAAGCCCGGCGCGGCCTTCGACACGTCGATCGGATGGCGCTTCACCAATCCGCGGCTCGCCGCGCGCGAGAAGGCCACCTTCTCGATGCCCGAGACGGCGGAGGAGGTCGCACGCGTCGACGGCATCAGTCGGGCGGATGCCGATGCCTTCGCCCTGCAGAGCCATCTGCGCGCCGTCGCCGCGATCGACGCGGGGCGCTTCGCCCCTGAGATCGTCGGGGTCGAGACCGACCGCGGAATCGTCGACACCGACGAAGGACCGCGACGCGACACCACCCTCGATGCTCTCGCGAAGCTGCGCACCGTGGTCGCAGGCGGCGAGGTCGTCACGGCCGGCAACTCCAGCTCGCTGAACGACGGTGCCTCCGCGATCGTCGTGGCGAGCGCCGAGGCCGTCGAGCGACACGGACTGCGACCGCGGGCACGCATCGTCGCGTCGGCGACCGCCGCACTCGCCCCCGAGATCATGGGACTCGGCCCCGTGCCCGCGACGCAGAAGGCTCTCGCGAAGGCAGGGCTGCAGATCGCCGATCTCGGCGCCGTCGAGCTGAACGAGGCCTTCGCGTCGCAATCGCTCGCCTGCATCCGTCGCCTCGGCCTCGACCCGGCGATCGTCAACGCCGACGGCGGTGCGATCGCGCTCGGGCATCCGCTCGGCTCCAGCGGATCCCGCCTGATCGTGACCCTGCTCGGTCGGCTCGAACGCGAGGGCGCTCGCTACGGCCTCGCCACGATGTGCGTCGGAGTCGGACAGGGCACGGCCATGATCGTGGAGCGTCTGACGTGAGCCTGCAGATCGAGGAGCAGCGCGACAGGGTCATCGCGACGCTCGATCGCCCCGAGAAGCGCAACGCGATCGACCAGGAGACGGTCGACGCGCTGCACGAGCTGTGCGCGATGCTCGAACAGACCCCCCGCACCCTCATCCTCACCGGCTCCGGCGGTGTCTTCGCGGCGGGTGCCGACATCGCGCAGCTGCGCGATCGCACCGCAGATGACGCCAGGCGCGGCATCAACGCGACCGTGTTCATCCGCATCAACGAGCTGCCGATGCCGGTCATCGCGGCGATCGACGGCTACGCGCTCGGGGGCGGAGCCGAGCTGGCCTACGCCGCCGACATCCGCATCGCGACGCCGTCCCTCCGAATCGGCAACCCCGAGACCGGACTCGGCATCATCGCCGCGGCCGGTGCGACGTGGCGGCTTCCCGAGATCATCGGCGCGGCGCGAGCGAGCGAGATGCTTCTCACCGGTCGAGCGCTCGATGGCGAGGAGGCACTGCGATGGGGACTCGTCTCGTCGCTGCATCCGTCCGACGAGCTGATCGCGACCGCGCACGCGATCGCCGATCGCATCGCGAAGAACGACCCGCTGGCCACGCAGCACACGAAACGCGCTCTGCGCACTCCGCGCTCGGGGCATCCTGCGATCGAGCTCGAGCTGCAGGCCGAGCTCTTCGAGTCGCCGGAGAAGCACCGTCGCATGACCGCGTTCCTCGAGAGGAAGAACCGATGAGCGAGCAGCCCCCGTCCTCGAGCGACGCCCACCCCGGGACTTCGAGCGAACGGAGCGGGACGAGACGCCCGGACCACGTGCCCGCGGCCGTCGGCGTGCTCGGCGGAGGACGAATGGGCGCCGGCATCGCGCATGCCTTCCTGCTCGCGGGGTCCCGTGTCGCGGTCGTCGAACGCGACACGGCGAGCGCGGATGCCGCACTGCAGCGGATCCGCGAGAGCATCCGCCGATCCGTCGCCCGCGATCCCGCTCTGAACGAGGTCGAGATCACCGGCCGCCTGACGACTGGTCACGACATCGCCGCCTTCGCCGTGGTCGACCTGGTGATCGAAGCCGTTCCCGAAGACCGCGAACTCAAGGAACAGGCGCTCGCCCGTGCAGAGACGGCGATGCCCGCCGACGCCACCCTGGCGAGCAACACGTCGTCGATCTCGATCGATGATCTCGCCGCGAGCCGCCGTCGTCCGGAGCGCTTCCTCGGCCTGCACTTCTTCAACCCTGTGCCCGCGTCTGCGCTCGTCGAGATCGTGCGAGGCGCAGCGACCGAGACCGCGGTCGTCGAGAACGCGGCCGGATGGGTGAGCTCCCTCGGCAAGACCCCGATCGTCGTCACCGACTCCCCCGGATTCGCATCTTCTCGACTCGGCGTCATGCTCGGCCTCGAGGCGATCCGGATGCTCGAGGAGGGCGTCGCGTCGGCCGTCGACATCGACGCGGCGATGACGCTCGGATATCGGCATCCGATGGGGCCGCTGCGCACGACCGACGTCGTCGGACTCGATGTGCGGCTCGGCATCGCCGAGGAGTTGGAACGCACTCTCGGTGAGCGGTTCGCTCCGCCGGATCTGCTGCGGCGGATGGTCGCCGAAGGAAAGCTCGGCCGCAAGAGCGGCGAAGGGTTCTACGCATGGAACGAGGAGAGATGACCGAGTATCTGCCGAGCTACATCCAGGGCGAGTGGTGGACGCCGACTTCGCCCGCACGATTCACCGAGGTCCGTGACGCGTCCACCGGCGATGTGGTCACGCTGGTCTCCACCGACGGCCTCGACCTCGCGGGGGCGCTTGCCCATGCCCGATCCGTGGGGCAGAAGAGCCTCGGTGCGCTCACCTTCCATCAGCGCGCGGTGCTGCTCAAGCAGTTCGCCCTGGCGCTCACCGAGCGCAAGGACGAGCTCTACGCGCTGTCAGCGCGCACGGGCGCGACGAAGAGCGACTCCTGGGTCGACATCGACGGCGGCATCGGCGTGCTGTTCTCGTATTCCGGCAAGGGGCGGCGCGAACTGCCGAACAGCCGCGTGCACGTCGACGGCCCCGTCGAGCCGCTCTCGAAGGACGGCTCGTTCCTCGGGCGCCACGTCTACACGACGCTGCCGGGAGTCGCCGTGCAGATCAACGCCTTCAACTTCCCCGTGTGGGGGTCGCTGGAGAAGTTCGCACCGGCTTTCCTCTCCGGCATGCCGACGCTCGTGAAACCCGCGACGCCGACCGGATATCTCGCCGAGGCGATGGTGCGCATCCTCGTCGAGTCGGGGCTGCTGCCGGACGGATCGCTGCAGCTGGTGAGCGGCAGCGTCCCCGACCTCTTCGAGCACCTGCGCCTCGGCGACATCGTCGGCTTCACCGGCAGCGCCTCGACAGCCGAGAGCCTGAAGGCCCACCCCGCCGTGCAGACCGGCGGAGTGCGGTTCACCGCGGAGACCGACTCGATCAACGCCTCGGTGCTCGGCACCGACGCCATCGAGGGCACCCCGGAGTTCGACGCCTACGTCCGCCAGCTCGTCACCGAGATGACGACCAAGGCCGGGCAGAAGTGCACGGCGATCCGTCGGGCGATCGTGCCGACCGGGTCGGCGGATGCCGTGATCGCCGCCGTGCAGGCGCGCATCACCGAGAGGACGGTGCTGGGCGATCCCCGCGCCGAAGGTGCGACGATGGGCCCCCTCGCCTCGACCGCGCAGCGCGATGAGGTGCTGCGTCAGGTCGCGAAGCTGCAGGACGCCGGCGGACAAATCGTGGTGGGGTCGACGGATGCTCCCGAGGTGCGGCGCGCAGACGGAACCACCGGGCTCTCGCCCGACGGCGCATTCGTCTCGCCGCTGCTGCTGCGCTTCGACGATCCGCAGTCCGACGCCGCGCACTCGGTCGAGGCGTTCGGTCCGGTGTCGTCGCTGCTCACCTACGACACCATCGCCGACGCCGCCGCTCTCGTCGCCCGCGGCGGCGGCTCGCTCGTCACCAGCATCGCGACGCACGATCCGGTGCAGGCGGTCGAGCTGGCCACGCGCATCGCGCCGTTCAACGGTCGGATGCTGCTGCTCGACCGCGACGACGCGCGCTCCTCGACCGGTCACGGGTCTCCCCTGCCGAACCTCGTGCACGGCGGGCCCGGTCGGGCAGGAGGCGGCGAGGAGCTCGGCGGCATCCGCGCGGTGCTGCACCACATGCAGCGCACTGCGGTGCAGGGATCGCCCGAGATGCTCACGGCGTTGACCGGTGTCTGGCACGCGGGAGCCGCAGCGCGCAGCGGCGGTCGGCATCCGTTCCGCAAGTCGCTCGCGGAGCTCCTGATCGGAGATCAGATCGTCTCGGCATCACGCGAGGTCACCCTCGACGACATCGAGACCTTCGCGCACTTCACCGGTGACACGTTCTACGCCCACATGGACGATGCGGCGGCCGCAGCGAACCCGTTCTTCCCCGGCCGTGTGGCACACGGGTACCTGCTGGTCTCGTGGGCGGCCGGTCTGTTCGTCGACCCCGAACCGGGCCCCGTGCTCGCGAACTACGGTCTCGAGAATCTGCGGTTCATCACGCCGGTCTCCCCCGGTGACACGATCCGCGTCGAGCTCACCGCCAAGCAGATCACCCCCCGCGAGACCGATGACTACGGCGAGGTGCGCTGGGATGCGGTGATCCGCAACCAGGCCGACGAGCTCGTCGCGACCTACGACGTGCTCACGCTGGTCAGCAAGGAGCCCACTTCCGAGGTCGCGGCAGCATGAGGGCCATGATGCAGCGCGATGCCGCGTCGGCGATGCTCGGCATGACCGTCGAGCTCGACGAGCCCGGCGAGGCCGTGGTGTCGATGACGGTGCGCGACGACATGCTGAACGGCTTCGCGATCACGCACGGCGGCCTGGTGTTCACTCTCGCCGACACGGCTTTCGCGATCGCCTGCAACGAGGACGAGCGCGTCACGGTCGCGGGCGGCGCGGACATCACCTTCCTGAAGTCGACGACCTCCGGGCAGCGGCTCACGGCACGTGCGAGTCGCCGCGTCGTCAGCGGTCGCAACGGCATCTACGACGTCACGGTGACCGATGAGTCCGGCGACGTCGTCGCCGAGGTGCGCGGCCGCTCGCTCACCACGAACCGATCGCACCCGGGCTGACCGGCACACCCGACATGGCCCTGCCCGCGACGAAGGAGTCGACGATGACCCACACCCGTGCCGAGATCGGCACCGAGATCGAGCTGCACTCCCCCACTGCACTGGCCCGGCTGCAGCTGCAGCGCCTGCAGTGGACTGTGCGCCACGCCTACGAGAACGTGCCGACGTACCGTCGCAAGTTCGACGAGCACGGTGTCCACCCCGACGAGATCCGCACCCTCGACGACGTGCAGAGGCTGCCGTTCACCACCAAAGCCGATCTGCGAGAGAGCTACCCGTTCGGGATGTTCGCCGTGCCCATGGCCGACGTGCGCCGCATCCACGCGTCGTCGGGCACGACCGGGCGGCCGACCGTCGTCGGCTACACCGAGGGCGACCTCGACAGGTGGGGCGACCTGATCGCGAGGTCGCTGCACGCCGCGGGGATCCGCGCCGGCATGAAGGTGCACAACGCCTACGGATACGGGCTGTTCACCGGTGGACTCGGGGCGCATGCCGGCATCGAACGACTCGGCGCCACGGTGATACCCGTCTCCGGTGGTCAGACCGCGCGCCAGGTGCAGCTGATCGCCGACTTCGAGCCGGACGCCATCCTCTGCACGCCGAGCTACCTGCTCACGATCGCCGATGCGATGGAGGCGGCAGGCGTCGACCCGACGCGGACCTCGTTGCGGGTGGCCGTGCTCGGAGCCGAGCCGTGGACCAACGAGATGCGCCGCGAGATCGAGAAGCGACTGAACATCGACGCCGTCGACATCTACGGGCTCAGCGAGGTCATGGGGCCGGGCGTCGCGAGCGAGAGCGTGCTCACCAAAGACGGCCCGCACATCTGGGAAGACCACTTCCTTCCGGAGATCATCGATGGCGACACCGGCGACCGCCTGCCGGACGGCGAACTGGGCGAACTGGTCTTCACCTCGCTCACCAAAGAGGCCTTCCCGGTGATCCGCTACCGCACACGGGATCTGACCCGCCTGCTGCCCGGAACGACGTATCCCGCCCTGCGGCGGATCGAGAAGATCACCGGGCGCAACGACGACATGATCATCCTGCGCGGCGTGAACCTCTTCCCCACACAGGTCGAAGAGCTCGTGATGGGCATCGAGACCCTGACGCCGCACTTCGTGCTGGAGCTGCACCGTGCGGGCCAGCTCGACACCATGACGGTGCGCATCGAGCGGCACCCGTCGTTGAGCATCGAGGAGTGCGACGCCGCCGCTGCAGTGCTCACGCATCGCATCAAGGTGCACATCGGCACCAGCGTCGACGTCAAGGTCGAGGAGCCCGGCGCTCTGCCGCGCAGCGAAGGCAAGTACAAGCGCGTGTACGACCTGCGCTGAAGTCTTCCCATCGGAATGGATCGCCGACCTCAGCCGCGAAGCGCGAGCACGAACGGAAGCACCTCTGTGGCGCCGGCCTGGCGCAGTGTGCGGGCGGCGACCGTCAGAGTCCACCGGCTGTCGGCCAGGTCGTCGACGAGGAGAACCGGCCCCTCGGGGATGTCGAGGCCCTGCGCGCTGAACCTGTCCCACAGACCTGCGAGACGGAACACGCTGTTGCCTCCCGGTTGACCGCTCGGGCCGCCATCGACCGGGTCGAGCGCACCGAGGTACGGCAGCCGACCGATGTCGGCGATCCCTCGGGCAAGGGAGTCGACGAGCAGCGGATGCGACCGTGAAGGCATCGCGACCACCGCGACAGGGCGCTCTGTCCAGCCCCAGTCGGCGAGCACTCGCACGCAGCCGCCGAGCACCTGCGGCGTCACGGCGGCATCGGGCGCTCCGGCGGCGAACAGCTCGCGCAGGGTGCCGCCCCAGCCGAGGTCGGTGAGCCGGGCGAGCGCCCTCCCCTCTCCCGCCTGCTCACCCGGCGCGATGCGCCCCTTGACGGGCACGTCGAGCTTGTCGGCGCCGGTCGGCCAGGCCCGGCGCGGCTCGACGGGAACGCCCACTCGGTCGAGCGACTTCGCAGCCTGAGTCGTCGCCGATTCGCCGATCTCGCTCGGGAACCAGATGCCGGCGCAGTTGTCGCATCTGCCGCAGGGCGCTGCCGTGTCGTCGTCGAGCGAGCGCTGGAGGAACTCCATGCGGCATCCGTCGGTCTGCTCGTAGTCGATCATGTGCTGCTGCTCGGCTCGGCGCTCGCCCGCGATCCGCTCGTAACGCTCGGCGTCGTAGCTCCAGGGCTCGCCCGTGGCGACCCACCCGCCCTGCACACGTCGCACCGCGCCGTCGACATCGAGCACCTTGAGCAGCAGCTCGAGAGGTGTGCGGCGGATGTCGACCATCGCCTCGAGCGCCGGCGTCGAGATCGGCTGCTCGCCGAGCGCAGCGATCACCCTCTCGGCGCGCTCACGGTCGGGCATCGACGCGGTGGCGAAGTAGTGCCAGATATCGCGGTCTTCGACGCCCGGCAGCAGGAGCACGTCTGCGCTCTCGCTCGCGCGCCCGGCGCGACCGACCTGCTGGTAGTACGCGACCGGCGACGACGGCGCACCGAGGTGCAGCACGAATCCGAGGTCGGGTTTGTCGAAGCCCATGCCGAGTGCGCTCGTCGCGACGAGGGCCTTGACCTCGTTGCGCTTCAGCATCCCTTCTGACTCCGTGCGCTCGTCGGTGTCCGTCTGCCCCGTGTACGCACGCACGTCGTGGCCGTGGTCGCGCAGCAGCCGAGCGGTGTCGACCGCTGCAGCGACGGTGAGCGTGTAGATGATGCCCGAGCCGGGCAGGTCGTCGATGTGGCTCAGCAGCCAGGCGAGCCGGCTCGCCGAGGTCGGCAGACGCAGCACCCCGAGCCGCAGCGAGGTGCGGGCGAGCGGGCCACGGATCGTGAGCACCTCGGAGGCCCCGTCGCCCGATGAGCCTCCCGTGCCGAGCTGCTCGGCGACGTCGGCCACGACCCTGCTGTTGGCGGTCGCCGTGGTCGCGAGCACCGGAACCTCTGGCGGCATCTGCTCGATGAGATCGCGCAGCCGACGATAGTCGGGACGGAAGTCGTGCCCCCAGTCGCTGATGCAGTGCGCCTCGTCGACCACCAGCATGCCGATCCGTCGCACGAGCGCCGGCAGCTGCTGCTCGCGGAACGCCGGGTTGTTGAGTCGCTCGGGAGAGACGAGCAGCACATCGACCTCGTCTCGGTCGAGCTGCTGCATCACCTCCGACCATTCGTGCGCGTTGGTGGAATTGATCGCCACGGCTCGGACGCCCGCGCGCTCGGCGGCGGCGATCTGGTCGCGCATGAGAGCCAGCAGCGGCGAGACGAGCACGGTCGGTCCCGCCCCCTGCCGACGCAGCAGCAGCGTCGCGACGAAGTACACCGCCGATTTGCCCCAGCCTGTGCGCTGCACGACGAGCGCGCGGCGGCGCCCCTCGACCAGCGCCTCGATCGCCTCGTACTGGCCGTCGTGGAAGTCGGCGTCGGGGCGGCCGACCAGTTCGCGCAAGGCGGCGAGCGCAGCAGTGCGGGTGTCGACAGCAGAGGGGGAAGTCATGTCTCCACTGTGCCTCATGCCACCGACGTCGGGCCCGAGGCCGCCGACACCCGGGGCATCGTCATCCACTGGTGAGATCCGCGCCGATTCCTCACCCCGTCGTCTAGCGTGGAACGATGATCACCCGAGAACTGGCCGTATCCCTGCGCGATGCCGGGCTCGTGTGGCATCCCTCCGAGGGCGATCGCTTTCAGCTCGACCTCCCGAACGATGTCGAGCTCGAAGCCGAGGCCGACGTCTTCACGGTCAGCGCGATGACGATCGAGGCGAGGCAGACTCCGAGCGGCACCGACCTCGCCTTCAACGGCACCACAGAGTGGGCGCTCGACGCGGTCACCCTCGCGGACGCGGTGTGGCTGCCCCGCGAGGATCAGCTTCGCGAACTGCTGCGGGGCACGTTCCGGGCGCTCACCCGCCTTCCCGACGCCTTCGTCGTCGATGTCGAGATCGCCGGCGAGACGCTGCGTTTCGAGCATCCGGACCCCTCGGAGGCCTACGGGCTCGCCCTTCTCGACCTGGTCTCCCGCTCGCGCTGAGCGCCGCTTCTTGCGCACGGCGGACCGGCATGTCAGAATTACCTAACGACCGGTCAGTAAAGCGGATCGGATACCGAGGAGTCGATGATGACAAGCCCCGCAGATCTCTCCCTCGTCGATGGCGAGCTCTCAGACGACGAGCGCCTGTTCGACGAGCTCATCGCGAACGAGCAGCGCATCGAGCCGCGCGACTGGATGCCCGACGCCTACCGCAAGACGCTGATCCGTCAGATCTCGCAGCACGCGCACTCCGAGATCATCGGCATGCAGCCCGAGGGGAACTGGATCACCCGGGCGCCGAGCCTCAAGCGCAAGGCGATCCTGATGGCCAAGGTGCAGGACGAGGCGGGCCACGGCCTGTACCTCTACTCGGCGGCGCAGACCCTCGGCATCACCCGCGACGAGATGATGCACCAGCTCATCAGCGGCAAGGCCAAGTACTCCTCGATCTTCAACTACCCCACCCCCACCTGGGCCGATATGGGCGCTATCGGGTGGCTCGTCGACGGCGCCGCGATCTGCAATCAGGTGCCGCTGTGCCGCGCCTCCTACGGCCCCTACGGCCGTGCCATGGTGCGCGTGTGCAAGGAGGAGTCGTTCCACCAGCGTCAGGGTTTCGAGATCCTGCTCTCGCTGATGCAGGGAACCGACGAGCAGAAGCAGATGGCGCAGGACGCCGTGAACCGCTGGTACTGGCCGAGCCTGGCGATGTTCGGCCCGCCCGACGACCAGTCGCCGAACTCGGCCCAGTCGATGAAGTGGAAGATCAAGCGCTTCACCAACGACGAGCTGCGCCAGCGCTTCGTCGGGATGCTGGTGCCGCAGGCCGAGATCCTGGGCGTCACCCTGCCCGACCCCGATCTGCGCTTCGACGACGAGACGGGCCAGTACGTGATCGGCGAGATCGACTGGGACGAGTTCTTCGAGGTGCTGCGCGGCAACGGCCCCTGCAACGCCGAGCGTCTCGAACGTCGCCGCACGGCGCACGAGGAGGGTGCGTGGGTGCGCGAGGCCGCAGCCGAGTACGCCCGCAAGCAGGCGCTGAAGACGAAGGCGGCGGCGTGATGGCGACGCCCGGTGCCGACGAGCGCGAACCCTGGCCCCTATGGGAGATCTTCGTCCGTGCGAATCGCGGCCTGAGCCACGTGCACGTCGGATCGCTGCACGCCCCGGATGCCGACATGGCGATCCGCAATGCCCGAGACCTCTACACGCGCCGTGGCGAGGGCGTGTCGATCTGGGCCGTGCCCGCCGACGCGATCACCACGAGCGACCCCGACGCCAAGGGCGCCTACTTCGAGAGCCCCGCGGGCAAGAACTACCGGCACGCCGTCTATTACACGGCCTCCGAGGGGGTGCCGCACCTGTGAACGACATCCGCACGGACGTCCATGGAGACATGCACGGGGATGTCTCGGTCGACGAGCTGCGACTGAGCGAGGAGCTCACGGGAACCGGCTCCGCGGCGGCATCCGCCGACATCGCCGAGTACGCGCTGTGGTTGGGCGACGACGCCCTGATCCTCTCGCAGCAGCTCGGCGAATGGATCTCCCGCGCGCCCGAACTCGAAGAGGATGTCGCGCTCGGCAACATCGCCCTCGATCTGCTCGGTCATGCCCGCTCGTTCCTGCACTTCGCCGGTTCCTACGACGGACGCTCCGAAGACGACCTCGCGTACTTCCGCGACGAGCCGGAGTTCCGCAGCGCCTGGATCGTCGAGCAGCCCAACGGCGACTTCGCGCAGACGATCGGACGTCAGTTCGTCGTGTCGACCTACATGTTCGAGCTTTACTCCGGGCTGAGGGCCAGCACAGACGAGACGTTCGCGGCGATCGCCGAGAAGTCGCTCAAAGAGGTCGACTACCACCGCGACCACTCGGTGCAGTGGGTGCTGCGCCTCGCCGGAGGCACCGACGAATCGCGGCAGCGGATGGTGCGCGCGCTCGGCGACGTCTGGCCGTACGTCGACGAGCTCTTCCGCGATGAGCCACTGATCGACCGTCTCGGCGATGCCGCCGTGCGCCCGTCCACCCTTCGCGCCGGTTTCGACGCGGTCGTCGACACCGTCTTCACAGAGGCGGAGTTGACCGCGCCCTCAGTGGCGGCATCGTCAGCGGGAGGGCGCCGAGGTGCGCACGCGACCCCGATGGGCCATCTGCTCGCCGAGATGCAGGTTCTCGCGCGACGTCATCCGGGGGCGTCATGGTGACCGACACGCTGCAGACCGACGCCTGGCGGATCGCCGCCGCCGTGGCGGACCCCGAAGTCCCCGTGCTCACGATCGAAGACCTCGGAGTGCTCCGCGCCGTCACGGTCGACGGCGACGTCGTGCGTGTCGACATCACCCCCACCTACAGCGGGTGCCCGGCGATGGACACGATTCGCGACGATGTCATCCTGGCCCTCACCGCTGCCGGTTACTCGCAGGTCGAGGTGCGTCTCGTGCTCTCCCCCGCGTGGACGACGGACTGGATGTCGGATGCCGGCAAGCAGAAGCTCTCTCAGTACGGCATCGCGCCTCCTTCGGGGCGCTCCGCGCTGTCGTCCGGCCCGATCCGCCTCGCGATCAGCGTGCGCTGCCCGCGGTGCGGCTCGCTCGACACCCGCGAGGTCTCTCGCTTCGGTTCCACCTCATGCAAGGCACTGTTCGAGTGCCGCGCATGCCTCGAACCCTTCGACCACTTCAAGGTGCACTGATGTCGCTGTTCGCCCCGTCCGGTGCCGTCGCACCGACATCCGTTCATTCGCCCTCCGCATCGACAGCGAAGAAGCGCGCGCGGTTCCACACTCTCGTGGTCGACGAGGTGAGGCCGCTCACCGAGGACTCGGTCGAGGTCTCCTTCACGGTTCCCGCCGAGCTCGCCGACGACTACGACCACCTGCCGGGCCAGTACGTGGCGCTGCGCACCACCCTCGACGGCACCGAGGTGCGCCGATCGTATTCGCTGTGCCGCGCGCCCGAGCATCGCACGGCCGAGCAGATCGCGGCGGGCGCGCCCACCCGGCTGAGTGTCGCGGTGAAGCGCGACGAGGGCGGCCTCTTCTCCACGTGGGCCCAGACCGGGTTGAACGCCGGGTTCGAGATCGACGTGATGAGTCCGCAGGGCACATTCACCTCGGGGCTCGACGATCTCGATCATCGCCACGTCGTCGGCATCGCCGCGGGCTCGGGCATCACCCCGCTGATGGCGCTCGCACACACCGTGCTGACGCGCTCGGACTCGTCGCGCTTCACACTGCTCTACACGAACCGGTCGACACTCGACGTGATGTTCCTCGAGGACCTCGCCGACCTCAAGGACCGGTATCCGACGCGAGTGACGCTGCACCATGTGCTGTCCCGTGAGCAGCGCACGGCTCCCGTGCTGTCGGGGCGGATCGACGAGGAGAAGCTGCGCACCATCCTGAGGATGCTCATCGACCCGAGCGACGTCGACGAGTGGTTCCTCTGCGGTCCTCTCTCGCTCGTCGACCTGTGCCGCGAGGTGCTCGCCGACGTCGGCGTGCCGCGGGAGCACATCCGGTTCGAGCTCTTCACCACCGGCGACGAACCTGTGCGCGCCGCGCGCCCGGTCGAGGTGCGGGCGGGCGCGAAGACGATACGCATCGAGGTGAACCTCGACGGCGTCTCGTCGACCGTCGAGAGCCCCGTCGACGCGCACGAGTCGGTGCTGAACGCGGCTCTGCGGGTGCGGCCGGACGCCCCGTTCGCGTGCGCCGGCGGCGTGTGCGGCACGTGCCGCGCCAGGGTCATCGAGGGCAGCGTGACGATGACGGAGAACTATGCGCTCGAGCCCGACGAGCTGGACCGCGGCTATGTGCTGACCTGCCAGTCCCACCCGACGAGCGACCGCGTCGTGGTCGACTACGACGTCTGAGGAGCATCCGATGATCGATCTCACCATCTCCGAAGACGTCGCGACGGTCGTGCTGAATGCACCGTCCACGCTGAACTCCCTCGACGCGCAGGCGCTGCGCGATCTCGGCCGTGCATACGACGAGGCCGACGCGGCGGGAGTGCGCGCACTCGTGCTCCGGGGCGAGGGGCGCGCGTTCTGCGCCGGACGCGACATCTCGGCGGTCGACCCGCGCGACGACGACGTGATGGGCTACCTCGGCGGGCTCGTGACTCCGCTGCTGCAGCGGATGGCGCGCTTTCCCGCGCCGACGTTCGCGGCCGCCCACGGTGCATGCCTGGGCGTCGGGCTGGGACTGCTGATCGCCACGGACGTCGTCTACGTCGCGGAGTCGGCGAAGATCGGCTCGCCGTTCGCAGCGCTGGGCGCCACGCTCGACTCGGGCGGACACGCCCTGTTCGTCGACCGCCTCGGCGCGCACAAGACGCTCGACCTCATCTACACGGGGCGCCTGATGAGCGGCACCGAGGCCGTGGCCTCGGGTCTCTTCTCACGTGTGCTCCCCGACGACGAGGTCCTGCAGACGACGACGGATGCCGCCGCGACCGCCGCGCGCGGTGCCACCGCCGCGTTCCTCGCGAGCAAGCAGCTCGTCTCGCGCATCCGCGACGAGAGGCTGGCGCTGTGGGAATCGATCGAGGTCGAGAACACCGCTCAGGCGGCGCTGTGCGACACCGATGACTACCGCGAGGGCTTCGCCGCCTTCCAGGAGAAGCGGAAGCCTGAGTTCCACGGGCGCTGAGCTGTCGCTGCTCTACTGCGACGGAGAGGGCGAAGGCAAGGGCTTCGCCGATGTCGGATGCCGGTGACAGACTGCATCCATGTTGCTCTCGGAGCTCGTCTCCACCGCTGAAGAGGTCACCGCCACCGCATCGCGTCTCGCCAAGGTCGATGCACTCTCGCGGTTGCTCGCGCGCGCGGACGCGGACGACGTCCCCACCCTCGTCGGGCTGCTCCTCGCGACGCCGCGTCAGGGACGCCTGGGTGTGGGCTGGCGCGGGATCTCCGCCCTCGAGGTGATGCACGCCGACGAGCCGTCCCTGTCGCTCGGTGACGTCGACGCGGCGTTCGAAGCGCTGGTCGGCGCTTCGGGCTCGGGGTCTGCGGCCGCCCGGACAGATCTGCTCTCCGCTCTCGCCGGCCGCGCCACGGCCACCGAATGGGATTTCCTGTCGCGCGCGATGCTCGGCGAGCTGCGCACCGGTGCGCTCGGCGGCGTGCTGCTCGATGCGATCGCTCGCGCCTCGGATCGCCCTGCGGCATCCGTGCGACGAGCAGCGATGCTGTCCGGCGACCTGGGTGACACGGCGGTCATCGCCCTCACAGGCACCGCGGCCGAGCTCGACGCGGTCGGCCTCGTGGTCGGCCGTGCCGTGCTGCCGATGCTGGCCTCGACCGCGGCGACTCCGACTGCGGCTCTCGAGGTCACGGGCAGGGCATCCGTCGAATACAAGCTCGACGGAGCACGCATCCAGGTGCATCGCCGTGGAGACGACGTGAGCGTGTACACCCGCAGCCTGGCCGACATCACCCACCGCGTGCCCGAGATCGTCGAGATCGTGCGAGGCCTTCCCGCCCACGACCTGATCCTCGATGGCGAAACGCTGTCGCTCGATGAGGACGGCGGTCCGCGGCCGTTCCAGGAGACGATGTCACGGTTCGGGGCCGACGTGTCGCGCGAGCTCGTGCTGCGCCCCTGGTTCTTCGACATCCTGCACATCGACGGACGCGATCTGCTCGACGAACCGCTCTCGATCCGGCTGGCCGAACTCGAGAAGACCGTCGGCGAGTGGCGCATGCCGGGGGTCGTCACCGACGACCCGGCTGCTGCCGAGCAGCTGTCACGAGAGGCGCTGGCGGCCGGGCACGAGGGCGTCGTCGTCAAGGGCGTCGATGCGCCCTATGCGGCGGGCAGGCGCGGCAAGTCCTGGGTCAAGGTCAAGCCCGTGCTCACCTATGACCTCGTCGTGCTCGCAGCCGAGTGGGGCTCGGGTCGACGACAGGGGTGGCTGTCGAATCTCCATCTCGGCGCTCTCGATCCGAACGGAGAGTTCGGCGAGCCGGGCGGACTCGTGATGGTCGGAAAGACGTTCAAAGGTCTGACCGACGAGCTGCTGCGCTGGCAGACCGAGCAGTTCCCGTCGTTCGAGACACGACGCACGCAGTCGACCGTGTTCCTGCGCCCCGAGTTCGTGGTCGAGATCGCGATCGACGGGGTGCAGCGCTCTCCGCGCTACCCCGGTGGCATCGCGCTGCGCTTCGCACGCGTCAAGGCCTACCGCCCCGACAAGAGCGTCGCAGACGCCGACACGATCCAGACTCTTCGCGCACTGCAGCGCGGCTGAGACGAGGTCAGGCCGACGGCGCGAGCCCGAGATCCTCTTCACGCACCGTGCCCTGGAACGACCAGGGGAAGTTGATCCACAGATCGGTGTCCTTCCACGCGTAGTCGGGCTGGATGATGGTCGACGGCTTCGTGTAGATCGTCACCGAGCGCACGTCGGCGCCCTTGTCCTTCAGCAGCTGCACCGCGAGCGCGAGCGTCCGGCCCGAGTCGGCGACGTCGTCGACGAGGAGCACGCGACGACCGTCGAGATAGGCCATGTCGAGTTCGGGCGGCAGCACCTCCGGGGCATCGAGCACGGTGCCGATGCCGGTGTAGAACTCGACGTTGATCGCGCCGCAGTTCTTGACACCCAGGCCGTACGCGATGGCGCCGGCGGGAAGCAGACCACCGCGGGCGATGGCCACCACGACCTCGGGCACGAAGCCGCTCTCGAGGATGCTGCGCGCGAGATCTCGCGTCGCGGATCCGAAGCCGTCCCAGGTGAGCGTCTCGCGCTCGATCGATGCATCCGTCATCGTCTCATTCTTCCCCACTGCCGTGCGTCGTCAGGCCATGCAGTCGCCTCAGCCGAGGCGCGTGATCTCCACCGAGACGAACAGCTCCGACGCGCTGGGTCCGGCATACACCCCGCGGAGCGGAGCCACATCGGCATAGTCGCGGCCGTGGCCGACATAGACATGGGATTCGCCGATGTCGACGAGGTTGGTGGGGTCGTATCCGCGCCACTCCCCGGAGTACCACTCCACCCAGGCGTGCGATTCCCCCGTCACGGCCTGCCCGATCGCGGCCGTCGGGTCGGGGTGCAGGTATCCCGACACATAGCGTGCCGGAATCCCCGCGGCGCGCAGCACCCCGAGAGCCACGTGAGCGATGTCCTGGCAGACCCCTGATCGCGCAGGCCAGGCGTCACGAGCCGTCGAGCTCACGCCGGTGACGCCGCTGCGGTACTCCATCGCCTCCCCGACCGCGCGGCAGATGTCGAGGGCGGTCTCGTCCACTCCGCCGCCCTCCGCTTCGAAGTGCAGGGCGAGATCGCGCATCTCGTCATCCGGGGCGGTGGCGGGAGTCTGCGCGACGCACTCGGCCAGAGCGAGCGACTGCGGGATCCGGGATTCGAGCTCGTCCCAGTCGATTCCGGCGGTCGCCGTCGGGAGCGGCCTGACGTCGACCACGCTCGTCGCGGTGACCGAGAGCACCTGATGAGGGGTCAGCAGCTCGAAAGTCGAGACCCGCGTGTCCCAGTAGTCGGAGTACGAGTGCTGGGTGGCCGTCGGCGAGATGTCGAGCGTCGCCTGCAGCACGAACTGCCCCTCTCGGGAGTGCGGCAGCATGCGCGCCTCGTTGTACGACGCCGTCGCCGGCTGCTCGTAGCGGAAGCCGGTGCGATGCACGATCTTGAGGCGGCTCACAGCGCCTCTCCGATCCACACCGGCATCGCGATCGACGGGAAGTACCGCTCCCTGATCGCGTCACTCGCCACTG
Organism: Microbacterium sp. MEJ108Y; assembly: GCF_000834175.1. Classification (NCBI taxonomy): domain Bacteria; kingdom Bacillati; phylum Actinomycetota; class Actinomycetes; order Micrococcales; family Microbacteriaceae; genus Microbacterium; species Microbacterium sp. MEJ108Y. Next base: position 298,514 of record NZ_JXQX01000012.1, on the reverse strand, counting down.
ACATCCCCACCTGGACCTCCTCCATGCTCTCCGACAGACGATGCACGGTGTCGCCGATCGGTCGGTACTCCAGCTCCGACCGCATGCGACCGAGCACGCGATGAGCCCGGTCGGGCACGCCGAATGCGCCGGCCGGATCGATGCCGCGCAGGCATTCCTCGGCCTGCAGGATGCTCGAGAGCACCGATCGGGGGAACAGGCGGTCGATCAGCAGGAACTCCACTGCCGACGCGCCTGTCGGCACCGCTCGGTGGCTGCGCAGGTGGGCTTCGTATGCGCCGCAGCTGCGCAGCAGCGTCGTCCAGCTCGGCCCACCGGCCTCGGTCAGCGAGCGCGTCGCCAGCAGACGCGCGGTCATGTCGGCGCGCTCGATCGACCGGCCGAGAACGAAGAAGTGCCATGCCTCGTCACGGCTCGTCGAGGAGTCGACGACGCCGAAGGCCAGCGCCGAGCGGTCGCGCACCCAGCGGAAGAACGGATGCGTCTTGTCCGAGGCGATACGACGTGGCATGCGCGCATTCGACTCGTTGAGCGTCTCCCAGAGGTCGGTCGAGATGATCTCCCTGGCGCGCCGGGCGTTCTCCCTGGCGGATGCGATCGAGTGGGCGATCGACGCCGAGTGCTCGCGGTCGAGCGCGAGAAGCCGCACCACGTCGTCACGACTCAGCACGGTGTCGGCATCCGCTGTGGTGCCCATCACCGAGAGCAGCGCACGGCAGGCCGTGTCCTCCTCGACCCACGGGTCTTCGAGCAGCAGCTGCAGGTGCACGTCGAGGATGCGCGCGGTGCCATCGGCCCGCTCGACGTAGCGGCCGATCCAGAACAGCGCCTCGGCGATGCGGCTCAGCATCCTGTTCCTCCCCGCTGCTGTTGCTGCTGTTGCTGCTGCTGCTGGTGATGGCGCAGCTCGAGGTCCTCGTCCTGCGGCGATGACAGGAACGGCGGGTGCGGTTCTTCGCGCGCCGGCGCCACGACGGCGATCGCCCCGGTGGCGAGCGACACCTCGTCCGCCGCCGCATCGGGGTCGCCCTCCACGGTCGTCGTCGGCCCGGTGAACAGCGAAGGGTCCAGCACCCAGGTGTCCTTCGAGCCGCCACCCTGGCTGGAGTTCACGACGAGCTGTCCCTCGGGCAGAGCGACCCTGGTGAGACCGCCGGGCAGCACCCAGATGTCGTGCCCGTCGTTGACGGCGAAGGGACGCAGATCGACGTGCCGCGGGCGGAATCCGTCTTCCACGAGTGTGGGAATGGTCGACAGCTGCACGACCGGCTGGGCGATCCACCCCCGAGGGTCGGCCCGCAACGACTTGCGCAGAGCCTCCAACGTCTCGCGCGACGCATCGGGCCCGACGACCAGCCCCTTTCCTCCCGAGCCGTCGACCGGCTTCACCACCAGCTCGTCGAGCCTGTCGAGCACCTCCTCGAGCGCACCCGGATCCTCGAGCCGCCAGGTGTCGACGTTCGGGATCACCGGCTCCTCGCCCAGGTAGTAGCGGATCAGGTCGGGGACGTACGTGTAGACCAGCTTGTCGTCGGCCACGCCGTTGCCCACGGCGTTGGCGAGCGTGACATTGCCGAGGCGAGCAGCGAGCATCAGCCCGGGGGCGCCCAGCACGGAATCGGGGCGGAAGCTCTGCGGGTCGAGGAACTCGTCGTCGACCCGTCGGTAGATCACGTCCACCCGCGTGGGGCCGGAGGTGGTGTGCATCCACACCCGCCCGCCCGAGCAGAACAGGTCGCGCCCCTCGACGAGCTCGATGCCCATCATCCGCGCGAGCAGGGTGTGCTCGTAGTACGCGGAATTGTGCACGCCGGGGGTCAACACCACGACGGTCGGATCATCGACGCCGTCAGGCGCGGCGGCACGCAGCGCCTGCAGGAGGCGGCTCGGGTAGTCGACGACCGGGCGGACTCTGAGACTGGTGAACAGCTCGGGGAGCGTCTGCGCCATCACGCGGCGATTCGCCAGCACATAGCTCACACCGCTCGGCACGCGCACGTTGTCTTCGAGCACACGCCAGGCTCCGCGCTCGTCACGGATGACATCGATGCCGGCGACATGGATGCGCACCCCGTTCGCCCCGACGATGCCGGCCGCCTGACGGTGGAAGTGAGCGGACGAGCTGATCAGCGACGCGGGGATCACACCGTCCTGCACCGCGAGCTGCGGACCGTAGACATCGGCGAGGAATGCCTCGAGAGCCCGCACGCGCTGCTTCACCCCCGACTCGACATAGCGCCAGTCATCGGCGGCGACAACGCGCGGAACCACATCGAGCGGGAACGGACGCTCCTCCCCGGCGAAATCGAACGTGACTCCCTGTGCGAGATACGAGCTGGCGAGGGCGTCGGTGCGAGCCCTCAGCTCTGCGTCGTCCATGGCCGCGAGCGCCGGATACATGTCCTGGTAGGGCAGGCGCACGCCCTCGCCGCCGGATGGCGCGTCTGAGGGGAACATCTCGTCCCACGGTGCGGCGCCTGCTCGGCGCGGCGACCGGCGCGAGGTGTATCCGTCGAACAGTGACTCCATGACGGCATGTTTCCGCGTCGCGGTTTCGGCGGTGTTACGCGCGCAAGTCGGCGCCGCGTCGGCCCGGGAGCGATAGGATCTACCTGTCCGGCGCTCTCTGACGCCGGTGCCTGAAAAAGAGGCACGAAGCTCCCCACGAAGACGCGGGGGCGAGACACATACGGAATACGAATGTTCTCCGTCCCTGTCTCGAAAGGCTTTCGCATGCCCTCCGTCTCCGCGCACGTCGCACTCACTCTCGCTCAGCACATCGACGCCGTCTTCGGCGTGATGGGCAACGGCAACGCCTACTTCCTCGACGCGATCGAGACCCGGACGGACGCGGTCTTCACGGCCGTCCGCCACGAGCAGGGCGCCGTGGTCGCCGCCGACGCGCACTTCCGCGCCTCCGGGCGGATCGCCGCCGGCACCTCGACCTACGGCGCAGGCTTCACCAACACCCTCACGGCCCTCGCCGAGGCCGTGCAGGCCCACGTGCCGCTCGTGCTCGTGGTGGGCGACGAGCCGACCTCCGGCCCTCGCCCGTGGGATGTCGACCAGATCGCCCTGGCATCCGCCGTCGGTGCCCGCACCTATACGGTCGGGCGTGCCGATGCCGCAGCGACCACCGTCATCGCGATCGAGCACGCCCTGACCTACCGCGTGCCCGTCGTCCTCGCCATCCCCTACGACGTCGCATCGCTCGAGGCCGGCCCTGTGCCGGAGGCGCCCGCGCCCGGCATCCCGGCGCCGCTCGCTCCGCGCGGGGAGTTCGCCGAGGGCACGCTCGACGATATCGCCGAGGCGCTGCGCGGCGCATCGCGCCCGTTCCTGCTCGCCGGCCGCGGCGCCTGGTTGGCCGGAGCCGGCTCGGCGCTCGGCGAACTGGCGGCGCTGACCGGCGCACTGACCGCCTCGTCCGCTCTCGGTCGCGGCGTCTTTCCCGAGACGCAGTACGACCTCGGAGTCACGGGTGGATTCGGCGCGGACGGCGCGATGGAGCTCGTGCGCACGGCAGACGTCGCCGTCGTCTTCGGCGCGTCACTGAACCAGTTCACGATGCGGTTCGGTGAACTCTTCGCGCCCGGCACCAGGGTCTTCCAGGTCGACATCGCGCCGGCGGCCACGCACCCGCACGTCGGCGGCTTCGTTCGTGCCGACGCGCGTCTCGCCGCGGAGGCGCTGGTCGCCAGGGTCGGCTCGCTCGGCTCCGCTCTCAGCCCCGCAGTCGAGCACGACTGGGGAGCAGCGGCCCGCCCCGCCGAGACGACGGCGATCATGCGCGGCGCGTCGACGCCGGCATCCGACGCCGTGCCCGGGCAGCCGTGGCGCGAGACCGTCGATGTCGCGGCCGCCCGAGCCTACGACGAGGGAGACGAACTCGCCCCCGACGGCCGTCTCGACCCCCGCTCGGCCGCGCGCCGCATCGCCGAGCTGCTGCCCGCAGACCGGGTCGTCGTCTCGGACGGCGGTCACTTCATCGGCTGGGCGAACATGTACTGGCCGGTCGAGGCACCCGATCGGATGATGATGGTCGGCACCGCCTTCCAGTCGATCGGCCAGGGCTGGCCGAGCGTCGTCGGTGCGGCTCTCGCCCGCCGGGATTCGACGGTCGTCCTCACCTCGGGCGACGGAGGCGGGCTCATGGCGATCGCCGACCTCGAGTCCGCCGTCCGCGCGGCAGCGGGACGCGGCATCGCCGTGATCTGGAACGACGCCGCCTACGGCGCCGAGGTCAACCTCTACGGGCTGAAGGGACTCGCCGAAGGTCCGATGCTGATCCCCGAGGTCGACTTCGCGGCGTTCGGTGCTGCGGTCGGCGCAGAGGGCGTCGTCGTCACGTCCCTCGCCGACCTCGAGCGGCTCGGCACGTGGGCGCAGGAGGATGCCGCGACACGGCGCTTCCTGCTGCTCGACCTCCGGATCTCGGGCGAGGTCATCGCGCCCTACCAGCAGGAGATCATCCGCGTGAACTCGTGACCCCGAGGCATCGCTAGGCTCCTCGTCATGACCGATGATCTGAGTGTCCTGCGATACAGCGCCTTCGCCGCGACTCCGGAGGGCGGCAACCCCGCGGGAGTCGTGCTCGATGCCGGCGGCATGACGGAAGAGCGGATGCAGCAGATCGCCGCGGACGTCGGATTCTCAGAGACCGCGTTCCTCGTCGGTCGCACGGACGAGTCCGGTGTGCCGCGATATCGGGCACGCTACTTCTCGCCCGCGGCGGAGGTGCCGTTCTGCGGACACGCGACGGTGGCGACGGCTGTCGCCCTCGCGGAGCGTGACGGACCGGGCGAGGTGGTGTTCGACACGAACGCGGGTGCCGTGACGCTGCGGTCGGTCGTGGACGCGCACAGCGGTGTGACCGTGTCGTTCACCAGCGTCGAACCCCAGGTGCGCGACCTCGACCCCGACGTGCTCGAGCGCCTGCTCGGAATGCTCGGCCTCACCGGGTCAGACCTCGACGACCGCTTCCCTGCGAGGGAGGCGTTCGCCGGGAACTGGCATCCGATCCTGGTCGTCGACGACCGCGAGCTGTTCGACCAGTTCCGCTTCTCCCCCGACGAGGTGGCCGCGCTCATGCGAGAGAACGGCTGGCTCGGCACCATCACCGTGCTGCATTCCGTCGGCCCCGCCGACTTCGACGCCCGGAACCTCTTCCCGGTCGGTCGCATCACCGAAGACCCGGCGACCGGCTCGGCCGCGGCATCCACCGGGGCCTACCTGCGCGCGCTCGGCCACCCGGAGACGACCGTGCGAATCCATCAGGGAGCCCATGTGCGCCGACCGAGCCTGCTCACCGTGACCATCCCTCCCCGCGGCGGGATCGTCGTGTCCGGAGGCGCGACGCAGATCGTCTGAACCTCCGAGCCCGGCGGTGCGTTAGTGTTCCGGGATGCCTGCCATCCGGAACATCGCTGTCGGCCTGCCTGTGAAGGACGGGCACCTGCTCGCCCTCGAGGGACACGACAGCTCGCGCCGGCTCGATTTCCTGCGCGCGATCGGCGGAGGCATCGAGTTCGGCGAGACGGCGGGCGACGCGCTGCGCCGTGAATTCATGGAAGAGCTCGGCGTCACACTCGAGGATGCCGAGCCACTCGGCGTCTTCGAGAACATCTTCACGTACGAGGGCGAACCCGGACACGAGATCGCCCACGTCTTCGCCGTGACCTGTTCGGAGCTGGACGCGGTGCCCCTGGACGCCGAGCTCCGCATCCTCGACGAGGGCAGCCCTGTGCGCTGGGTGCCCATCGACGACATCCGCTCCGGCGCACGAGTGCTGTTCCCCTCGGGCGCACCCGAGGCACTGTTCTCAATCGCCGGACGCTGAACTCGACGCCCGCGGAACTCAGGCCTGAGCGCTGTAGTCCGGCAGCTCCTGCAGCGTCCACGTGTTGCCGTCGGGGTCGTCGAAGGTCACGAACCGGCCCCACGCCTGCTCATCGACACCCTGCGCTGCGACCCCGAGCCCCTGAAGATGGGCGAGCGCCTCATCGGCATCCGGAACGACGACCTGGATCGTGTTCTGCTGCCCGGGCAGCAGCCCCTCGCCCAGATTGGTGCCGAAGGCGATCGAGCAGGCTGAGCCGGGCGGGGTCATCTGCACGAACCGCAGGCCCTCGTAGGGAACCTGATCGTGATCGGCATGGAAACCGATCTTCTCGTAGAACTCCTTCGACCGGTCGACATCCGAGACCGGGACGAAGATCAGCTCGATCTTCCAGTCCATCACACGCTCCTCCTGTCGGGGCGACTTCGCCCATCGGCCCTCAGAGTACGCGCGGGCTCCGACGCTCGCCAGAGGTGCCTCACTCGCCGGAGATGACTCGCTCGTGCGAGGCATCCGACCCGTGCGAGGCATCCGGCCCTCGCGAGCCGTCTCCCCGACCAGTGCGTCGCCGCACCCGTACGCCCTCGGGAGGAGAACTGCGCCTCGGGAGGAGATCCCGCTGGAGATCCTCCTCCCGAGGGGATATCTCCTCCCGAAGGACCCAGGGCCCCCGCGGCAGAGTCAGGATGCCGGCAGCAGTGCCCCGCCGAAGAAGTCCCCCAACTGGTCCGTCGCCTCCAAGGGCAGGATCGCGGCGACGTACTGGTCGGGACGCACCACGATCACGACGCCGTCGCGCGACAGCTCCCGCGCGTCGAAGATGTCGGTCTCCGTCCACTTCGACGGCCCCGCCGCATAGACCTTCTCCCAGTCGGTGAGCCCGAGCGGACCGGTCTTCGGCTGGAACAGAGCCGGAGTCGAGGTCACCTCGATCTCTTCATACGGCTGCTGGTAGATCGCCTTCACATCGAACACCGCATCGGTGTCGGCATCTGCGGGCGTGAACCGTTCGAAGACGGGCGCAGCTGCGGCCGCCCACGCGTCGAGCGTCGCGGCTTCGCGGCCCGCGAAGGCGTACACGCGCCAGCGACCGTCGGCCTTCGCGTGGTGGCCGAGGTGGATCGCGTTGCCGTCGCCGACCCTCACGACCTCGGCGGACTTGAAGCGCTTGCCGAGCGGGTAGCCGACCGCGAGACTCTGATGCGCGTCCGAGCCGGTGATCATCGACGACGTGTACTGGGTCATGAACCCGGAGGGGAACTCGGCCGTGGCGAGATAGTACGTCGCGAGGTCGGTCGGGTCGGTGATCTCCGAGGGCTTGCGCGCCATGAGCGTCGACCACTCCCGGTCGAAGTCGATGAGCTGCTGGGCGACGGGCCGACGCTCGGCACCGTATGTCGCGAGCAGCGCCTCGGGCGCGCGCCCGGTGAGCACCGACCCGAGCTTCCACCCGAGGTTGAAGCCGTCCTGCATCGACACGTTCATGCCCTGGCCCGCCTTGGCGCTGTGCGTGTGGCAGGCATCGCCCGTGAGGAACACTCGCGGCGTGCGGCCCGACCCGTCGATCACGTCGTCGAACCCGTCGGTGACCCAGTGCCCGACCTCGTAGACGCTGTGCCAGGCGACCTCCTTCACATCGAGCGTGTAGGGGCTGAGGATCGCGTTCGCCTTGGCAATGATCTCGTCGATCGGCGTCTGGCGCACGCGGTGGTCGTCGTCCTCGGCGACCTCGCCGAGGTCGATGTACATGCGGCTGAGGTAGCCGCCCTCGCGAGGGATGTGCAGGATGTTGCCCGCCTCCGAGTTGATCGCGCACTTGGTGCGCCAGTCGGGGAAGTCCGTGTTGACGAGCACGTCCATGACACCCCAGGCGTGCGCGGCGCTGCCGCCGACGTGCGTGCGTCCGATCGCCTGGCGTACGCCGCTGCGCGCGCCGTCGCACCCGGCGACGTACTTGGCACGGATCGTGCGCTCCTCCCCCGCCCGCTCACCCGCGACGTAGCGCAGCGAGACCTCGACCGGGTACTCGCCCTCGTCGTGCACGGTGAGTCCTGCGAACTCGATGCCGTAGTCGGGGGCGATGCGGCCAGGGCCGTTCACCGCGGCCTCGGCGAAGTAGTCGAGCACGCGCGCCTGGTTGACGATCAGGTGCGGGAACTCGCAGATGTCGTAGGCGTAGTCGGCGGTCCGCGAGGTGCGGACGATCTCGTTCGGCCGCTCGGGGTTCGGGCCCCAGAAGTTCATCCAGCCGATGTTGTAGGCCTCCGCGATGATGCGCTCGGCGAAGCCGAACGCCTGGAACGTCTCGACGCTCCGCGGCTGGATGCCGTCTGCCTGGCCGAGCACCAGACGACCCTCGCGCTTCTCGATGATGCGCGTCGAGACATCGGGGTATTGCGACATCTGGGCGGCGAGCAGCATGCCGGCGGGGCCGGAGCCGACGATCAGCACATCGATCTCGTCGGGGATGTCTGCGGGCCGCTCGGTGCCGATGCCTGCGGCATCCTTCACACGCGGGTCTCCCGAGACATAGCCGTGGTGGTGGAACTGCATCGTCGTCGATTCCTTCCGGACGTCACTGTCGGGTGTTGCGATCGAATCGATCGTGTTCTATATTCGAACACGACGTTCTACTATTGAACACAGCTTAGGGACGCCTGTCCCGAAACGCAAGGGAGCGCACGCATGCCCGAAGGCACTCCGGCCTCGCAGACCCTCAGCCGTGGCATCCGGATCCTCGAGGTGCTCGCCGATGCGCGGATCCCGCTCACGATCGACGAGATCGCCGTGAGACTCGACGTCCATCGCTCGGTCGCATACCGGCTGCTGCGCACGCTGGAAGACCACCGACTGATCGGGAGAGACGCGTCAGGCGCTGTGACGCTGGGCCCGCGCATGGCAGCGCTGGCCGCCGGCGTCGCCCACGATCTGCAGGCCGAGGCGATCCCCGAGCTGACCGCGATCGCGAACGAACTCGGCATGACCTGCTTCCTCGGCGTGCTCGACGGAGACGACTGCATCACACTCGCGAGCATCGAGCCTCGTCACGCGATCGCGAGCGTCGCACAGCGGCCGGGCGCCCGGCATCCGGTCACGGTGGGGGCACCTGGCAAGGCGATCCTCACGCAGCTCCCGATCTCGCAATGGCCGGGTGATGCCCGCGCGGCCCTGCACGCAGAGGTCGACGAGGCGCGCGTGCGCGGATACGCGACGAGTCACGACGAGGTCATCCCCACCGTGCAGTCGGTCGCCGTGCCGCTCGCGCTTCGCGGTCAGCGCCCTGCGGCGATCGCGGTCGTGCATGTCGCCACCGACCTCGACGACGCAGAGATCGCGGCGCGTCTGCGACGCTCTGCAGCATCGATCCGCGAAGCCCTCGACGGCTGAGTCGCAGATAAGCCGAACGCACGCCCGCGAGGCGGACGTGCGTTCGGCGTGAGGGCGTGCGTCAGACCTTGGCGAGCCCACGGATCGGGCTCACCGACTGCTCCTCCTCGTGATCCGGACCCAGGGGGATGCCGGAGCGATCACGCAGCAGCAGCGTCGCGATGAGTCCGAGCAGTGTCATGCCGGCGAGGTACCAGGTGACGGCCTGCGTCGAACCGGTGGCCTGCACGATCGCGGTCGCGATGGTCGGCGCGAACGCCCCGCCGGCGATCGCGCCGATGGCGTACGAGATCGAGACGCCCGAGAAGCGGATGCTCGCAGGGAAGAGCTCGGTGTAGAGAGCCGCCTGAGGTCCGTACGTGAAGCCGAGACCGATCGTCAGGATCGCGAGCCCTGCGAAGAGCAGCCCGACGTCGCCGGTGTTGACGAGCGGGAACAGCGCGAACACACCGACGAGCTGCATCACCCAGCCGATGATGTAGGTGGTGCGTCGGCCGATGCGGTCCGACAGCCACCCTGCGATGAGAGTCGTGATGAGCCACGTGACGGCCGACCCGGTGACCGCCCACAGCACGGGTCCGCGCTCGAGGCCGATCGGGCCCTCGGGGTTGGTGGCGTATCCCTGGATGTATCCACCGGTCGTCATGTAGCCGACCGCGTTGTTGCCGGCGAAGACGAGTGCAGCGACGATCACGAGCAGGAGGTGCTTGCGGAACAGCTGCACGATCGGCATGCTCGCCTTCTCCTTGCGCTCCGCGAGCTCGATGAAGACCGGGCTCTCCTCGACCTTCCGGCGCACGTAGTAGCCGACGAGGATCAGGACGACGCTCAGGAGGAACGGGATGCGCCAGCCCCACTGCAGGAACTGATCTCCCGGTGCGATCGCCGTCATCAGCGCCATCACTCCCGACGCGAGCAGCAGGCCGAGCGGCACGCCGATCTGCGGCGATGCGCCGAAGATCCCGCGCTTCGCCTTGGGAGCGTGCTCGACGGCCATCAGCACCGCGCCGCCCCACTCGCCACCGGCCGAGATGCCCTGCAGGATGCGCAGCAGCACCAGCAGGATCGGCGCAGCGACACCGATCGCGTCGTATGTCGGCAGCACACCGATGAGGGCGGTCGCGGCACCCATCAGGATCAGGGTCCACATGAGCACGGCCTTGCGGCCGAACTTGTCACCGTAGTGGCCGGCGAGGAACGCCCCGAGAGGACGGAAGAGGAAGCTCACGCCGACGGTCGCGAACGCGACGATGGCGCTGTTCGCTCCGAGCGGCTCGAAGAACAGCTGCCCGAAGACCAGGCCGACGGCCGTGGCGTAGATGAAGAAGTCGTACCACTCGACGGTGGTGCCGACGACGGTGGCGAAGACGACGCGGCGCCGATCCGCCGGTGTCGCGATGGTTCCGGTGGGCGTGAACCCAGCCTGTGACTGCCCGCTCATGGGGTGTCTCCTTTGATTGTGACCGCATTGTCACGGCTCGCGCACGAGGTGTTCGAGTTGCTTGCCGAGGGGTGACACGATGATATATGATTTCGAATACGACGCACAAGGCGTCGACCAAAGCGCGAGGAGGCGCCCCGTGACGGCATCCATGACCCGCCCCGGCAAGATCATCGCGATCCACCTGAGCTACGCCTCCCGTGCCGATCAGCGCGGCCGTCGCCCCGCAGCCCCCTCCTACTTCTTCAAGCCGGCCAGTTCGGTCGCCGCCTCGGGCGGCACGGTCGAACGCCCGGCCGGCACGGAGCTCCTCGCCTTCGAGGGGGAGATCGCGCTCGTGATCGGGACCCCCGCGCGTCGCGTCTCGCTCGACGACGCCTGGAGCCACGTCGGCTGGGTCACCGCCTCGAACGACCTGGGGCTCTACGACCTGCGCGCCAACGACAAGGGCTCGAACGTGCGCTCCAAGGGCGGCGATGGCTACACGCCTCTCGGCCCGGAGCTCATCGACGCCCGCATCGTCGATCCCGCCGCACTGCGCGTGCGCGCCTGGGTCAACGGCGACCTGCGTCAGGACGACACCACGGCCGGACTCATCTTCCCTCTGGCTCAGCTCGTCGCGGATCTCTCTCAGCACTTCACACTCGAACCGGGCGACGTCATCCTCACCGGCACCCCCGCTGGGTCCTCCGTGATCGTCCCGGGTGACGTGGTCGAGATCGAGGTCGATGCTCCGGATGCCCCGGGCGCGCCGTCCTCCGGTCGGCTCGTCACGACGGTGACACAGGGCGACGTGCCCTTCGACGGCGATCTCGGATCGCTTCCGGCCGTCGACGACCTGCAGCGCACCGAGGCCTGGGGGTCGCGCGAAGAGGCCGGCCTGCCCGCCGAGGCGACAGCGCCGGCCCTCTCCCCCGAGCTGCGCGCCAAGCTGCTCGAGGCCCCCACCGCCGGTCTCTCGGCGCAGCTGCGCAAACGAGGACACCACTCGTGCTTCATCGACGGGGTGGCCGCGAACATCCCGGGCAGCAAGATCGTCGGCACGGCCAAGACGCTGCGCTTCGTCCCGTTCCGTGAAGACCTCTTCAGGACCCACGGAGGCGGCTACAACGCCCAGAAGCGCGCGTTCGACGCCGTCGACGAGGGCGAGATCATCGTGATCGAGGCCCGCGGCGATGCGACCACAGGCACGCTCGGTGACATCCTCGCGCTGCGCGCTCGTGCCCGCGGCGCAGCCGGCGTCGTCACCGACGGCGGTGTGCGCGACTTCGACGCGGTCACCGAGATCGGGCTCCCGGTGTTCTCGCAGGGCGCGCACCCCTCGGTCCTCGGCCGCAAGCACGTGCCGTGGGACTCCGACATCACCATCTCCTGCGGCGGCGCGACCGTGCAGCCCGGCGACATCATCGTCGGCGACAGCGACGGCGTCATCGCCATCCCGCCCGCTCTCGCCGAGCAGATCGCCGACGACACTCTCGCGCAGGAGATCGAGGACGCCTGGATCGCCGAGCAGGTCGCGGCCGGGCACCCCGTCGACGGGCTGTTCCCGCTCAATGCGGAATGGCGCGCCAGATACGAGGCCGCGACGGGCGCAGGGTCCGACACCGGGTCCCGCTCATGACCACGGTCGCGAACTCGAGCAAATCGGAGCAGGCGTACGTCTGGATCCGTTCGCGCATCTCCGGCCACACGTTCGGCCCCGGCTACCGCCTCGTTCTGGGGTCGCTGGCCGAAGAGCTCGGCATGAGCGTCGTGCCGGTGCGCGAAGCCATCCGCCGCCTCGAAGCCGAAGGCCTCGTGACCTTCGAGCGCAACGTCGGCGCCCGCGTCACCCTCGTCGACGAGAGCGAGTACGCGCACACCATGCAGACGCTCGGGCTCGTCGAAGGCGCGGCCACCGCCCTCTCGGCACCGCTGCTCGACTCCGAGACGCTCGATGCGGCCGAGGCGGTCAACGAGCGGATGACGCAGATGCTCGGTCACCTCGATGCGCACGCGTTCACCGAGCTCAACCGGCAGTTCCATTCGCTGCTCTTCGAGCCGTGCCCGAACCCGCATCTGCTCGACCTCGTCCACCGCGGCTGGGCGCGACTGTCCGGCATCCGCGACTCGACGTTCGCCTATGTGCCGGGCCGCGCGCAGCACTCGGTCGAAGAGCACACCCAGATCCTCGAGCTCATCCGAGCGGGTGCCGACCCGCTCGAGATCGAACTCGCCGCCCGCAACCACAGGCTGCGCACGAGGGACGCGTTCCTCGACGCGCTGCACGCCCGTTCTCACCACAACTCAGGAGACGAGTCATGACCGATTCCCGCATCCCCGCCGATCTGCCCGACCACATCCAGCACTACATCGACGGCGCGTTCGTCGACTCGGTCGACGGCGACACGTTCGATGTGCTCGACCCCGTGACCAACAAGACCTACACGACGGCCGCCGCCGGCAAGAAGGCCGACATCGAGCTCGCCGTCGCCGCAGCGAAGCGCGCGTTCGACGAGGGCCCGTGGCCGCGGATGCTCCCCCGTGAGCGCTCGCGCGTGCTGCACAGGATCGCCGACCTCGTCGAGTCGCGCGATGCCCGTCTGGCAGAGCTCGAGTCCTACGACTCGGGCCTCCCGATCACCCAGGCCCTCGGCCAGGCCCGCCGCGCCGCCGAGAACTTCCGCTTCTTCGCCGATCTGATCGTCGCGCAGTCCGATGACGCCTTCAAGGTGCCCGGCAAGCAGATGAACTACGTCAACCGCAAGCCGATCGGCGTCGCGGGGCTCATCACGCCGTGGAACACGCCCTTCATGCTCGAGTCATGGAAGCTCGGCCCCGCACTCGCGACCGGCAACACCGTGGTGCTCAAGCCCGCCGAGTTCACACCTCTCTCCGCCTCGCTCTGGGCCGGGATCTTCGAGGAGGCCGGTCTGCCGAAGGGGGTCTTCAACCTCGTGAACGGCCTCGGCGAGGATGCCGGAGACGCGCTCGTGAAGCATCCGGACGTGCCGCTCATCTCGTTCACGGGCGAGAGCTCGACCGGACAGCTGATCTTCGGCAACGCCGCCCCGTTCCTCAAGGGACTCTCGATGGAGCTCGGCGGCAAGTCGCCCGCCGTCGTCTTCGCCGACGCCGACCTCGAAGCGGCGGTCGACGCCACGATCTTCGGTGTCTTCTCGCTCAACGGCGAGCGCTGCACCGCAGGATCCCGCATCCTCGTCGAGCGCTCGATCTACGAGGAGTTCGTCGAGAAGTACGCCGCGCAGGCGAAGCGCGTCAAGGTCGGCTACCCGCACGACCCCGCGACCGAGGTCGGCGCCCTCGTGCACCCCGAGCACTACGACAAGGTGATGAGCTACGTCGAGATCGGCAAGACCGAGGGTCGGCTCGTCGCCGGTGGAGGACGCCCCGAAGGATTCGACGAGGGCAACTTCGTCGCCCCCACGGTGTTCGCGGACGTCTCCCCCGACGCCCGCATCTTCCAGGAGGAGATCTTCGGTCCGGTCGTCGCGATCACCCCGTTCGACTCCGACGACGAGGCGCTCGCCCTCGCGAACAACACGAAGTACGGCCTCGCCGCCTACATCTGGACGAACGATCTGAAGCGCGCGCACAACTTCGCGCAGTCCGTCGAGGCCGGCATGGTGTGGCTGAACAGCAACAACGTGCGCGACCTGCGCACCCCGTTCGGCGGCGTCAAGGCCTCGGGCCTCGGCCACGAGGGCGGCTACCGGTCGATCGACTTCTACACCGACCAGCAGAGCGTGCACATCACGCTCGGCGGCGCTCACAACCCGACCTTCGGCAAGAACTGATCAAGGACCCTGACATGACCGACAAGACTGCGAAGACGCTGACCTCATCGGGCTACTACGTGAGCCAGGAGGCTCCGATCCAGACCGACAACCCCATCGCGACGCCCGAGAGCACGCCTCCGGATGTGCTCCGTTGCGCCTACATGGAACTGGTCGTGACCGACCTCGCCGCCTCGCGGGTGTTCTATGTCGACGTCCTGGGCCTGTACGTCACCGAGGAGGACGACGAGGCGATCTACCTCCGCTCGACGGAGGAGTTCATCCACCACAATCTCGTGCTGCGCAAGGGCCCGATCGCCGCAGTCGCCGCGTTCTCGTACCGCGTCCGCGACGCCTCCGACCTCGACCGGGCCGTCGCGTTCTACACCGAGCTCGGCTGTGACGTGCGCCGCAACCCCGACGGCTTCGTCAAGGGCGTCGGCGACTCGGTGCGCGTGGTCGACCCGCTCGGCTTCCCGATCGAGTTCTTCCACCAGTCCGACCACGTCGAGCGCATGTCGTGGCGCTACGACCTGCACATCCCGGGCGAGCTCGTGCGTCTCGACCACTTCAACCAGGTCACCCCCGACGTCCCCCGTGCGGTCAAGTTCATGCAGGATCTGGGCTTCCGCGTCACGGAGGACATCCAGGACGACGAGGGCACCGTCTACGCGGCGTGGATGCGCCGCAAGCCGACCGTGCACGACACGGCGATGACCGGCGGCGACGGACCGCGCATGCACCACGTGTGCTTCGCGACCCACGAGAAGCACAACATCCTCGCGATCTGCGACAAGCTCGGAGCCCTGCGCCGCTCCGACGCCATCGAGCGCGGCCCCGGCCGCCACGGCGTCTCGAACGCGTTCTACCTGTACCTGCGCGACCCCGACGGCCACCGCGTCGAGGTGTACACGCAGGACTACTACACCGGCGACCCCGACAACCCCGTCATCACGTGGGACGTGCATGACAACCAGCGCCGCGACTGGTGGGGCAACCCGGTCGTGCCCTCCTGGTACACCGAGGCCTCGCTCGTGCTCGACCTCGACGGCAACCCCCAGCCCGTCGTGGCTCGCACCGACGACTCCGAGATGGCCGTGACGATCGGGGCGGACGGGTTCTCGTACACCCGCCCGGACGACGACAAGGACATGCCCGAGTACAAGCAGGGCGAGTACAAGCTCGGTCACCAGCTCTGAGACGCTTCGTGCCCCGCTCATCGAGCGGGGCACGAAGCACCGAGACGAAACGCACCCACAGGAAGCAGGAACGGATGCTGTCAGCAGACACCGTCGCGCAGATCGCCGCGGAACTGGCCGAGGCCGACCGGAACCACGCGGTGATCCCGCGCATCACAGCGCGCTACCCCGAGGCCACCGTCGAGGACTCGTATGCGATCCAGGGCGTGTGGCGCGATTCGCAGATCGCCACAGGGCGTCGTCTCGTCGGTCGCAAGATCGGGCTGACGTCGAAGGCGATGCAGCAGGCCACGGGCATCACCGAGCCCGACTACGGCGTGATGTTCGACGACACCGTCTACGAGTCCGGCGCCGAGATCCCGGTCGACCACTTCTCGAACGTGCGCATCGAGGTCGAGCTCGCGTTCGTGCTCAAGCATCCGCTCGAGGGCCCTGACTGCACGCTCGAGGACGCACTCGCGGCGATCGACTACGCGGTTCCGGCGCTCGAGGTGCTGAACTCGCACATCGAGCTCGAGGGCCGGACGATCGTCGACACGATCAGCGACAACGCCGCGTACGGCGCGATGGTCCTCGGCACGGTGCGCAAACGCCCGGACGAGATCGACCTGCGCTGGGTGCCCGGAGTGCTGTCACGCAACGGCGAGATCGAGGAGACCGGCGTCGCGGCCGGTGTGCTCGGTCATCCGGCGACAGGTGTGGCGTGGCTCGCGAACAAGTTCCACCAGCACGGCGCGCGGCTCGAGGCCGGGGAGATCATCCTGGCAGGATCGTTCACACGCCCGATGTGGGTGTCGCGCGGCGACGAGGTGCTGTGCGACTACGGACCGATGGGAACGATCGCATGCCGCTTCATCTGAGCCCCTCCTTCCGCGAGCAGCTCGCCGCCTCCGACCGATCGCTCGTCGGGATGTGGGCGTGCTCGGGCAGCCCGCTCGTCACCGAGGTCGCCGCCGGATCCGGTCTCGACTGGCTGCTCATCGACATGGAGCACTCGGCCAACACGCTCGAGTCCACTCTGCTGCAGCTGCAGGTCGCGGCCGCCTACCCCATCGTCCCCGTCGTGCGCGTCCCGTTCAACGATGCCGTCGCGATCAAGCAGGTCCTCGACCTCGGTGCGCAGAACATCATCGTCCCGATGGTGTCGTCTGCCGATGAAGCGCGCGCCGCGGTCGCCGCGACGCGCTACCCGCCGCACGGTGTGCGCGGAGTCGGCAGCGCGCTCGCCCGCAGCGCCCGCTGGAACCGCGTCGACGGCTACCTGCAGGATTCGGCACGGCACACCTCGCTGACCGTGCAGATCGAGACGAGGGCCGGAGTCGACGCCGCCGCCGAGATCGCTTCGGTCGACGGCGTGGATGCGGTGTTCGTCGGCCCGTCCGACCTCTCGGCATCGATGGGGCTCCTCGGCCAGCAGACGCACCCTGATGTCGTCGGCGCGGTCGAGCGGGTCTTCGCTGCAGTCAAGGGCGCGGGCACTCCCGTGGGCGTGAACGCCTTCGACCCCGCCACCGCCGATTCGTACATCGCAGCCGGCGCCGATTTCGTGGCCGTCGGCGCCGACGTGGCGATGCTCGCACGAGCATCCGAGGCTCTCGCCGCGCGCTTCATCCCGGCCTCCGACGACGCCGCCCGCGCCAGCTACTGACGCCGACCGCCCGGCCAGGGGCGTGGCAGGATTGACGGATGCAGAGAAGCGAGGCGCCGTCATGATCCGCGCCCTCGCCGCGATGCAGGACCGCGGATTCCGCTGGTTCTTCCTCGCCCGAGCCATCACCCTGATCGCCGGCTCGATGTCGTCGATCGCTCTCGCCTTCGCGGTGCTGGAGATCGACAACGATGCGCGATCGCTGTCGCTCGTGCTGGCTGCCTTCACGGTCAGCAACATCGTGTTCCTGCTGTTCGGCGGGGTGATAGCCGACCGGCTCCCGCGGGCACTGATCATCCAGTCCTGCTACGTCATCGACATCATCACGGTCGGGGTCATGGCCGCGCTGCTGTTCACCGGCACGGCCACGGTTCCGCTGCTGGCGCTGCTCTCTGTCGTCAACGGCGCATCGACCGCGTTCGTGCTGCCGGCGATGCAGGGCATCATCCCGCAGCTGACCTCTGCTGAGCACCTGCAGCAGGCCAACGCCATGCTCTCGTTCGTGCGCTCGGCGACGACGATCGGCGGGCCGATCATCGCGGGCATCGTGGTCGCCACCGCAGGGCCCGCCTGGGCGATGGTCGTGCAGGCGATCGGATGGGTCATCGCGATCCCCGTTCTCGCGATGGTGCGGCTGCCGCCACCCGATCACGGCGGCGGGACCACGATGTTCCACGACCTCCGCGTCGGCTGGCAGGAGTTCTGGGGCCGCACGTGGCTCTGGGTCATCGTGATCGCGTTCATGGTGATGAACGCGATCCACATCGGGGCGTGGGGTGTCGTCGGCCCGTACATCGCGAAGAACGACGAGCGACTCGGCATCGCGGGCTGGGGGTGGGTCGTCAGCGCCGAAGGCGTCGGCATCCTGCTGATGACCCTCATCCTGATGTGGCTGCCCCTGAAGCGACCGCTGCGCTACGGGATGATCGGCATGGCCGCGTTCGCGATTCCCCTGACCGTTCTCGGGGTGCACCCGGCCGTGGTCCTCCTGGCGATCGCCGCGTTCATCGCGGGTGCCGGCGTCGAGCTCTTCAGCACCGGCTGGAACCTCGCGATGATGGAGAACATCCCCGGAGACAAGCTCTCGCGCGTCTCGAGCTACGACATGCTCGGCAGCTACGTCGTGATGCCGATCGGCACTCTCGTGTACGGCTGGCTGATCACCCACAGCGACGTCGAGACGGTGCTCGTCACCTCGGCGATCCTCTATGCGTCGATCGCCGTCGCAACGCTGATCGTGCCCAGCGTGTGGCGCATGGGTCGGCCGGCAGGTGCCCTCTCCGCACAGGAGAAGTTGGCGGATTCATAGCAATCCGGGCGAGACTGTGGGCATGACCTTCGCCGCGCTCCAGCCGCTCGCAGACCGTGCTGCACTGTTCTCCGCCCTCCGTCAGGATTCCCTGGCCACCGCCCTCGAGGACCTCGGCGACAACCGCTGGGATGCCGACATGGCCGCCGGAACGCTGACCTTCACGTCGAACGCCGACTCCGCGCGCCAGCTCGTCACCCGCGCCCACCTCGTCGCGACGATCGCTCCGGGGCCGCGATCGCTGCTCTGGGCGTGGGCGCACCCGCAGGGCGACCCTGCAGGCGTCGCAGCCCAGCTCCGCGACTACGGCGTCCAGCACGGCATCGTCGAGCTGAGCGAGACCGAGCTCCCCTTCCCCGCCGACGCCGCGGGCGACGCCGAGTGGATCACCGCCGCCGCCCACACCGTCGGCACGGTGGCCGTCGAGCTCACCGGCCGCGCCCCCTACTACCTGGCTCCGGTGGGCGGTGGCACCTACGCGGTGTTCCTGCTCGATGCACCGCTCCCGCCGCTCACGGTCGCCTCCGCCGCGATCGTCCTCCCTCGCATCCTCTCGACCGTGGCTCTGCCCGACGCCCGCACGGCCGTGTGGGATGCCGCGCGCCTCGCCGGGTGGAACCTCACCTGGGCCGACGAGGCCTTCTCGGGCGCCACGGTCGCCGATGCGACAGGAACCGCGACGTTCCGCTTCGACGAGCAGGCGCGCATCACGAACATCGAGAGCAGCCTGCACCCGCAGGCCTGACCCCTCACGAGAACAGCGCGTCAGCGACCCAGTCGCTGGCGCGCTGTCTTCGTCCCGGAGCCGACCGGCGCATGCGCCGTGGCCGCCGCCAGCCCGAATGCCGGCATGTCGACGTACACCGCCTCGAGGTCGGCGACGGGCACCTGGTAGGTCTCATGCCAGACGCCCACGCTTCCCGTGCCTTGCAGCGTCCGCATGAAGTCCCGCCAGGGCTGCAGATGCGGCGCATCGCGGTCGGCCGCGAATCGCTGCAGGTGCTCCGGACTCTCCCAGTACGACAGCAGGATCGTCGTGCGCCCGAACCAGCTGTGCGCACCGAGCATCCCCGCGTCCGGATGTGTCGCGAGGTGCTGCAGCATCGGCGGCATCTTGCTGGCGGTCCACCACACCTTGCCGAGCTGCCACCAGCGGTTGGCACGCATCCCGATCAGGAAGACCGTGACATCCGATCGGTCGGGGGCCGCGGTGAATCGACCGGGGAAGACCTGCTGAGCCATGAGCCACTCCTTGGAACGTCGTTATGTAACTGCGTTATGCAACAACGTTACGATAGGATCGATCGCATGGCAAGACCTCCTCTGTACGACGACGCTCTGCGCGATCGTCTGCTCGCCGCGACAGCCGAGATGGTCGACGACAAGGGGCCCGAGCGAATCAGCCTGCGCGATATCGCACAGAACGCCGGCACGTCGACCTCGGCCGTCTACGCCCTGTTCGGTGGCAAGGCCGAGCTGCTCGTCTCCGTCATCGAGCACGGCTTCGCCTCGTTCGGTGAGGCGCAGGCTACGGCCGAGTCCGAGGGGCTGCGCGCGCTCGGACTCGCCTATCGGTCCTGGGCGATGGCCAACCCTGCGCTCTACCGCCTGATGTTCGGCGGGGGCGTGGCGACCGAGGACTGCCGACCCGACGAGGCGACCATGAGCACGGCGATGGCTCCGCTGATGCGCGCACTCGCGGCACGCGTCGATGAGCCGGACGTAGCGACCGCCGCCCTCACCGTCTGGGCACAGGTGCACGGCGCTGTGAGCCTCGAGCTCGCCGGTGTGACTCCCCCGCTGGTTCCGTGGGACTCGGTCTACGGCGCGGTGGTGGATGCGGTCGAACGCGCCTTTCCTGCACGCTGATCCGTCTGCACCATCGGAGATGCCGCGGCACCCGAGAGTGTGGAATTCTGGTCAAATGAAGAACGGAATCGTCCGATTCGCCGCGTTCTACGTGTTCAACGTGGCGGTCCTGCTGCTCATCGGCCTGCTGTCCGCCGGGGTCTCGGTAGGATTCAACGCGCTCTGGGCCGCGGTCGTCCTCACCCTTGCGGCGCTCTTCGTGAAGCCGCTGCTCACCGGCGCGTTCCGCAAGGCCGCGGCCAAGTCCGCCGCCGACCGCACGAAGACCGGAGAGAAGGTCGTGCAGTACGTCCTCGTCTACCTCGTCGAGCTCATCATCTGGGTGGCCGTCGTGTGGCTGAGCGGCGTCCGAGCCTCCGGATTCTGGAGCTACGCGCTTCCCCCGCTCTTCCTGCTGTTCGGCTGGATGATCTACGACCAGGTCGACGACAGGCTCCGCGCGAAGGCGAATGAACTGTACGACGTCGTGCAGGCGAAGGTCTCGGGTTCCGGAAAGAGGTCCGCGCCCGCCTCCACCGCCGCGCCCGCTTCCACGGCACCCTCCGCGGAGTCACCCGCCACCGCCGACGCGCGCGCGGAACTCTCCGACGGACTGACCCCCGAACAGCGTCGGATGCTCGACGAACTGGGTTGACCGCCCTATCGGATCCTCGGCATCCGCGTCGCCTCGCAGGTATGCAGAGAGGTCGCAGGGATCCGTGGATTCCCTGCGACCTCTCTGGTGTCCTGAGGCTGCTCCGATCTTCTGGAGCTCCGAGACCGCCCAGCGACTCAGACGAGCCGCTCGGCCGCCTCCACGACGTTGGTCATGAGAAGCGCGACCGTCATCGGGCCGACGCCGCCGGGGTTGGGCGAGACCCAGCCCGCGACCTCCGCGACATCGGGATGCACGTCTCCGAAGACCAGGTTCTTGCCCGTCTCGGGGTCGACCTCGCGCGTCACCCCCACGTCGAGCACGGCGGCTCCCGGCTTGACGTCCTCGGCGCGGATGAGGTGCTTCACGCCGGCTGCGGCGACGATGACATCGGCCTCCCGCAGGTAGCGCGGCATGTCGACCGTGCCGGTGTGCGTGAGCGTGACCGTCGCGTTCAGGTCACGCCTCGTCAGCAGCAACCCGATCGAACGACCGATGGTCACCCCGCGTCCGACGACCGCGACGTGCTTGCCCGTGAGGTCGTAGTCGTTGCGCAGCAGCAGCTCGATCACACCGCGCGGCGTGCACGGCAGCGGGGTGTGGATCGGGTTGTTGACGTTGAGCACGAGCCTGCCGAGGTTGGTCGGGTGCAGACCGTCGGCATCCTTCGCGGGGTCGATCCGCTCGAGGATCGCATCCGTGTCGATGTGCTTCGGCAGCGGCAGCTGCACGATGTACCCGTGGCACTCCGGGTCGGCATTGAGCTCGTCGATCAGCGCTTCGACGTCGGCCTGGGTGGCGTCGGCCGGCAGCTCGCGCTGGATCGAGTTCATTCCGATCGCCTCGGACTGACGGTGCTTCATGCCGACGTAGAGCTGGGATGCCGGGTCGGCGCCGACCAGCACGGTCGCGATGCCCGGGACGATGCCCTTCGCCTTCAGTGCGGCGACACGCTCGGTGAGCTCGGCCTTGATCGCGGCCGACGCCGCCTTGCCGTCGAGGATCTTCGCGGTCACTGCTGCAGGTCCGGGTAGAGCGGGAAGACGGCGGCGAGCGCGTCGACACGAGCACGGAGCGCCTCGACATCGGCCCCCGGCAGCAGCGCGAGAGCGATCACATCGGCGACCTCGGTGAACTCGGCGTCGCCGAAGCCGCGGGTCGCGAGTGCCGGAGTTCCGATGCGCAGGCCCGAGGTGACCATCGGCGGACGAGGGTCGTTGGGCACCGCGTTGCGGTTCACCGTGATGTGGATGTCGTGCAGCAGGTCTTCGGCCTGCTTGCCGTCGATCTCCGCCTCACGAAGGTCGACCAGCACCAGGTGCACGTCGGTGCCACCGGAGCGCACTCCGATGCCGGCATCCTTCACATCCTGCTGCGACAGACGCTCGGCGAGGATCGCTGCTCCGCGCAGCGTGCGCTCCTGGCGTTCCTTGAACTCGGGGGTGCCTGCGAGCTTGAACGCGGTCGCCTTGGCGGCGATCACGTGCATGAGCGGGCCGCCCTGCTGTCCGGGGAAGACTGCCGTGTTGATCTTCTTCGCGATCTCGGGGTCGTTCGTCAGGATGAAGCCCGAACGGGGTCCGCCGATGGTCTTGTGCACGGTCGAGGAGACGACGTGTGCGTGCGGCACCGGGTTCGGGTGCAGGCCTGCGGCGACGAGGCCGGCGAAGTGCGCCATGTCGACCCAGAGCAGGGCGCCGACCTCGTCGGCGATCGCACGGAAGGCGGCGAAGTCGAGAGTGCGGGGGTAGGCCGACCAGCCGGCGATGATGACCTTGGGCTTGTGCTCGACCGCGAGGCGACGCACCTCGTCCATGTCGATCGTCGAGGTCTCGGGGTCCACTCCGTAGGCGACGATGTCGTAGAGGCGGCCCGAGAAGTTGATCTTCATGCCGTGCGTCAGATGACCGCCCTGGTCGAGAGCGAGGCCGAGCAGTGTGTCGCCGGGGCGGGCGATCGCGTGCAGCACGGCGGCGTTGGCCGATGCTCCCGAGTGCGGCTGGACGTTGGCGAACTCCGAGCCGAAGAGGTCCTTGGCACGCTGGATCGCCAGTGACTCGGCGACGTCGACCTCTTCGCAGCCGCCGTAGTAGCGGCGTCCGGGGTAGCCCTCGGCGTACTTGTTGGTGAGCACCGAACCCTGCGCCTGAAGCACCGAGACGGGGACGAAGTTCTCGGATGCGATCATCTCGAGGAACGTCTGCTGACGCTTCAGCTCGCGGTCGAGAACCTGTGCGATCTCGGGGTCGACCTCGGCGAGCGGGGCGTTGAAGTAACGATCGGTCATGACTTGCTCCTCTGACGACGGATTCGAAGGGGTATACCTATCGGCCCAGGCGCGCGGTCGAATTCCGTGGTCAGTCGCTCCCCGGTGGTAGTCCACCCAGACGCCAGTCGCGACGTGAGAAAGCATAGCGGATTTCCCTGTGCTGCCGACTCCGCGCAGGGTAGGTTTTGTTCATGGTCCTTCCCCATTCCATGCCCCTTGTTCCCCTCCCCTCCTCCGCCGTCGCCGGCGACGGTCGGTGGCCCGTCTCCGAGAACACGCGAGTCATCGGTGACTCGCCGGCCGCGCGGCAGCTGATCGATGCCGCAGAGCGACGCAGCGGCATCCGCTTCTCCCACTCCACGGACACGACAGACCCGACCTCGGCGATCGTGCTGCGCGTCGACCCCGCCGTCGCCCCCGAGGGCTACACGCTCAGGGTCGCCGACTCCGTCGAGGTCGTCGGCGGCGACGAGGCAGGACTCTTCTACGGGGTGCAGACTCTGCTGCAGCTGCTCCGAGACGGCGACGAGGGGTGGGCGCTGCTGCACGCCGAGATCACGGACGCGCCGCGATTCGAGCGCCGCGGCGTGATGCTCGACGTCACACGGCACTTCTTCGACGTCGCCGAGGTCAAGAAGTTCATCGACAGCACCAGCGCTCTGAAGTTCAACCATCTGCACCTGCACCTCAGCGACGACCAGGGCTGGCGCATCCAGATCGACTCATGGCCCAAGCTCACCGAACTCGCGTCATCGACCGCATCGCTCGGCGATCCCGGAGGTTTCTACACGAAGGACGACTATCGCGAGATCGTGGCCTACGCGGCCGAGCGGCACATGCTCGTCATCCCCGAGATCGACCTTCCCGGCCACACGCACGCCATCGGCGTCGCGTATCCCGAGCTCGTCGAGGACCCGGTCATGAACGACAGCCTGATCGCCGAATCGGCGCGCCTCGGTCAGCCGCTCCCCGTGGCCGGCGAGCCCTACCTCGGGTGGGGCGTCGGACACTCGAGCGTCCGCATCCACGAGGAGCGCACGTACGAGTTCGTGCGCGACGTCGTGCGGGAGCTCGCCGAGATGACACCCGGTCCGTTCATCCACATCGGCGGAGACGAGTCGCTCGGCACCCCTCAGGCCGATTTCGATCACTTCGTCGAGCGCGCGACCGCGATCGTCTTCGAGGAGGGCAAGATCCCCCTGGCGTGGCACGAGGTCGGCGCGGCGAAGGACATCGCCGAGGGCACGATCGGCCAGTACTGGGGCAAGACCAATCCCGAGGGATCGCATGCCGCAGAGGCCGCGCACTTCGTCGAGCGCGGCGGCGCGCTCATCATGTCGACCGCCGACGTCGCCTACCTCGACATGAAGTACTCCGCGGACTTCCCGCTCGGGTTGACCTGGGCCGCGATCATCGACGTCCGCACGGCATACGAATGGGAACCGACCGCGGCGCTCGACGTGCCTGAGGCGGCGATCCTCGGCATCGAGGCTCCGTTGTGGAGCGAGACGACCCGCAGCCTCAGCGATGTCGAGCGGCTCGTGTTCCCGCGGGCCGCCGCCCACGCCGAGGTCGCCTGGTCGCCACAGCGCGCGTCCGGCCGCGACTGGGAGTCGTTCCGCGCACGGCTCGGCGGGCTGGCCCCGCTGTGGAAGGCTGAAGGCGTCGATTTCCACCCCGCAGCCGAGATTCCCTGGAGCGAACGATGACCACCGATTCCGCAGCGACAGGATCGCTCGTCATCCACTCCGCCCGACTGATCGAGCACGGCGCCGAGGTCGCAGACTCCTGGGTGCGGATCGAAGACGGCCGAGTCGTCGCCGTCGGAACCGGACAGTCGTGGAGCAGGGCAGACGAGGTCGTCGATGCGACCGTCGTCGCCGGACCGGATGCCGTGCTCACGCCCGGCTTCATCGACATCCACTGCCACGGCGGCGCGGGCGCCTCATTCGACGACGGCGCGGAGGCGATCCGCAAGGCTCGTGCTCTGCACCGTTCGCACGGCACCACGAGATCGGTGATCTCGCTCGTCACGGCGCCGGTCGACGCTCTCGCGCAGCGCGTCGCGGAGATCGCCGACCTGATGGAGACGGATGCCGACATCCTCGGCTCGCATCTGGAGGGACCGTTCCTCGACCCTGCGCACCACGGAGCACATGAGCCGACGTTGCTGCTGGCTCCGGCGCGCGACGATGTCGCTCGACTGCTCGATGCCGGCCGCGGCACGATCCGGCAGGTGACGATCGCGCCCGAGCTGCCCGGTGGCCTCGACGCGATCCGGCTGATCGTCGATGCCGGCGCTGTCGCTGCGGTGGGGCACACGAGCGCGGATGCCGAGACAGCGGTCGCCGCGTTCGACTCAGGCGCGACCGTGCTGACACACGCATTCAACGCCATGCCCGGCATCCACCATCGCGCGCCAGGGCCGGTGCTGGCCGCGGCCGGCGACCGCCGCGTGGTGCTCGAGGTGATCGCCGACGGCGTCCACCTCGATCCGCACGTGATCAAGCTCGTGTTCGACTCGGCACCCGGCCGCGTGGCGCTCGTCACCGACGCCATGGCTGCCGCGGGCAGTGCCGACGGCCACTACGACCTGGGCGCCGTGAGCGTCACAGTCGAAGACGGCGTAGCGCGCGCGGACGACACCGGCTCGATCGCCGGATCGACCCTCACCCAGGACGACGCGCTGCGCCGGGCGGTCGCTGCGGGGGCACCGCTCACGGAGGCCGTGCGCGCACTCACGGAGACTCCGGCGGCCGCCATCGGATACGGTGACCGACTCGGCCGCCTCGCTGTCGGGTACATCGGTGACGCCGTGCTCATGGATGCGCAGCTGCAGGTCGTGCGCGTGTGGGTGGGCGATCGCCCGTAGTCGGATGTCGCGAGCGTGATGTCGAGCGACCCGGTGTCGCGCGGTCCGACGCCGCGAGCGATTCGAAGTGCAGTGGTGCTCTGCCGCCACGCCGCCGAAGTGGGTGAAGGGCCGCCGTTCCCCAGATCGGCGGCCCTGTCACATTTCCCTCCCCTGCGCGAGAGCTGGCGGGCCGAGCGCTCCTCCCCCGAGGTGCCCGACCCGCCATGCCGGTGCACTTGCCCCTTGCACCAGCGCCTGAGCTCCGCCCCCCGGTGGAGCCCCATGGCTGTCTCACCTGATGAGACGAAGGCGATGCCGATTCATTACGCGGTTCCCCGGATCTTTTTCTGAGGTTGTTCTCCAGAAGCGATCGATCTGCGCGTGACCAGGGCTTTATCGGGGCGGGCAGTTCGCGGCCAGTTTCTCGGAAGGGGTGGCAAGCCTGGGAGATTGGAGAGAGAATGGGAGACGGCGCGTGATGAAAATGGGGTTCACGCGTCTCTTCATGTGGACGCGCACTCGCGCTCCACGACAGATGGATGACATGGATCAGGACAGCACTTCGCACGAGGAAACGATCGCCGACGCCGATCTCGTCCTGCGCACCCGCTCGGGTGACGCAGCGGCCTTCGGCGAACTCTGGAGGCGGCACTACCCCTCCGGCATGTCCGTCGCCCGGTCGATCACGTCGTCGATCGACCCGGACGATCTCGTGCAGGAGTCCTACACCCGCATCTATCAGGCGATCGTCAAGGGCGGCGGGCCCAACGGCTCGTTCCGCGCGTATCTGTTCACGAGCATCCGCAACACCGCCGCGGCCTGGGGCCGCTCTCGCCGCGAGTCGGCCATCGACGAGCTCGACAGCGTCGCCGACCCCGACAGCACCGACCAGGCGGCCAACGAGGCCCTCGATCGCAGCCTGACCGCGCAGGCGTTCCGCAGCCTTCCCTCCCGTTGGCAGGAGGTGCTCTGGTACACCGAGATCGAGCAGATGAAGCCGCAGGAGGCGGCGACCCTGCTCGGCATGAAGGCGGGCGCCGTCTCGCAGCTCGCGTTCCGCGCGCGCGAAGGGCTTCGCGAAGCCTGGATCCAGGCCCATCTCCGCAGCGCAGCCGCGGGCTCCGACTGCCAGTGGACCATCGAGCATCTGGGCGCCTACTCGCGCGGCAACCTCAGCAATCGAGACCACAACCGTCTCGAGCAGCACCTCGAAGAGTGCGCACGCTGCATGATCGTCGCCGCCGAGGCCAAGGACGTGTCGAAGCGGCTGGCGCTCGTGCTGCTCCCGCTCGTCCTCGGCATCACGGGTTCCGCAGGTTATCTCGCCACGCTGCAGGGCGGCGGCACCCCGATCGTCGCGCTCGCGGCCATGCCTTCGGGAATCACCGAGGGCGCGGTCGTCGTCGCCGGAGGCGCGACAGCGGCGTCCTCGAGCGGTGCAGCAGGCAGCGGCACGACGGGCGGTGGCGGGGCAGCAGGCGGCGGTGCAGCAGGCGGCGGAGCCGGTGGTGCGACCAGCGGCGGCATCTTCAGCGGTGTCGGCGCGCTCGTGGGCGCTGGCTCAGCCGCTCTCGTGGTCGCGGGTGTCGTAGCGGCTGCCACCATCATCCCGAGCCTCACCGGCGCGTCACCAGCGGCATCGCTGCCCAGTGCCGGCGACAGCGACTCCTCGTCGATCAGTGCCGATGTCGGACCCGACGAATCGATGTCCGACCAGAAGACGCCGATCGTCGACGATGCGGAGACCGAACCCGAACCGGTCACGCCGCCGGTCGAGGCGCCCGTCACCCCTGAGCCAGCCGAGGACATCGCGCCCGCTATCGTCGCGCCGTCGGCTCCGGTCGAGACATCGAAGCCGGCTCCGGAAGAGGATGTCCCCGGAGAAGAGACTCCCGGTGAAGAGACTCCCGGAGAAGAGAACCCCGGCGGCGAAACCCCCGGAGAAGAGAACCCCGGCGGCGAAACCCCCGGAGAAGAAAACCCCGGCGGCGAAACCCCCGGAGAAGAAAACCCCGGCGAACCGGCGGTCCCGACGACCCCGATCGTGGTCAGCCTCGCCGACCTGTGTCTCGACGCTCGAGCCATCACCTATGTGACCCTGAACGTGTCCGGTGAAGCGGGCGCCGACATCGAGGCCCTGCTCGGTGGCAGTCACGGTGGTGCCGACAGCACATCGCTGGGTGACGCCGGAACCGGAACGATCGAGCTGCGACCCGGACTCGTGCAGATCCTCCTCGGCGCGACGGTCGAGATCCACTATGCGACAGAGGCCGGTCCGGTCCTGCCGGTCACCACCAGCCTCTCGGCGCTCGGGGTGACCCTCGAATCCGTCCTGCTCGCGCCTGCCTGCGGTGCGCCAGCCGAAGATCCCGTCGAGGACGCGCCGGCGGTCCCGACCCCGGACGACACGGTCGTGCCTGCACCGGAGCCGACGGACGAGGCCGCCCCCGCTGCACCCGACGAGGCCGCCCCCGCGGCTCCCGTCGAGGCTCCCGACGCGGAGGTCGCTCCCGAGACTCCGGCTCCCGAACCGGCCGCGCCCGTCGAGCCCTCCGCTCCGGTGGAGACGGCTCCTCCGGCCGAGCCGGCGGTCGAAGAAGAGACCGCTCCCGTCGACGAGACTGCACCCGCAGTCGACGAGGCCGTCCCCGCGGCAGACGAGGCCGTCCCCGCGCTCTGACCCGTCATCTGCGGCGAATAGACTGGATCCATGCCCCAGGATCCCGCCTCCGTCCCCGGCGTCGACCGCCCGAACATCACCGCCCTCGACATCGTCCGATCGGTGGTCCTGATCGTCGCCGTGGGCACGCTCGCGCTGTGGGGATTCGCCCTGTGGCCGTTCCCGTGGAACGTCGTCATCGGCATCGGTGCTCCCCTGGTCGTGATCCTGGTCTGGGCTCTCTTCCTCTCCCCGCGTCCCGTGCTGCGCCTGCACCCGTTCCTGCGGGTCGTCGTCGAGCTGTTGATCTACGTCGGGGTCACGATCGCGTGGTGGCTGATGGATCAGCCGATCATCGGCACCGCATTCGCCGTGGTCGCAGTCGGCGCCGGAGTGGTGAGCGGGCGGCGTCGCATCCGATGAGCGCTCTCGACCAGCTCGTCGCCGCACTCGGCGACATCGTCGACACCGATGCCGCGATCCTCGAAGAAGCCCGCGCCGACCGGTCAGGGCACGCAGCGCCAGGTCAGCCCCTCGCGGTCGTGCATGCCGAGACCGTCGAACACGTCCAGACCGTGATGCGCATAGCCACCCGCACGGCCACGCCCGTCGTGGTGCGCGGGGCCGGCACCGGTCTCGCCGGTGCCGCGAACGGCGGCGAGGGAGAGATCGTGCTCTCCACCCGCCGTATGACCGCGATCCGCGAGATCCGCGCCGATGACCTGCTCGCCGTCGTCGAACCCGGCATCCTCAACTCCGACCTCAACGACGTCCTCGCAGAGCACGGACTCTGGTGGGCCCCCGACCCCGCCAGCCGGGCGATCTCGACCGTCGGCGGCAACATCGCCACTGGAGCAGGCGGGCTGCTCTGCGCGAAGTACGGCGTCGTGAAGGACGCCGTCCTCGGGGTAGACCTGGTGCTCGCGGACGGCCGCCTGATGCGCCTCGGTCACCGCAGCGTCAAGGGCGTGACGGGGCTCGACCTCACCTCGCTCGTGATCGGCTCGGAAGGCACTCTCGGCGTGGTCGTCGGCGCCACGCTGAAGCTGCGCCGACTCGTCGAGGGAACCACCTGCACGGTGACGGCGATCTTCCCCGACGTGCGCACAGCGGCATCCGCATCCGCCGCGGTCACCGCGTCCGGTGTGCAGCCGGCGATCATGGAGCTGATGGACTCGGCGAGCCTCGCGGCTGTCGCCGCCCTGCTGGAGCTGCCCTCCCCCGCCGCCGGAAGCGCGCAGCTGACGATCCAGACGGATGGCCCGGCCGCCGTCGCCGAGGCGACGACGATCGCCGAGATCCTGACTTCTCACCGCGGTGTGACTCAGGTCTCGCACGACCGCGACGAAGGCGAGCGCCTGCTGGCGATACGTCGCGCCATGCACCCTGCGATGTCCGCTCTCGGCACGACCCTCATCGAGGACGTGTCGGTGCCGCGCAGTGCGATGCCCGCGATGTTCGACGAGATCGCCCGTATCGAGAAGGCCTACTCGATGACCATCCCCACGGTGGCGCACGCGGGAGACGGAAACCTGCACCCGAACTTCATCTTCGAGGGCGCCGAGCCACCCGCTGAGGTCTGGGCCGCCGCAGACGAGCTGTTCCGGGCTGCGATCGCCCTCGGTGGCACGCTGACCGGCGAGCACGGGATCGGAACCCTGAAGAGCCGCTGGCTGGCCGACGAGCTCGGAGACGACCAGTGGGAGCTGCAGCGTCAGATCACCCGGGTGTTCGACCCGCTCGGCATCCTCAACCCCGGCAAGGTGTTCGCACCCGATGCCTGACATCCACGTCAGCGCGGCGGTCATCGTCGACGACACCGGCCGGGTGCTGGTGGTCCGCAAGCAGGGCACGACGCGCTTCATGCAGCCCGGCGGCAAACCGGAGCCCGGCGAGACGCCGTCGCAGACGCTGATCCGCGAATTGCACGAAGAGCTCGGCCTGCGACTCGACGAGGCCGACCTCGAGCCCCTCGGCACGTTCGTCTCCGAGGCGGCGAACGAGCCGGGTCACCGGGTCGTGGCCGAAGCGTTCTCGGTGTCCATCGCCGCCGCCGAGGTGGTCGTGCAGGCCGAGCTCGCCGAGCTGCGGTGGATCACCCCCGCCGACGCCGAGACGCTGCCGCTCGCGCCGCTCAGCGTCGAACACCTGCTGCCGCTCGCGTGGCCCGCGACGCGGGCCTGAGGGCCGATCGGATCAGATGCCCTGCCAGCTCGGCTTGTTGGCGTAGGTGTAGCGGTAGTAGTCGGAGAGCTTGAGGCGAGACGCGGCGGCTTCGTCGACCACGACGGTGGCGTGCGGATGCAGTTGGATGGCCGAACCGGGGAGGATGGCCGACAGCGGCCCCTCGACGGCGTCCGCGACCGCCCGAGCCTTGCCCTCGCCGAAGGCGAGCAGCACGAGGTGACGCGCGCGAAGGATCGTTCCCAGACCCTGCGTGATGCAGTGCTTCGGCACGTCGTCGATCGAGTCGAAGAAGCGCGCGTTGTCTTCGCGCGTCTGGACGGTGAGTGTCTTGACGCGTGTCCGCGAAGCGAACGACGACCCCGGCTCGTTGAATCCGATGTGTCCGTCGGTGCCGATGCCGAGGATCTGCAGGTCGACTCCTCCGGCTGCCTCGATGGCGGTCTCGTAGTCGTCGCCCGCGTGCTGGATCGTCTCCTGTGCGCCGTTGGGCACGTGGATCCGGCGCGGGTCCAGCCCGAGGGGCTCCACGACCTCGCGGGTGATGACCGAGCGGTAGCTCTCGGGATGAGCCGGGTCGAGTCCCACGTACTCGTCCAGCGCGAAACCGCGCACCTGCGAGACATCGCGACCCGCGAGCTTCTCATGCAGGGCCTTGTAGACGGGAAGGGGCGTCGAACCGGTGGCGAGGCCGAGCACGGCATCCGGACGCCCGTCGATCAACTCGACGATTTCGGCGGCGACCAGTGCGCCCGCTGCTTCTGCGTTCTCGACGATGACGACTTCAGCCATGGGAAACGATCTCCTTGGAGGGGGTGGTTGCGCCGACGACCGCTGCCCCGAAGGCCGCGGCGGGAGAGCCGGCAGGGAGCAGTTCGATCCTGTCATCCAGGTGCAGCGAGCGCATGAAGGGCGAAGCCTCGGCGCCGGTCTGGAGGGCTCTGCGGACGCCCGCGAAGAGTCTCTCTCCGAGCGAGGTGAGGCCGCCGCCGATGATCACACGTTCGACGTCTGCGGAGAGCACGAGGGCCCTGACCGCCGCCGCTGCGCCGTGGAACAGGTCGGCGCGCAGACCGGCGGCGCGCTCATCGCCCGCCTCGGCCGCGTCGAGGATGTCGCGCACCGGCAACGCCCCCGGTCGATCCCAGGCACGGGCGAGCGCGCCACCGCCGCAGAAGGTCTCGATGCATCCGCGCTGCCCGCAGCCGCAGAGCCGTCCGTTCGGGTCGACCGAGAGGTGTCCGACCTCGCCGGCGGTCCCCCGCGCGCCACGCCAGATCGTGCCGTCGATGACGATGCCGGCAGCGACACCGGTGCCGAGGTTGAGATAGGCCATCGAGCCGTCGACGCCGCGCAGCACCGCAGCACCGAGCGCGGCCGCCTTCACGTCGTTCTCGACCCGCACCGGGATCCCCAGCTGTCGACCGGCGAGACCGGCGAGATCCAGCGACTCGACACCGAGGTTCACGGCATGCAGGACTCTGCCGGTATCCGCGTCGACGAGCCCGGGGATGCCGACGCCCACCGACTCGACGGCGGAGCGGGTGAACCCTCCGTCGACGGCGAGCGCGTCGACGGCGTCGATGATGCTGACCACGACCGCCTCCTCGCCCCATCCGGTCGGACGACGCAGGCGCGCCAGGATGTCTCCGTCGGGCGACACCGCCACGGCATCGATCTTGGTTCCGCCGACGTCCAGGCCCACTCGAACGGGTCGACCGGACAGGCCGACGGGGATCGCACCCGTCATCGGATGGCGCTCCTGCTCGTCTTCGTGTCGAGGCTGCGGTCACGTCCGCAGGCGCAGATCACGAGACGCCCAGCTGGCTGGAGAGCACCATCACGGCAGCGCCGCGCAGAACGATGTCCTCCTGATGCGTGCGTCGGATGAGCGCATCCTCGAAGACGCCCTCGAGCGTGCGTGCGTGCAGGGTCTCGACCGCGGCGTCGATCAGCACGCCGTCGAGCAGATCCTCCGGGCCTGAGAGCACCACTTCGGAGAGATCCAGGGCCGCCACGATCGGGGCTATCGCGATGCCCATGCGGGTTCCGGCGTCGCGGAGGATCTCGTCACGTGACTCGGGAGCGGCCGCGATGGCCGGGCGCAGTCGCGTCTCGCTCAACCAGGCCTCGAGACAGCCGTCCTTGCCGCACGCACAGCGGGGACCGCCGTCTGTGCCGACGACGACGTGCCCGATCTCGCCTGCGGCGAAGCGGCTGCCGAGAAGCGGCTGGCTGCCGGTGATGACCCCTGCTCCGACTCCTCGACCGATCTTGATGAGCATGAAGTCGGCCTTCGCCTCGCCGAACGTGTATTCGGCGAGCACGGCGGCGTTGGCGTCATTGCGCACGAGCACCGGCAGGTCGAGATCGATGCCGAGCTTCGCCTCGAGAGGCAGGTTGCTCCACCCCAGGTTCGGCGAGCTGAGCACGACGCCGTCTGGGCGCACGACACCCGGGCTGCCGATTCCGACGCCGAGGATGGGCTGTGTCGCCGTCTCGGCGAGCGCGCGCGCCAGCTCGAGGGTGGCGGCGTAGGCGGCGTCGCCGTCTGCGCTCTCGGGCCGTGGCACTTCGCGGCGCTCGAGCACGTCGCCGTCGAGACTGAGCAGCGCGCCCACGAACGCATGGGGGCCCGAGAGATCGAGTCCGATGATCTGGTGACCGACGCGGTCGATGTCGATGAGGATCGGAGGCTTGCCCGGTCCGACCGTCTCGCGCACTCCCATCTCGACGACGATGCCGTCGGCGATGAACTCGGCGACGAGGTCCGAGATGGTGACTCGGGTCAGGCCGGTCTCTCGTGAGAGGTCCGCACGACTCATCGCGCCCGAGTGGTAGAGAGTCTGCAGAACGAGAGCGCGGTTGTGGCCGCGAGCGTGCTCCGGGAGCACCTTCGATCGAGAGCGCAGGTGGCGCCCGGGGCCGAAGGCGTGTGCGCTCGCGGCGACGTAATCTGGCGACGTCGAAGGACGCGATCCATCCGATACGGACATGTTTGTTAGTAGACCTTACGAACAAAAATTTCGCAACCCCTGCCTCATGTAGCACAGGGAGGGTTACGGAAACGTTACATTATGCCGAGAGTACCCCGTCGGCGGTGCCGTGGGACCCGGACAGGCGCTCCACGAGCCCGGCCACGATCTCCCGCCGGGCCTCTCGAGTGAGGGGCTTTCCCGGTACTCCAGGACGCCTCTGCGTCGGTGTCGGACCGTCGAGAGGACGATACCGCACCCCTGACTCCGCGAGGCGTCTGAGGTGGGTCGGAAGCCTGCGGGCGAACCCTTCGTACGGGGGAGGTTCGCCGCCGTCCCACAGTCGCTCGGCGATCGCCGCGAGACGGGGGAACATCGCGAAGTCGACACGGTCTCTCGTCGGGAGGTGCTCGGTCCACACGTTGGCCTGCCCTCCGGACGCGCCGTCCTCGACGCGCAGCGCGTACGCGCGCTCGATCGGCAGCGGCGGTCCGACCCTGATCGGCTCCTCCCCCGACTCCGACTGCGGGTAGTCGAGATACACCTCGAGGTCGGGGCACGCGATCACAGGGATGCCGCGCCGCAGCGCCTCCCGCATGGCGACAGGGCCACGCCACGCGAGGACCTGCACTCCCTCGGGGACGTCGCCTTCGAGCACCTCGTCCCAGGCGAGGGCGGTGCGTCCGCGGCTGCGGACGTGCGCCACGAACTGATCCGTGAACCACGGCTGCACATCGTGCGGAGTCGCGAGACCGAGCTCGCGCATCCGCTCGCGCGCAGCGGCGCTCTGCGCCCACTCGGTCACCGGAACCTCGTCACCGCCGATGCCGATCCACGGAGAATCGAAGAGATCGCACAGCGCGTCGATCGCCGCCCGCCCGAAGGCGAGAGCCTCGTCCGTCGGGGCGAGCGTCCGAGGATTCACGCCGAAGCGCGACCACGGCACGACGACAGGCTCGCCGACGTCGGTGTTGCCCAGCTCGGGGTAGGCGGCGAGACCCGCCTGGATATGCCCCGGCAGCTCGACCTCGGGCACGACCGTCACGAATCTCTGGGCGGCGTAGGCGACAAGGCGGCGCAGCTCGGCATCCGTGTAGTGCCCCTCGTGCACACCGGCCTCGACCGTCGCGTGAGGACCGTGGCCCCGCTGCGTCTCCTCGCGGCGACCGCCCACTTCGGTCAGACGCGGGAACCCCGGCACGTCGAAGCGCCATCCCTGGTCGTCGGTGAGGTGCAGATGCAGGTGCGTGAGGTGGTGGTCGGCCATCAGATCGACCAGTCGCTCGAGATCCTCGACGGGGCGGAAGTGCCGCGCGACGTCGAGCATCACTCCCCGCCAGGCGTAGGCGGGCGCGGACTCCCAGACCCCCGCGGGGACCCGTGCACGATCAGCGCCCGGTTCGCGCAGTTGCCGCAGCAGCGTGACACCTCGGAACACTCCTGCGGGGCTGGCACCCGAGACCTGGATCCCGTGGGCGGCGACGGTCACCCGGAAGGCTTCTGCGCCCACGCGCTCTCGGGCGAACGGCTCGTCCGAGAGCGACTCGTCGATGCGGAGGGTGATCGCGGCGGGCGAGTCCGGAGCCGCGCGAAGGCCGCCGAGACGGGACGCGCTGATGGCGAGCGCGTCGGGAGCCGTGACCGGTGTGCGAGCAGTCCAGTCGAAAGGGGCAGCAGCCGGGTCGATCACCGAGCGGATGTTCGGCACGGGCGCACGATGGGGCGCGGGAGTCATGGGCAGAGCACGACCCGGCGTCGCGCCGGACGCGCGACCCGCCACCACCACGGGCACACCGCCGACGAGCACCTCGTCGATCCCGGCCGGCGCGCGGTGCGGTTCATCGAACGTCGCCCCCGCCGAGATGGTCTCGGGATCGAACAGCACCAGATCGGCCGTCGCTCCTTCGCGGATCAGGCCTCGTGGTGCGTCGCCCCGATCGAGGCCCAGTCGCATCGCCGGCGTGCCGGACAGATGCCGAACGGCCTGTTCGAGGGAGAGGACCCCGAGCTCGCGCACATAGTGCCCGAGATAGCGGGGGAAGGTTCCCCGGCCCCGCGGGTGCGGTCGCGCCCCGATCAGGATCCCGTCGCTGCCGCCGCAATGGCGCGGGTGCCGCATGATCGCGCGGACGTTGTCCTCGTCTCCGATGTGCATCAGGATGCCGGTCGCACCGCCGTCCTCGATGATGGTGTCCAGCACGACGTCCACGGCGCGTCTGCCGGACGATGCGGCGATCTCGTCGACGGTGCGCCCGACGAGGTCTGCGAGGTCGGGCGAGGAAGTGCCGGAGATCTGGATCGCCGACCAGTCGGCGCGTTCTCCATGGAATCCGTCGCAGCCGATCTCCTCGAGCTCGACGCGCACGGCCTCGCGACCCGCCTCGTCGAGGGCGGCGATGGTCGCCAGCAGGTCACCTGTCTCGGCGAGCCTGCTCGGAAGCAACGCCGACAGCGT
The DNA here is from genome assembly GCF_000834175.1 of Microbacterium sp. MEJ108Y. Lineage (NCBI taxonomy): Bacteria > Bacillati > Actinomycetota > Actinomycetes > Micrococcales > Microbacteriaceae > Microbacterium > Microbacterium sp. MEJ108Y. The sequence goes on along the minus strand of NZ_JXQX01000012.1, from coordinate 262,016 downwards.
CGTGGCGCCGGGAAGGTAGGGGTACGTGTCGAGAGTGACGTCGACGCCGTCGTCGAGCGCCTCGTCGACGAGTGCCAGCAGCTCCGCCGCGCGTCCGCGATTCGGCGCGAAGTTCATCGTCGCGTGCGTCAGATGGATCGGGCACCCCGTGCGGCGACCGATGTCGAGCGCCTCACGGTAGGCGTCGAGGGCTCCCCCGCCATAGCTTCGGGTGTGCGGCGCCCAGTATCCGCCACGCTCGGCGACGACGCGGCAGAGCGCCTCCAGCTCGGCGGTGTCGGCGTACATGCCGGGGGTGTACGTCAGCCCGCTCGACATCCCGAACGCTCCCGCGTCGAGGGCCTCGCCGAGGATGCCGGACATCTCCGCGATCTCCTCGCCGGTCGCCGCGCGGTTCTCGTGGCCCACCACCATCATCCGCAGGTTGCCCTGAGGCACCAGGACGGCGGCGTTGGCCACCGACACCTCGTCGATCGCGGTGAGCAGATCACCCATCGAGCGCCAGGGGGCAGCGGACGGCATGCCGTTCCAGCCCGCGATCTGAGCGGGGATCACTGCTGCTGCCGCATCGTCGAGCGGCGCGTAGCCGAGTCCGTCCTGGCCGAGCACCTCCGTCGTGACGCCCTGCAGGATCTTGGCGTCGTGCGCGGCTCCGCGCAGCACGGCCAGCTCGCTGTGCGCGTGCATGTCGATGAAACCGGGCGCGAGGACCGACCCCGTGGCGACGATCTCGACCGCATCCGCCGGCAGCTCCAGCCGCCTCTCGTCGCCCTCGCGGATCACCGCCACGATGCGCGATCCCTCGACCGCGACATCGGCGACGTACCGCTCGGCGCCGGTGCCGTCGACCACCGTGGCACCGCGGTAGACCCGCACCGGCTTCTCGGCGCTCAGAAGCATGTCGCCACCGCTCCGATCACACGCGGATCCGCTGCGTCCGGGTCGTCGATCATCGCCACCACTCGCCACTTGTCGAAGGCCGTGCACGGGTGCGACAACCCGAGGCGCACGACGTCGCCGACGGCGACATCCGCGCCGTCTGCGAGGTCGAGGAACGCGTGCTGATCATTGAGAGCGGTGATCCGTCCTTCGACCGACTGCGGCACGGGCAGATCGAGGTCGAACGGCACGTCGCGACGCCCCGCATCCAGGAGTGCGAGTCCGTGCTCTGGCTGAGAGACGACGCGCGACCAGGCATGCATCGCCGATCGCAGCGGTTCCGTCGATGTCAGCGGGCCGAACGGCGACATGCGCGAGTAGAAGCCGTCGTCGTGGATCTGGAATGCCCCCGAGCGCAGCACGATGTCGGCATCCTCGCGCTGCGGGGCCAATACCGCCGCGGCTCGGTCGGGAAAAGCGCTGCCGCCTGCGCTGAGCACGGGGCGGACGTCGGGCGGGTAGGCGAGACGTCGATGCAGCTCGACCAGCGTCGACAGATAGGCGTCGACCGCCGCGACCGATGCGTCTTCCCGGTCGGGGCCGAACGGACCCTCGTATCCCGTGACGCCGGCGAGCCGTAGACCGGGTGCCTCGAGGATCGCCTGGGCGATGCGCTCGCCCTCCTCCACGCTGCGGGCGCCGGTGCGGCCACCCCTGCCGCCGAGTTCGACGAGCACGTCGAGCGGGCGATCAGCGCCCTCGAGCGCGTCTGCGAGGATGCCGACGGTGCCGACGGAGTCCGCCCAGCACAGGATCCGCAGATCGCGATCCGCAGCGAGCAGTTCGCCGAGATGGCGTGCGGCCGTGCCATCGGTGACCGAGTTCGCGATGAGCACGGTGGAGACCCCTGCCTCGACGGCGACCTCCGCCTGCCACGGCGTCGCGACCGAGATGCCCCACGCCCCCGCGTCGAGAAGTCGCTGCCACAGCGCCGGTGCCATCGTCGTCTTGCCATGCGGCGCGAGGAGCACACCCTGTCGCTCCGCCCACGCGAAGACGGTCGACTCGTTGTGCGCGAGCGCGGCCTCATGCACGGTCAGGACCGGAGTGACGAGGTCGGAGAGGTGCAGACCCGCCCCGGCGACCTCCGAGAGTCGGAGCCCCGCGGATCGCGAGGGGAAACCCTTCGCCCAGGTGCCGAGAACAGGATCCGGGATTTGTAGAGGCATCTAACAAGGCTACTAGGCTGGCCTCATGACCGCGAAGATCCGAGTGTCGACCGACGCCGCCCCCGCCCCCGCCCACACCTTCTCGCAGGGCATCCGCAAGGGCCCGATCGTGCAGGTCTCCGGTCAGGGTCCCGTCGATCCCCAGACGAACGAGTATCTCTTCCCGGGCGATGTCGCGGCTCAGACCACGCGCACCCTCGAGAACGTCAAGGCGATCGTCGAGGCCTCGGGAGCGACGTTCGACGATGTCGTGATGCTGCGCGTCTACCTGACCAAGCGCGAGGACTTCGCGATCATGAACGATGCGTACGGCGCCTTCGTGACCGCGCACACGACCAGCGGCGTCCTGCCGTCGCGCACCACCGTCTTCACCGGTCTCCCGCGCGAGGAGATGCTCGTCGAGATCGACGGCCTCGCGGTCGTCACCGACTGACGCGAGAGGGATCTCCACAGGTCCGCGGACCGTTGCCTCCCCGTTATACGCGATCGCGTAGCATATTGCTAAAGACACGCGAGAAACCGGGGGGTGATGTTCGTGACCGATCTGATCTCAGCGCAGGATGCGAAGACCGAGAAGCTGACCGAGGCGACCGCCTCCGGTGACCAGCTGCAGAACGGCGCGCCCGGCGACTCCGGCAATGCTCCCACCGACTCCCAGCCGCCGAGCAGCGGCGACCGGGAGCTCGCCTGGGCACCGAACGAGCCCGCTCCCAAGAAGAAGCGTCTCGGCCTGTGGATCGGCCTCGGCGTGGGAGCCCTGGCCCTCGGCGCAGGCGCCGCATCGATGATCCTGATCGCCCCGGGCACGACTGTCGCCGGAATCCCCGTCGGCTGGCTCACTCCCGGAGCCGCCGCAGAGACCATCCAGGCTCACGTCGCCGAGACCGAGGTCACTCTCACCGGAGCCGGTGACGACATCGTCCTGACAGGAGCCGACCTCGGTGCCGCGATCGATGCGACCGCGCTCGCCGACGCGGCCTTCGCGGAGCGTCCGCTCTGGAACGTCACCGCATGGATGGGCGATCCCGTCGCCGGGGACATCACTCTCGACCCCGCCACCGCGGAATCCGCGCTGCGCGAGGCAGTGCCGTCAAGCTTCGAAGACCCGGTCGATGCCGGCGTCGTCTTCGACGCCGCGGGCGGAGGCTATGCGATCACGCCTTCGGCACCGGGCACGGGCGTCGACGTCGACGGCCTCACCGCCGCGATCGTCGCGACGATCGCGGACGGCGGAAAGAGCCTCGAGTTCTCCGGCGCCCCGGCCGAAGCTGCCCCCGCCGTCACCGACGAGGACGCCACGACCGTTGCCACCTCACTGAACACGATGCTGGGTTCGATCGGCTTCTACATCGGCGAAGAGCGCACGGTCCCCGTCGACCCGGCGACCGCCTCGACCTGGATCTCGGTCGTCGATGACGAGGGCGAGCTGAGCGTCGTCGCAGATGAAGCCGCGATCCAAGCGACGATCGACGCCCTTCCCGCAGCCGTCAACCGGGAACCCGTCAACGCGACGAACATCGTCGACTCCGGGGGCGAGATCCTCCGCACCGTCGCCGAAGGCGCCAACGGCCGCACGATCGGCGACACCTCGAGCCTCGCATCAGACGTCGCGGCGAAGCTGGAGGCCGGCGAGGGCGTCTTCCCCATCGAGGTGACCGAGACCCCGTTCGAATCGGTCAACCTGGTTCGCAAGATCGACGTGGACCTGAGCTCTCAGACGGCGACTCTCATCGAGAACGGCGCCGTCGTCCGTTCCTGGGCGATCTCGTCGGGCAAGAGCGCGACGCCCACCGACACCGGCAACTTCCGGGTCTACGCGCATGTGCGCGAGCAGACGATGAAGAGCCGCGAGCCGGACGGGTCGATCACCGAGACGCCGAACGTCCCCTGGGTCACGTACTTCAACGGCGACGAGGGCTTCCACGGCACCTACTGGCACAACGACTTCGGCAACCCGCGCAGCCACGGCTGCGTGAACATGCCGATCGACGTCGCCAAGTACGTCTACGAGTGGTCGCCAGTCGGCCTCGAGGTGTCGGTCCACTACTGAGCCTCGCTCCCGACAGAGCTGGCGACCAGTCGGCTCTGAAGGCCGCGGCCCTGCGTATCGCCCGGCTCTGAAGGCCGCGGCCTTGCGTGTCGCGGAGAACGACGAAGGAGGGGCCGGATGCACGTGCATCCGGCCCCTCCTTCGTCTGTCCGTGTCAGCTCAGTGCGTCGACGATGCCGTTCAGCGTCGTGGACGGGCGCATGACGGCCTCGACCAGTGCGTCGTCGGGGCGGTAGTAGCCGCCGATCTCGACGGGCTTGCCCTGCACGGCGTTGAGCTCGGAGACGATCTTCTCCTCGTTCTCCGCGAGCGTGGCGGCGATCGGCGCGAACGACGCCGCGAGCTCGGGGTCCTTCGTCTGCGCCGCGAGCTCCTGCGCCCAGTAGAGCCCCAGGTAGAAGTGGCTTCCGCGGTTGTCGATCGTGCCGAGAGCGCGACCAGGAGAGCGGTCCTCTTCGAGGAAGGTTCCCGTCGCAGCGTCCAGCGTCTCCGCGAGGACGCGGGCCTTCTCGTTGCCCGTGCGGTCTGCGAAGTGCTCGAGCGATGCGGCCAGCGCGAAGAACTCGCCCAGGGAATCCCAGCGCAGGTAGTTCTCCTCGACGAGCTGCTGCACGTGCTTGGGCGCAGAGCCACCGGCACCGGTCTCGAACAGTCCGCCACCCGCGAGCAGCGGGACGATCGACAGCATCTTGGCGCTGGTGCCGACCTCGAGGATCGGGAACAGGTCGGTGAGGTAGTCACGCAGCACATTGCCCGTCACCGAGATGGTGTCGAGGCCGTGACGCATGCGCGCGAGCGTGTAGCGGGTGGCCTCTTCGGGGGCGAGGATCGTGATCGTGAGCCCCTTGGTGTCGAGCGTCGCGAGACCCTGGTGCACCTTGGCGATGATCTGCGCGTCGTGCGAGCGGTTGGCGTCCAGCCAGAACACCGCGGGCGCTCCCGAGGCGCGAGCGCGCGTGACGGCGAGCTTGACCCAGTCCATGACCGGAATGTGCTTGGTCTGCGTCGCGCGCCAGATGTCGCCGGCGCCGACCTCGTGCTCGATCAGCACGGTGCCCTCGCTGTCGAGGACCTGGACGGTGCCGGGAGCGGCGATCTCGAAGGTCTTGTCGTGGCTGCCGTACTCCTCGGCCGCCTGGGCCATGAGCCCCACGTTCGGCACGGTGCCGATCGTGGCGGGGTCGAGCGGGCCGTTCGCGATCACATCGTCGATGACGGCCTGGTAGACGCTCGCGTACGAGGAGTCCGGGATGACCGCGAGGGTGTCGGCCTCGCCGCCATCCTCGCCCCACAGCTTGCCGCCGTTGCGGACGAGCGCGGGCATGGAGGCGTCGACGATCACGTCGCTGGGCACGTGCAGGTTCGTGATGCCCTTGTCGGAGTTCACGTACGAGACGCGCGGGCCCTCGGCGAGGGCGCGGTCGAAGGCTGCGGCGATCTCCTCGCCGCCGGCGATGCCGCCGAGACCCGAGAGGATCGACCCGAGACCGTCGTTCGGGTTGAGGCCCGCCTCAGCGAGCTTGTCACCGTACTGAGCGAACACATCCTTGAAGAACACCCTCACGACATGCCCGAAGATGATCGGGTCGCTGACCTTCATCATCGTGGCCTTGAGGTGCACCGAGTAGAGGATGTCGTCGTTCTTCGCCGTCTCCATCGTCTCGGCGAGGAAGGCGTCGAGGTGCGCGGCCGAGAGGAACGTGGCGTCGATGATCTCGCGCGGCAGGACCTTCAGCCCCTCCTTCAGAATCGTCACGGTGCCGTCAGCGGCGGTGTGGCGGAAGCTCAGGACGTCGTCGTGTGCGGCGACCCAGGAGCGTTCGTTGTGCTTGAAGTCGTCGTGACCGAGCGTCGCGACGCGGGTCTTCGAGCCCTCCGCGAACGGCTTGTTGCGGTGCGGGTGCTTCTTCGCGTAGTTCTTGACTGCCAGAGGCGCTCGGCGGTCGCTGTTGCCCTCGCGCAGCACGGGGTTGACCGCGGAGCCCTTGATGCGGTCGTAGCGAGCGCGGACGTCCTTCTCCTCGAGGGAGGTCGGCTCGTCCGGGAAGTCGGGGATGTCGTATCCCTGCGACTGCAGCTCGGCGATCGCGCCCTTGAGCTGCGGGATCGAGGCCGAGATGTTCGGGAGCTTGATGATGTTCGCCTCGGGGAGCGTCGCGAGTCCGCCGAGCTCGGCGAGCGAGTCGCCCACCTGCTGCTCGGGAGCGAGCTTCTGCGGGAATGCGGCGAGGATGCGTCCGCCGAGCGAGATGTCGCGGGTCTCGACCTCGATGCCCGCCTGCCCCGTGAAGGCCTTGATGATCGGCAGGAAGGAGGCGGTGGCGAGAGCCGGTGCCTCGTCCGTGTAGGTGTAGATGATGGCGTCGTCGGTCACCAGGAGGTTCTCCGTTCGCGAGGGCATATTTGTCTCGATACCAAGATACCTGAGGCGCTCCCGGCGCACGTTCGCCGCGAGGAGGCGCCGACATCGACTTCCGGCATTCTGCGCGTGCGCACCCCTGACGAAAGTCGAGGTTTCTGCGCGGGCACCCCCGCGAGGGGCTAGCCTGTGACTATGTCCGAACTGCGCATGGTCGAACTCTCAGCTGCGACGATCGTCGCCGTGAACAACCTGTCGCTGAAGCCCGGACAGGAGCAGTTCCTCGCTCCGGTGTCCTACGGCATCGCGGCGACGGTCATCAACCCGCAGACCTCCTGGCAGCGGGTCGTCCTCGAAGACGATCAGGTCGTCGGGTTCGTCAGCGCCAACTTCGACGCCGATGCTCCCGAGGAGCACTTCCGTTCGGTGCTGTGGCGCATCAACGTCGACGCTGAAGGCCAGGGCAAGGGCGTCGGCCGCTTCGCGGTCGAGAGCCTGCTCGAGGAGGCCCGCAACCGCGGCTTCGACCACGTCAACGTCATCTACGAGGCCGGAGAAGACGGCCCGGAGGCGTTCTTCCTGCGGGTCGGGTTCACTCCGGTCGGCGAGACCGAGTACTCAGAGGTCATCGCCCAGATCCGCGTCACTTCGTAGACCGGCGGCGGGGTCTCGAATCCCCTCCCCCATCGAGGCCCCGTCGCCCTGTCCGGTGACGTGATGGGACCGCTCCCGCAGCCTCGAGCACGAATTTGTTGTGGATGACCACAAAAGTGTTGCGCGCGGCGTCGAACTCTGCCTATCATCACTTTCGGAAGCGCAAGCGAAACGCTTCGACGATGAACCGATAGCGACGACGGAGTCCTGATGACGACGATTCACGAGGTGGCCGAGGCTGCCGGAGTGTCGATCAGCACGGTCTCCTACGCGCTCAGCGGCAAGCGCCCGGTCTCGGAGAAGACGCGTCGGCGCATCGAGGACGCGGTCCAGACGCTCGGCTACGAGCCCGATGCCGGAGCACGGATGCTGGCTGGCCGCCGCACGCAGATCTTCGGACTCACCGAGCCTCTCCGTGCCGACACCCACGCCCCCACGCACATGGCCTTCGTGCTCGCTGCAGCAGTCGCCGCCCGCCGCCGTGGCTACGACATCCTGCTGCTGACCGACGAGCAGGCATCCGAGGGGATGAACCGCGTCGCCGCGAGCAACCTCGTCGACGCCATCCTCGTGCTCGACGTGGCGCCGGACGACGAGAGAGCGGAGATCGCCCGATCCCTGCGTTCCCCGACCGTCTTCATCGGCATCCCGGACGACGCGGACGGTCTGACCTGCGTCGACCTCGACTTCGAAGGCACAGGGCATCTCGCCGTCGACCGACTGGCCGATGCCGGGCACACCTCCGTCACCCTGCTCGGACAGACCGAGGTCTCGTACCGCAAGTCGAACTTCCCCCGACGACTGCTCCTCGGCGTGCAGGACCGAGCGGCCCAGCGGGGAGTCGACCTCGACTGGGCGACGACCGGAGACACGACGACCGACGCGTCCGCTGTGCGCGCCGCCGCCGAGATGGCATTGAGCCGCGGCGTCCGTGCGTTCATCGTGCACGCCGTCGGCGATGTGCACGAGATCCTCCTCGAGACGATCGCAGCCCACGGGCTGACGGTCGGCGAGGACGTGTCGGTGATCTCGGCCGCCGCCTCGTTCGACACGTCCTCGCTCGCGGTTCCCGTCGACACGATCCCGCTCGTGCCGCAGAAGTCGTGCGAGCTCGCCGTCGATCTCGCCGTGCGGCACCTGGAAGAGCCGGGCACGCCCGCCCAGATCCATCTCATCCCCCCCGAGTACCACGTCGCCGGCTCGATCGCCCCCGCCCGGGAGTGACCACCCGCCGAGAACGCAGCCGCATCGCTGTTGTCGAAACGCTTCGACGACCGCCTCATCACAACTGAACACCCGACCCACTGAAGTGTCCGGCCCCAGGGCCACTGAGAAAGGAGTGCCGACGATGGCACGCACCACACGCAGGACGAAGACGCTGGCGGCCCTCGCCGCGCTCACCGCGACAGGCATCGCACTGAGCGGCTGCACTGCCGGTTCGGCAGACGAGGGCGGCGACGGAGACACCCTCAAGCTCTGGCATTACGAGGGTGCGGACAGCGCCATGGGAAAGGCCTGGGCCGAGGCGATCGCGATCTTCGAAGAAGAGACCGGAGCGACCGTCGAGTTCGAGGAGAAGTCCTTCGAGCAGATCCAGAAGACGGCCAGCCAGGTGCTCGACACCGACGCGGCACCCGACCTCATGGAGTTCAACAAGGGCAACGCGACGGCGGGATTCCTGGCCTCCACCGGACTGATCACGGACATCTCCGACGCGGTCGAGGAGTACGGATGGGATGAGAAGCTCGCTCCCTCGCTGCAGACCACCGCGAAATACTCCGAAGACGGCGTCATGGGCGGCGACACGTGGTTCGGCGTCCCGAACTACGGCGAGTTCGTCGGCGTCTACTACAACCAGGATGCCTTCGCCGCGGCGGGTCTCGAGATCCCCACCACCTACGAGGAGTTCGTCGACGTCCTCGACGCGTTCGTCGCGCAGGGCGTCACCCCGCTCGCCGAGGCCGGCGCCGAGTACCCCCTCGGACAGCTCTGGTACCAGCTCGCGCTGCTCGAAGGCGATCGCGGCTTCGTCGACTCCTACCAGCTGTACGACGGCGAGGTCGACTGGCAGGGCCCGGAGGTCACTGCCGCGTCCGAGACGCTCAAGGACTACGTCGAGAAGGGCTACATCGCCTCGGACGTCTCCTCGGTCAAGGCCGAGGACGCCGGCGTCTCGTTCATCAACGGCACCTCGCCGATCTTCGTGTCGGGATCCTGGTGGTTCGGTCGCTTCGTGTCGGAGGCGACCGGCTTCGACTGGACGATGACCGCGTTCCCCGGCGCCGACCTGTCGCTCGGCTCGTCCGGCAACCTCTGGGTCGTCCCCGAGAACGCCGCGAACAAGGAGCTCGCCTACGAGTTCATCGACATCACGATGCGCCCCGAGATCCAGGCGATCATCGGCAACAACGGCGGCCTCCCGGTCGCCGCCGACACCGCCGACATCACCGACGAGAAGAGCGCGGCGCTCATCGAGACCTTCAACGGCGTGCTCGACGCCGACGGGCTCTCGTTCTACCCGGACTGGCCCGCTCCCGGCTTCTACGACGTGATCGTGCAGGAGCTCCAGGGTCTGATCACGGGCACGCAGGATGCGGAGACCACCAACACGAACCTCGGCGAGCAGTACGACGAGGGCACGTCCGAATTCCGTTGATCCGCCCGCGGGGGCGACGACCGCACGGCGTCGCCCCCGCATCCTCCTGGAGATGAACATGTCACTCGTCACCCGACGCGAGGGCCGCACGAAGCTGCCGCCCGAAGAGCCGTCGATCCCGCAGCGCAGCGGCGGGACCGGGGCCTACTGGTTGTACCTGCTCCCCGGCTTCGTGCTTCTGCTCGTCGTCGTCATCGTCCCGCTGATCTGGAACGTCTACCTGACCTTCACCAAGTGGAAGGGAGTGCGCGCCCCCGAGTTCATCGGTCTCGAGAACTGGCAGAAGATCCTCACCGACAGCGACTTCTGGACCTCGTTCACGAACTCCGTGTGGATGATCCTCGCCATGGTCGTGGTGCCGACGATCGTCGGCCTGATCGTCGCAGCCCTGCTCTTCGACGTGGTCGGGCGCAAGTTCGGCGGCAAGGTCGGCAGCTTCCTGCGCGCGACCTACTATCTCCCCCAGATCCTCCCCATCGCCGTCGCCGGCATCGTGATCGGCTGGATCGTCCGGCCGGGTGGCGACGGCGCGCTCAACCAGATCCTCGGTTGGTTCGGCATCCCCGCCTATGACTGGCTCGGCCAGATGCCGTCAGCCCTCATCGTGCTGATGGTCGTCATGGTGTGGGTGCAGCTCGGCTACCCCGTCGTCGTCTTCATGGCGGCGCTCCAGCGCGTCGATCCCGAACTGTACGAAGCCGCCGAACTCGACGGCGCGAACTGGTTCCAGCGATTCACCGCGATCACGATGAGCATCATCCGCCCGGAGATCTTCGTCGTCACGCTCACCTGCACGATCGCCGCCCTCAAAGTCTTCGGCCCCGTGTACATCATCACGCGCGGCGGCCCCGCCGGTGCCACTCTGGTGCCCGCCTACTACGCCTACCAGGAGTTCTTCACCAAGCGGAACGTCGGCTACGGCGCGACCATCGCCACCGTGCTGACCATCGTCGTGGTGATCGTGTCGATCATCTTCATCCGCGTGCAGAACTCGCTCGAGCGCAAGGAAAGGGCGGGTCTCTGATGCACGCCACCACCGCCATCGTCACCGGCAAGCCCTCCCAGAAACGCCCTCGCGGCGGGATGACCAGGAAGCGCCCCGTCGACTGGCTCATGCTCGCGCTCGTCGTGATCGGCGCACTGCTCATCATCGCGCCGTTCTACCTCGTGCTGGTCAACTCGTTCAAGTCCCCTGTCGACTACGCCACATCAGGTCCGCTCGCCTTCCCCGAGACGCTGGACTTCGGCGGGATCATCAAATTCTGGGAGCGGGTGAACTTCCCCGAGAAGGTGTGGAACTCGATCTTCATCGCGGGCATCGTCTCGGTGCTCGCCGTCGTGATCTCGATGCTCAACGCCTTCGCGATCGGCATCGGCCGCGTCCGCGGGCGCAGCTGGATCGTGCTGCTCTTCCTGCTCGCCAACCTGCTGCCGCAGGAGGCGCTTCTCTACCCGCTGTACTACATGTTCAAGTCCGTCGGCCTGTACGACAACGTGTGGTCGGTGATCATCGTCTTCACGGTCATCCAGGCGGCTTTCGGCACATACCTGCTGTCGTCCGTCTACGGCACGTTCCCCAAGGAGATCCTCGAAGCGGCATCCATCGACGGTGCGAATCGCTGGCAGATCCTCTGGCGGATCGTCTTCCCGATCAGCCGCCCGACCCTGTCGGTGCTGCTCATCTTCTTCTTCATCTGGACGTGGAACGAGTTCCTGATCCCGCTGACCTTCCTCGCATCGAATGCGAATCAGACGGTCCCCGTGGCGATCAGCGTGCTGCAGGGCGACCGGCTCATGGACGTCACGACCACGAGCGCCTCCGCCCTCCTCGGCATCATCCCCACGCTCATCTTCTTCCTCATCTTCCAGCGCACCCTCACACGCGGCATCACGGCAGGAGCAGTCAAGTAATGAAGTTCACCGACGGGTTCTGGCAACTGCGTCCTGGGGTCACCGCGCTGTACGCGCAGGAGGCCTACGACATCGCCGAGACCGACGACACCCCCGACGGACCCGGCATCGTCATCACAGCACCCACCATGGTGATCGCCAAGCGCGGCGACACCCTGAACCGGCCGGTGCTGACGACCACGCTCTCATCGCCCGCCGAGGGGGTGGTGCGCGTCCGCATCGCGCACCACGAAGGAGGCCGCTGGCACGGCGGCTTCGGTCTTCCCGGGGCAGGATCCGGAGCGGCATCCGTGTCCCTCACCGAGGGGGGTGGCGCTCTCGATGCCGGTTCGCTCGTCGCACGGATCACGAAGGGCGCGCCCTGGAACCTCGCATTCGAGGTCGACGGGAGACGCGTGACCGGAAGCGCGCACAAGGCCCAGGGATACGTGCGCCTCGCCCCGGACGCGCAGGTCGACGCCGGCATCGTCGACAATGCACGACAGGGCGGTTCGAGCCCGAACGGATCCGTCTTCGTGCACGAGCAGCTCGACCTCGGAGTCGGCGAGTTGATCTACGGCCTCGGCGAGCGCTTCGGTCCGCTGGTGAAGAACGGCCAGTCGGTCGACATCTGGAACGCTGACGGCGGCACCTCCAGCGAGCAGGCCTACAAGAGCATCCCGTTCCATCTCTCGAATCGCGGCTACGGCGTGCTCGTGAACGACCCGGGCCACGTGTCGTACGAGATCGGATCGGAGTCGGTCGAGCGCGTGCAGTTCTCCGTCTCCGGCGAGGTGCTCGAGTACTTCGTCATCGCTGGACCGACGCCGAAGGATGTCCTGGGACGCTACACCGCTCTCACCGGACGACCGCCCGTGGTGCCGGCCTGGTCGTACGGGCTCTGGCTGTCGACGAGCTTCACGACCGACTACGACGAGAAGACCGTCAACTCCTTCATAGACGAGATGGCGGCGCGTGAGCTGCCGGTGTCGGTGTTCCACTTCGACTGCTTCTGGATGCGCGAGTTCAACTGGACCGACTTCGTCTGGGATTCCCGGGTGTTCCCCGACCCCGAGGGCATGCTGTCACGACTGCACGACAAGGACCTGCGCGTCTGCGTCTGGATCAACCCGTACATCGCGCAGCGCTCCCCCCTCTTCCGTGAGGCGGCTGATCAGGGCTACCTCGTGATGCGCCCCGACGGGTCGGTCTGGCAGTGGGATCTCTGGCAGGCGGGAATGGGGCTCGTCGACTTCACCAATCCGGATGCGACCGCCTGGTACCAGGCGAAGCTCCGCGAGCTCATCGCACAGGGCGTGGACTGCTTCAAGACCGACTTCGGCGAACGCATCCCCACCGAGGTGGTCTGGGCCGACGGCTCCAACCCCGAGCGCATGCACAACCTGTACACCGATCTCTACAACCGGGCCGTGCACGATGTGCTCGTCGAAGCGCGAGGCGCAGACGACGCCGTGCTGTTCGCGCGCTCGGCGACCGCCGGCGGGCAGAGCATGCCGGTGCACTGGGGCGGCGACTCGACGTCGACCTACGCGTCGATGGCCGAGACCCTGCGCGGCGGGCTCTCGCTCGCACTGAGCGGCTTCGCCTTCTGGAGCCACGACATCGGCGGATTCGAGGGCACTCCGGATGCCGGTGTATTCAAACGCTGGACGGCCTTCGGTCTGCTCGGCTCGCACTCGCGCTTCCACGGATCGAGCTCCTACCGGGTGCCGTGGGCATTCGACGAGGAGGCCGTCGACGTGACGAGGCGATTCACGCACCTCAAGATGCAGCTGATGCCCTACCTGTATCAGCAGGGCATCATCGCATCGAGGACGGGCCTGCCCGTGATGCGGCCGATGCAGCTGGAGTTCCCCGATGACCCGGCCGTCGGCTACCTCGACCGGCAGTACATGCTCGGCACCGACCTGCTCGTGGCGCCCGTCTTCTCCGAGGACGGATCGGTCGAGTTCTATCTGCCGGAGGGCGAGTGGACCTCGCTGCTGAGCGGCGAGACCGTCTCGGGCGGGGGCTGGCGCCGAGAGACCCACTCCTTCGACTCGCTTCCGCTGTACGTGCGACCAGGCACGGCACTCCCCTGGGGTGCCCGCACCGACAGACCCGACTACGACTATCACGACGGCCTGCGACTGCGGGTGTTCCCTGGCGGATCGGGCTCGGCGTCCGTGACCGTCACGAGCCCGGACGGCCGTGAGAAGATCTACGAAACCGACCTGACTGAGGTGACCCGGTGACTCTCTCTCCTGCCGATGACTACCGCGGATCCGGACTCGTGCTGCCCGAGGGCTTCACGTTCGGATCGGCTACCGCCTCCTACCAGATCGAGGGGGCGGCCGCCGAAGACGGGCGCACGCCGTCGATCTGGGACACGTTCAGCAAGACGCCGGGGAAGGTGTGGAACGGCGACACCGGCGATGTGGCCTGCGACCACTACCACCGCGTCGATGAGGACTTCGATCTGATGTCGGATCTCGGACTGCAGGCGTACCGATTCTCGATCGCCTGGCCGCGGATCGTTCCCGCGGCGGACGGCGCCGTGAACCAGGCGGGGATCGATTTCTACTCTCGTCTTGTCGACGGACTGCTCGAGCGGGGCATCAAGCCGGTGGCGACCCTCTATCACTGGGACCTGCCGCAGTATCTGGAGGATGCAGGCGGGTGGACCTCCCGGTCGACGACCGACGCCTTCGAGCGATACGCGTCGATCATGGGGGCGGCGCTCGGCGACCGGGTGCACACCTGGACGACGCTCAACGAGCCCTGGTGCTCGGCCTATCTGGGATACGGGCAGGGTGGTCACGCGCCGGGCCGCCACGAGCCTGCCTCCGCCCTGGCCGCCGTGCACCACCTGAACCTCGCGCACGGGCGCGCGGTCCAGGCGCTCCGCGCCACGTCGACCGGCGACCCCGACTACTCGGTGACACTGAACTTCCATGTGCTGCGCGGCGTGGGCGACGGCGCAGACGAGGCCATGCGCCGGATCGACGCTCTGGCGAACCGCGCGTTCACGCAGCCGATGCTGCGCGGCGAGTACCCCGCGGATCTCCTCGAGGACACGGCCTCGGTCACGGACTGGTCGTTCGTGCACGACGGCGACCTCGCCACCGTCAACCAGCCGATCGATGTGCTCGGAGTGAACTACTACTCCACCGCGACGGTGCGACTCTGGGACGGCATCTCGGAGAAGCAGCAGAACGACGGGCACAAGGGCACGGCCGGAGGCACCGCGTGGCCGGGCAGCGATCAGCTGGTCGAGTTCGTCGAGCAGCCGGGGCCCTACACGGCGATGGGGTGGAACATCGCGCCGGAGGGACTCGAAGAGCTGCTCGTCTCCCTGTCGGAGCAGTTCCCCGCCCAGCCGCTGATGGTCACCGAGAACGGCGCCGCGTTCGACGACGAGGTCGCTGCCGACGGCTCAGTGCCCGATCCCGAGCGCACGGACTACCTGCGACGTCACTTCACCGCCGCTCACCGTGCGATCGAGCGGGGTGTCGACCTGCGGGGCTACTTCGTGTGGTCGCTGCTCGACAACTTCGAGTGGGGGTACGGCTACGCCAAGAGGTTCGGCATCGTGCGCGTGGACTTCGACTCGCTCGAACGCACCGTCAAGGACTCGGGGCGCTGGTATCGCGAGCTCATCGCCTCACGCACGATCGGGGCCTGACCCTTCGGATGCGCACCACCGACCGCCGCCTTTCCTCCTCGGAGGCGGCGGTCACTGCTTGCCTGGCCGCTTGCGCTCGTTCCAGGCCGCGAATGCCGATGCCGCGGCGCCGGCTGCGCGATCGATCGCGTCGGCGGAGCGGCTGATCATGTCCTGCGCGGCGTCCTGCCAGGCCGACGACGGCTTGGGTGCCTCGCCCGCCTGAACCCTCGCCGAATGCTCCGCGGCCTCGAAGGCGCGCTCGAGGTCGGCGACGGCGTCACGGTAGGCGGCGAAGTCCTCAGCGCTGACCCGTCCGGTGGCGGCGCGGCGCATCTCGACCGCATGCGCTGCCGCCCGGAGATACGCCGCTGTCGCGGGCTGCTTGACGTCGGTCATCGCCGGGTACGCGATCTGCAGGCCGGCATCGGTCTCATAGTTCATCCAGCGCACGACGATCGCCTCATGCTGCGCCTGGAGACGCTCCAGGGGACGAGGGGCGGATGCTGCGGGGATCGCCGCACGAGCGGCGTTGAGCCGAACCTGCTTGGCGCGCACGTCTGCGGCGGCGGCCTTGGCATCGTTCTCCTTGGCGCGCAGCATCCGCTTGGCACCGGCCACCTGCTCGGGAGTCGCACGGCGCGCGCTGCGCTCGGCCGAGATGCGCGCGACGTCGGCCCTGGCCAACTTCACGGCCATCCGTCGTTCGACCGCCGTCTGCTGCGCGGCCTTGAGATCGTGCCGGGCCGCGTCGTACTCGAGCCGACGGCCGCTCTTCGTGCTGCGACGACGCAACCCGACCGCCCCGGCCGCGACTCCGCCGGCCGCGACGGGCGCGATCCACCACAACTCGACGGCGAGAAGCAACGGATCCATACTTCGATGCTACCCAGGCCGACGCCTCACCGCTCCGCCGTCTCCCCGACGTACGACCGAGGCCACGACCGATGATCGGTCGTGGCCCCGGTGTTCAGGAATCGGGCTCGTTCACACCAGGGTCTCCTGCCAGGCGGCGTGCAGCTGCGCGAACTTGCCCGTGCCGCTGATGAGTGCCTCGGGCGTGTCATCCTCGATGATCTTCCCGTGCTCCATCACCAGCACCCGGTCGGCGATCGCGACCGTCGAGAGACGGTGCGCGATGATGATCGCCGTGCGGTCCTTGAGCAGCGTCTGCAGCGCGTCCTGAATCAGACGCTCCGAGGGGATGTCGAGCGACGCGGTGGCCTCGTCGAGGATCAGCACCGCGGGGTCGGCGAGGAACGCTCGGGCGAACGAGATCAGCTGACGCTGACCTGCCGACACACGACCACCGCGCTTGTTGACGTCGGTGCGGTACCCGTCGGGCAGCGACGAGATGAACTCGTCCGCCCCGACCGCGCGGGCAGCCGCGCGGACCTCGTCGAGCGAGGCGTCGGGCTTTCCGAGAGCGATGTTGTCGGCGACCGTTCCGCTGAAGAGATAAGCCTCCTGCGTCACCATGACGATGGCCCGGCGGAGATCCTTCGGGTGCAGGTTGCGCAGGTCGACTCCGTCGAGCGTCACCTTTCCGATCGACGGGTCGTAGAACCGGGAGATCAGCTTCGCGAGCGTGGACTTCCCCGCTCCGGTGGTGCCCACCAGAGCGATGGTCTGCCCAGCGGGGATGTCCAGCGAGAAGTTCGGCAGGATCGTCTTCTCACCGTTGTAGCCGAACGTCACCTCATCGAACTCGATGTGTCCTCGCGACTCCCAGAGGTCGACCGGCTTCTCGGGATCCGGAACGGTCGGCACCTCCTCGAGCACGCCGGACACCTTCTCCAGCGCCGCCGTGGCGGACTGGTAGGAGTTGAGGAACATCGCGATCTCCTGCATCGGAGCGAAGAAGTTGCGCACGTACAGCACAGCCGACAGCAGCACGCCGACGGTGAGTGCCCCCTCGGACACTCGGATGCCACCCCAGAGCACGACGATGCCGAGCACCAGAGCCGCGACGCCCATCAGACCGGGCTCGAACGTGCCGAACAGCAGCATCGAGCGTCGGTTGACGTCCCGATAGTCGCCCGCGATCTTCTGGAACGCCACATCGTTGCGGGGTTCCTTGCGGAACGCCTTCACCGCTCGGATGCCCGTCATCGTCTCGACGAACTGCACGATCACCTTCGCGCTGATCACGCGCGACTCGCGGTAGACGAGCTGAGAGCGCGAGTAGAACCAGCGCATCAGGAAGAACAGCGGCACGCCGCCGATCGCGAGGATGAGCCCGGACTGCCAGTCCCACACGCACAGCGCGATGAACGTGAACAGGCCGAACAGCACGCCGGAGACGAGCTCGTTCAGTCCGCCGTCGAGAAGCTCCTTGATCGAGTCGAGATCGCTCGTCTGGCGCGAGATGATGCGACCGGACGTGTACGACTCGTGGAACTCCAGGCTGAGGCGCTGAGTGTGCAGGAAGATCCGCTTGCGGAGGTCCAGCAGCACCGCCTGCGTGAGCTTGGCCGCGATGATGACGTACCAGGCGATCATCGCCGCCGCGACCGCCCCGGCGAGGAGATAGACCCCGCCGATCATGAAGGTCGGCATCCAGTCCGCGCGCTCGAGCACGGCGGGCAGGGCCCGGTCGAGCCCGATGCTGATCAGGATCGGGCCGGCGACCTGGAGCGCCGTCGAGATCACGAGCACGATCGCCGCGAGCGCGATCTGCGCCTTGAGGGGACGCACGAGCGAGCCCAGCAGTCGGAGCGAGCGACGCCGGATGGCCCGGCTCTCCTCCTTGGTGTAGCTGGAGCGGTCTTCGTCCTGGGTTCCGGTGATCGCGGTGCTCATCGCTGCACCTCCTTCTCGGTGATGATGTGTTGGTCGGCGGCATGCTCGCGGATCCCGGCCTGAACTGTGGCGTCGATCTCAGCCTGCTCGTCGCGGATGATCGGGATGGCGCCCGTACGCGCCGCCTCCTCGGCCTCGAGGCTCGAGATGACGTGCCGGTAGTGACGGCTCGTCCTCAGCAGTTCGCTGTGGGTTCCGACGGCGGTGACGCGGCCGGCCTCGAGCAGCGCCACGCGGTCGGCGAGGGCCACGGTCGAGGGGCGGTGCGCCACGATCATCGCCGTGGTGTCGGCCAGCACGTGCCGCAGCGCCTCTTCGACGAGAGCCTCGGTGTCGACGTCGAGCGCCGACAGCGGGTCGTCGAGCACGAGCACCTTCGGGTTCGCGGCGACGGCCCTGGCGAGTGCCAGACGCTGACGCTGCCCACCGGAGAGGCTCAGCCCCTCCTCGCCGATGACGGTCTCGACGCCCTCGGGCAACGAGTCCACGAAGGCCGCCTGGGCGACCTCGAGAGCCTCGCGCAGCACACGCTCGCCCTCCTCGCTGTGCACGTCGAGGTCGGCGCGCCCCAGCAGCACGTTCTCACGAACGGTCGCCGAGAACAGCGTGGCGTCTTCGAAGGCCATCGCGATGTGCTGGCGCAGCTCGGCGAGCGGCAGATCCCGCACGTCGACGCCGTCGAGCGTGACCCGCCCGCCGGTGACGTCATAGAGACGCGTCGGCAGCGTGGTCAGCGTGGTCTTGCCGCTGCCGGTCAGTCCGACGAGCGCCATGGTCTCGCCCGGCCGCAGCACGAGATCGATGCCGTCGAGCAGGTCGCGTTCGTGCTCTCCTGCGTCCTGGTACCGGAAGTGCGCCGCCTCGAAAGCCAGCTCGCCGCGGGGTTCCGCGATGTGCACCGGGTTCTCGGGGTCGGTGATGGAGTTCGTCTCGGAGTAGATGTCGAACACGCGGTCGGTCGCCGTGCGCGCATCGAGCATGAACGAGAACAGGAAGCCGATCGACTCGATGGGCCAGCGGAGCACCACGGCCATGGCGAAGAACGCGAACAGCTGCGCCTGATCGATCTCGCCCTGCGAGATGAGCCAGATGCCCGACATCAGGCTGAGGCCGAAGGCGATCTGCGGCATGAGGTCGAGCCAGAACCAGATCGACGCGATCGCGCCGGCCTTGCTCATCTCGGTCTCGCGAAGCGTCTCGGCCTGACGACTGAAGCGACCGAGGGCGTGCTTGCCGCGACCGAAGGCCTTGAGCACGCGGATGCCGTGCACGCTCTCCTCGACGCTGGTCGCGAGGTCGCCGGCCTGGTCCTGGCTGCGGCGCGTGAGCGCGCCGTAGCGCTTCTCGAAGAGATAGCCGCGGATCCACAGCGGAATGGCGGTGACGATGAAGATGACGCCCAGCAGCCAGTGCCAGCGGAACAGCAGCACCGAGCCGATGATGATCGTCAGCACGTTGACCACGAGCAGCACGAGACCGAACGCCAGCCACCGGCGGATCAGGCCGATGTCCTGCATCATGCGGCTCAGCAGCTGCCCCGACTGCCAGCGGTCGTGGAACGAGACCGGCAGCGTCTGGAGTCGCGAGTAGAGCTCGGTGCGCATCTTGTACTCGACCTGCGTCGCGGGGTTGAGCACGAACTGGCGGCGCAGCCACACCATCAGCGCCTCACCGAGGGCGAGACCGAAGACCGCGAGCGCACCCCAGGCGATGGCGTCGAGCGCACCGGTCTGCACCGGTCCGCGCATGATCTGCTCCAGCACGATCGGAATCATCAGCGCGATGACCGCGGCCACGAGGGCGCTGGCGGCACCTCCGGCGAGCCGCCAGATGACGGGCTTCACGAAGGGCTTCAGGCGCCACAGGGCTGCCGGCGTGGAGAGGGACGAGGAGGAAGAAGCGTTCTGCGATGAAGGCGAGGAAGACATGTCTCTCAGACGAGTTTCGTATGGGGAAGCGGTTGCTGAAGGGGGCGGACGCAGCAACGGACTCTCGGAGTCCGGCATCCGGTGAGGTCGTGCGTGTCGGAAAGTGGCTCTAGCGGAGCGGGCGCACCGGGGTCGAGCCGAGAGCGGCGATCTGCACAGCGGCGATCGATGTCATGGTGTCCTCCTCAGGCTCGGCGATGTCGTCCCGGTCGGTGCGACAGCCCACCAGCCTATTCCTGTGAACAAGCTGAGCGCAAGAGAGATTCTTGATTCCTCGACGTCGTCTTCCTCTGGCGACATCGCATGCCGGGATGCCCGTCTCGGTGACGGGCGATAGCGCTTCAGCGCCGGCCGACGATTCTGCGACTCACCCCCGCGCGGCTTCCCTCTCCAACAGACTCGCCTTGACGTCGAGGCCCCACGCGAACCCGCCGAGCGTGCCGTCGGAGCGCAGCACGCGATGGCACGGGACGAACAGCGCCGGAGCGTTGCGCGCGCAGATCGAGGCAGCGGCCCGCACCGCCCGAGGGTTGCCGAGCCGCGCCGCGAACGAGGTGTAGGTCAGCGGCTCCCCCGGCTCGATCTGACGCAGCGCCGACCATCCGGCCAGCTGCAGCGTCGTGCCCGTCTGCTTCACCGCGACCGCGTCGATCGCCGAGAGGTCTCCGGCGTAGAACGCGAGCGCCGCGGCTGCCGCATCAGTGTCGCGCTCGCGCACCTGAGTCGGTCGCCCCTGGGCCGAGAGGCGGGCGACGATCGTCGCCTGATCGGCAGTCCATCCCGAGGAAAGCACTCGCTGATGCTCGTCGGCGAGGATGGTGAACGGCCCGTCCGGGGTCTCGATGGTCTGGATGATGGCGTTCATGGGGTCTCCTTCACAAGGGTGGTGGTCTGGGACGCGCGCGTCCGTCGCACAGGGCGGGCCGGTGCTGCGCGCCAGAGATGTGCGCTGAGATAGCTGCGCCACGGGGCGGTGCGCTCCGCCCACGCGACGAGCGGCCGCGGATCGCCCGGAAGCCCGGACGCGGCGGCCCCTGCGCGCAGTGCGACATCGCCGGGGAGAAGCACGTCGGGGTCGCCGAGCACGCGCATCCGCACGTAGTCGGCCGTCCAGGGACCGATGCCCGGCATCGCGAGCAGGGCGGCTCGCTGCTCGACGCCGTCGTCTCCGACCGTGAGCGGGAGCGAGCCGTCGGCGAGAGCTGCCGCAGCACCGACGATCGCCCTGATACGAGCCCCCGGCCCGCGCAGCACCTCGGCCCCTCGCTCGGCGATCGCCGACATCGTGGGGAACAGAAGCCCCTGCTCCGTGCGCTCCCCCAGCGCCTCGGTCAGGGCCGTCAGGGCAGTGCGAGCGGCGACGACCGTGATCTGCTGACCGATCATCGCGCGGATCAGCATCTCATGCGGATCCGCCGAACCGGGCACACGGATGCCGGGAGTGCGCGCGACGAGCGGAGCGAGCTCCGGATGCGCGCTCAGCGCATCGTCGACGGCAAGAGGGTCGGCGTCGAGATCGAAGATCCGTCGCACGGTCGACACCAGCGGAGCGAGGTCGCCGAGCTGCGCGACACGGGCACGCAGGTGCAGTCGCTCCGTCGCATCCTGCCTCACCTCGAACCATGCGGGCCCGCCCGCCATGCGCAGATGACGCGAGAACGACGTGGCCGTGGCCTCTTCGACCCCCGACACCGCACGGGCCGCCATCCAGTGGAAGACGCCGGCCGCATCGAGAGGACCGCGATACGGGAGGACGAGGTCGATCGCGCCGGGAGCAGCCGACGCCGGCGTCTTCCGACGGGCCCTGAGCTCGCCCGGCGTCAGGCCGAACACCTCGCGGATCGTGTCGTTGCACTGCCGGATGCTCGCGAAGCCCGCGGAGAACGCGACGTCGGAGATCTGCATGTCCGTGCCGACGAGCAGCATCCGCGCCGTGTGCGCCCGATGCGCCCGCGCGAGGGCGAGAGGACCCGCACCGAGCTCGGTCGAGAGCAGCCGGGTGAGGTGCCGGGTCGAGTATCCGAGACGCACGGCGAGCCCGGAGACCCCCTCGCGCTCGACCACGCCCGAGGCGATGAGACGCATCGCCCGAGCGGCGACGTCGCTGCGCAGATCCCACGCGGGCGAGCCGGGGGCCGCCTCAGGGAGGCATCGTTTGCACGCCCGGAAGCCCGCCTCGTGAGCCGCCGCGCTGGTCGGGTAGAAGGTGACGTTCTGCGGCTTGGGTGTGCGCGCGGGGCAGCTCGGCCGGCAGTAGATGCCGGTGGAGCTCACGGCGGTCACGAACTGACCGTCGAAGCGCGTGTCACGTGCGCTGATCGCGCGATATCGCTCGTCGAAGTCGGTCACGGGGAAGCTCATGGCTCCACTCTGTCATGCTCCTCCGACACTGACTGGCGGAAATCGGACATCACTGTGGACATCGGTCTCACCCCCCTGCAGACAGCGCGAGACCCCTCGCGCCGACGTCGACGCGAGGGGTCTCGGAGGTGCTGCGACCCTGGGGCCGGACTCCTCAGTGGAAGAAGTGACGCTCTCCGGTGAAGAACATCGTGACTCCGGCCTTGCGTGCGGCGTCGACGACCTCTTCGTCGCGCACCGAGCCGCCGGGCTGGACGATCGCCGTGACGCCCGCGTCGATGAGCACCTGCGCGCCATCGGCGAAGGGGAAGAACGCATCGGATGCGGCGACCGAGCCCGCTGCCCGGTCACCGGCACGCTCGACGGCGAGCCGGCACGAGTCGACACGATTGACCTGGCCCATGCCGACGCCGACCGTGGCGTTGTCCTTCGCGAGGACGATGGCGTTCGACTTCACGGCGCGGCACGCCTTCCACGCGAAGATCAGGTTCTCCATCTCCTCGTCGCTGGGGCGCTCGCCCGAGACGAGCTCCCAGTTCTTCGCGACCGACACGATGTCGTCGGGGAAGCGGTCGGCGTCCTGCAGCAGAAGCCCTCCCGAGACCAGGCGCACGTCCATGCGCTCCTGCTGCCAGTCCTGCGGAAGCTGCAGCAGACGCAGGTTCTTCTTCGCCTTGAACACCTCGAGCGCTGCGGGCTCGAACGACGGAGCGACGATGACCTCGGTGAAGATGTCCTTGAGGTTCTCGGCCATCTTGAGCGTCACGGTGCCGTTCGCGGCGATCACACCGCCGTACGCCGACACGGGGTCGCACTCGTGCGCACGGATGTGCGCGCTCGCGATCGGGTCGAGGGCGTTGGGCGCGGTGGTCGCGATGCCGCACGGGTTCGCGTGCTTGATGATCGCGACGGCCGGCTTCACCATGTCGTACGCGGCGCGCAGCGCGGCATCCGCATCGACGTAGTTGTTGTACGACATCTCCTTGCCCTGCAGCTGCGTCGCCTGCGCGATGCCGTGGCCACCGACGCGCGTGTAGATCGCGCCGCGCTGGTGCGAGTTCTCGCCGTAGCGCAGGGTGTTGAGAAGCTCGGCCTGGATCGTGAGGTGGGTGGGCAGGTCCTCGCCCTCACCGAGCGTGCCCTCGGCGAACCAGGAGGCGACAGCCGTGTCGTACGCGGCGGTGTGCGCGAAGGCGCGGGCCGCGAGCTCGCGGCGCTGCGTCAGCGTGGTGCCGCCGTTCTCGATGGCGCTGATGATGCCGGGGTACGACTGCGGCGAGACGACGATCGCGACGTTCGCGTGGTTCTTGGCCGCGGCGCGGACCATGGCAGGCCCGCCGATGTCGATCTGCTCGACGACGTCGTCGCCCTCGGCGCCCGAGGCGACAGTCTCGACGAAGGGGTAGAGGTTCACGACGACGAGCTCGAACGGCGCGATGTCGAGGTCGGCGAGCTGACGCTCGTGATCCTCGAGGCGGAGGTCCGCGAGCAGGCCGCCGTGGATCTTGGGATGCAGCGTCTTCACGCGCCCGTCGAGCATCTCGGCGACGCCGGTGACGGCGGCGACATCGGTCACCTCGAATCCGGCCTCGCGGATGGTGGAGGCGGTCGAGCCGGTCGAGACGATCTGCACACCCGCATCGGCGAGCGCCGCCGCGAGCACGAGCAGATCGGTCTTGTCGCTCACCGAGACGAGCGCCCGGCGCACCGGGACGGTGTCGCGGTCGCGGTACAGCGAATGATCGTGGCGGGGTCCGGCCATGAGGGGCTCCTTCGTGCGAGGGGGGGCGTGCGTGGATCGGGTCAGGATGCGGAGGTCAGCGAGAGCTCGCCGGTCGCGATGCGGCGCACCACGTCGATGAGCAGTCGGCGTTCGACGGGCTTGATGCGCTCGTGCAGGCTGTGCTCGGTGTCGCCTGCGATGACCGGCACCCTCTCCTGGGCGAGGATCGGCCCGGTGTCGACGCCGTCGTCGACCACGATCACGCTCGCGCCGGTCTCCGAGACGCCCGCGGCGAGCGCATCGCGCACTCCGTGTGCACCGGGGAACTCAGGCAGGTAGGCGGGATGCGTGTTGATGAGCCGCGGCGCGAGGTCCGCGACGAGCGCAGCGGGAAGCAGGCGCATCAGGCCGCTGAGCACGACGAGGTCTGCATTCCAGACCGCGAGCTGTCGGCCGAGTTCTTCACCCCACGCCTCACGAGACTCGTGCTCGTGCCAGGGAACCGTGAAGCTCGGAATGCCGAACTCCTCGGCGTGGGCGAGGCCATCGGCTTCGCGGTCGGCGCCGACGACCACCACCCGCGCAGGAAAATCGGGGTGGCGAGCAGCCTCGAGGAGGGCGCGAAGGTTCGAGCCGGTGCCCGAGATGAGAACGGCGACCGTGAGCACGCACCCAGTCTATCGGGGCCGGCGCCGGGCCCGACCCCGCGTGTCAGCCGACGGGGTCCCCGGGGTCGCGCTGGGGCAGCCGGAACCCCGCCGCGCCATCCAGCGGCGCGGTGTCGTAGTCCGACGCTGCATCGGGCCAGCGAACCATCCCCTCGCCGGGCTCACTCGAGGCGGAATCGGATGCCGTCATCTCGGCGACCCACCGGTCGGTGCGCTCCTCCGCGAGCTCGTCCCGGTTCCGAGGCGACAGGAGCAGGATCGCCGCACCGAGCAGGACCTCGCCGCCCAGAGCGAGTGCGAAGGGCAGCGCCGCCGGTCCGGCTTCGGCGAGCCGCCCCGGTCCCATCGATCCTCCGGCGAGCAGGGCGGCGACCCCGGCGGCCGCGGCGGTCAGCACACCGATGCCCGCGGCGATCACCGCACGAGGAGCCATTCCGAGAGGCGTTCCCTCCCACACGAGTCGCGAGCGGACGGCCCATCCTGCGAAGGCTCCCGCTCCGATCGGGAGGATGATCACGATGAGCATCCAGATCGACGTGCTCTCAGGAAGAAGACCGAGCACGGGGATCCCCGGGACCACCCCGAGCTGGGTGCCCGCGGGAGACACCGCAGTGCCGACGCCCACCGCGAATCCGGGGCCGGCGAGCCAGGAGGCCGCCCAGACGATGATCGTCGGCAGATAGGCGAGGTGCCCGAGCGTGATGACTCCGGCGCCGAGCGCGTCGACCCGAGCTGCCTGGAACAACGCGACCATCTCCCCGCCCCGTGCCGCGACGAGAACGGCGACGGCGACCGCCGAGACAGCGGTGACCCCCACCACGGCGAAGGCCGCCCCGCGGACCGCTGCGCTCGGCACCGGTCCCCAATCGCCCCAGGAGTCGACGACGTCGTGGATGCGGTCGAGGACGCCGCCGTCGCCGTCTTCCCAGGCGATGCGCACGGCCCCGCACGCGGCGCCCACGAGATAGACCGCGGTCGGAAGCAGGATGCCCTCTGCGACGGGCGTCTCGACCGCGGCGAGATGCGAGGTCAGCGCGACTCCGGTCGCGATCGCCGCGAACGCGAGGGAACCGGACAGCGTGCCGAGCAGCCACGCACCCGCGCGGGCGGCACGGGCGCCGGAGCGAGCCGCGAACAGCAGAGTGAAGACGAGAAATGCGAGCGGAGTCACCGAGAGCGTGAAAGCGGCAGCGTCGGGCGCGATGCCCGTGGTGCGCAGCACCTCGGTCGAGACGTCGATGCTCAGCGGCACGCCGTGGCCGAACTGCCACAGTGAGCCGGTGAGCGGCCAGAGCGCTCCCCAGTCGGCTGTCACCCCGAACGAGAGCGTCCAGAGCAGGGTGAGCGGCGCCAGCAGAACCACGAGACCGACCGCCGCAGCGATAGCGGCATCGAAGGCGGCGAGGAGCGCGACGAGGAGGCGTTGCATATCGAATCGAGACTACGACGAGAACCCTGTCGTCGCCTGGGGGCGCGCGCGACTCGCGCGACACGATATCGTCTCCTGCGGAGGTTTCCCGATGACAACTGCCCCGTCCCCCACCCGCTCAACCGCCGAACCCACGAACGCCCTGGACCGCTTCTTCGAGATCAGCAAGCGCGGATCCACGATCGGCACCGAGATCCGAGGGGGTCTGGTGACCTTCGTCACGATGGCCTACATCGTGATCCTCAACCCGATCATCCTGTCCGGCTCGGCCGATGTCGCAGGCAACACCCTCGACTTCAGCGCCGTCGGCGCCGCGACCGCGCTGACCGCCGGCGTGATGACGATCCTGTTCGGTCTCATCACCCGCCTGCCCTTCGGCTTCGCTGCCGGCCTCGGCATCAACGCCTTCGTCGCATTCTCGGTCGTCGGCCAGGTCACCTGGCCCGAGGCCATGGCGCTCGTCATGATCAACGGTCTCGTGATCGTGCTCCTCGCTGCCACGGGCCTTCGGAAGATGATCTTCGACGCTGTGCCGTTCCAGCTCAAGATCGCGATCACGGTCGGAATCGGCCTGTTCATCGCCTTCATCGGCTTCGTCAACTCGGGCTTCGTGACCGCCACCGGCAGCGCGTCCCCGCCGGTCGGTCTGGGAGTCGGCGGCTCCGTCGCGACCGTCCCGACCGTCCTCTTCATCGTCACGCTGATCGTCACCGGCATCCTGGTCGCCCGCAAGGTCAAGGGCGGGCTGCTCATCGGCCTCGTCTCGGGCACGGTGCTCGCGGTGATCGTCGAGGCGATCTGGCATCTCGGCGCCGCGGCAGACGGCAACGCCGGAGGCTGGGGCCTCACGGTCCCCACGCTCAGCGGCTCGCCGTTCGGCCTGCCCGACCTGAGCCTGGTCGGCGCGGTCGACTTCGGCTTCGACTTCAGCAAGGTCAGCCTCGTCGCGATCGTGATGATCGTCTTCACCCTGGTCTTCTCGAACTTCTTCGATGCCATGGGCACCATGACCGGTCTCGCCAAGGAAGCCGGTCTCGCGAACGAGAACGGCGACTTCCCCCGCATCAAGTCGGCGCTGGTCGTCGAAGGTGTCGGCGCGATCGTCGGTGGTGGCACGTCGTCGTCGTCGAGCACCGTGTTCATCGAGTCCGGAGCGGGCATCGGAGAGGGTGCGCGCACCGGCTTCGCGAACCTGATCACCGGTGGCATGTTCCTGCTGGCGATGTTCCTCACACCGCTCACGTCGATCGTGCCGACCGAGATCGCCGCCGCAGCGCTGGTGATCGTCGGAGCCATGATGATGGCCCAGATCAAGTACATCGATCTGACCGAGTTCAGCGTGCTGCTCCCGGTGTTCCTGACGGTCACGGTGATGCCGCTGACCTACTCGATCGCCAACGGCATCGGCGCGGGCTTCGTCAGCTGGGTCCTCGTGCAGGCGTTCTCCGGAAAGGCCAGGAAGATCAGCCCACTGCTCTGGGTGGTCGCCGCCGGTTTCGTCGTGTTCTTCGCCCGCGGACCCATCGAGGCACTGTTCGGCGTCGCCTGAGCGACTCAGGAACAACGAGGGGCGGATGCTGCGGCATCCGCCCCTCTGTCGTGTGCAGGCCCCGTGGCGCCACCCTGTGCGCAGTGCTACAACGGAAGGACCCGAGGAGAGCAGGCACCGATGTCCGCACCCGTCGTACCGGTCCGTCACGTCACAGACGGCGGCCTGGAGACCGATCTGATCTTCCATCACGGCGTCGATCTGCCGGACTTCGCCGCCTTCGTCCTCCTCGACGATGATGACGGCCGCCGGCTCCTGGGCGAGTACTACCGCGGCTACGTCGAGATCGCCCGAGCACACGGCGCCCCGCTGCGGCTCGAGACCCCCACCTGGCGTGCGAGCTCGGACTGGGGCGCCCGGCTCGGATACGACACCGACGCCATGCATCGGGTCAACGTCGATGCGGTGCGGCTGCTGCAGCGGATCGCTGCCGAGTCCGGCCTGCCTGTGGTGCAGATCGTCGGCATGCTCGGCCCCCGAGGAGACGGCTACCGACCGGGGGCGTGGGATCCCGTGACCGGACCGGATGACGCCTATCGCTATCACCGCGACCAGGTGCGCGCCCTCGTCGAGGCGGGGGCAGACGTGATCGCCGCGTACACGCTCAACGACGCGGCGGAGGCGCAGGGCATCGTCCGCGCCGCCCGCGAGGCAGGCATCTCCGTCGAGATCTCGTTCACCGTCGAGACCGACGGACTGCTCGCGTCAGGCCGCACACTCGCGGAGACGATCGCCGAGGTGGAGGCGTCGGATCCGCCCGACGGTTACGCCCTCAACTGCGCGCACCCGGATCACTTCGAGCGCGCTCTGGATGCCGACACCGCGCCACTTATCGTCGGCATCCGCCCCAACGCCTCACGCCTCTCGCACGCCGAGCTCGACGAGTCGGAGATCCTCGACGACGGCGACCCCGTCGAACTGGCCGACCGCATGGCTCAGCTCCTCGAGCGGATGCCGTCGGTGCGCGTCATCGGAGGATGCTGTGGCACCGATTCACGGCACGTCGCGGCGATCTGGGAGCGGCTCGGCGGAGACCCCGTCCGGGCATAGAAGAAGGCCCCGGAGTGGAGTCCAGGGCCTTCTCCTCGATTATAGCTCTTAGAGCGACTCGACGATCTCACGCATGAGAGCGGCGGTCTCGGACGGCGTCTTGCCGACCTTGACCCCGGCGGCCTCGAGGGCCTCCTTCTTCGCCTGAGCGGTGCCTGCCGAGCCCGAGACGATGGCGCCTGCGTGGCCCATGGTCTTGCCCTCGGGGGCCGTGAAGCCTGCGACGTAGCCGACGACCGGCTTGGTGACGTGCGCCTTGATGTACTCGGCCGCACGCTCTTCAGCGTCGCCGCCGATCTCGCCGATCATCACGATCGCCTTGGTCTCGGGGTCTGCTTCGAACGCGGCCAGCGCGTCGATGTGCGTCGTGCCGATGACCGGGTCGCCGCCGATGCCGATGGCGGTCGAGAAGCCCAGGTCGCGCAGCTCGAACATCATCTGGTAGGTCAGGGTGCCCGACTTCGACACGAGGCCGATCGGGCCCTTGCCGGTGATGTTCGCGGGCGTGATGCCGACGAGCGCCTCACCGGGGGTGATGATGCCGGGGCAGTTCGGTCCGATGATGCGGGTCGTGTTGCCCTTGCTCTGCGCGTAGGCCCAGGCCTCGGCCGAGTCTCCGACGGGGACGCCCTCGGTGATCACGACGAGTAGCGGGATCTCGGCGTCGATGGCCTCGATCATCGCGTCCTTGGTGAAGGCGCCGGGGACGAAGGCGATCGACACGTCGGCGCCGGTCTCCTTCATGGCCTCGGCCACGGAGGCGAAGACGGGGAGCTCGACGGCGTTGCCGTCCTTGTCGGTGTGCGAGACCGTGGTGCCGGCCTTGCGCGCGTTCACGCCACCGACGACCTGGGTGCCGGCCTTCAGCATGAGCGCCGTGTGCTTGGTGCCCTCGCCTCCGGTGATGCCCTGGACGATGACCTTGGAATCCTTGTTGAGGTAGATCGACATTTCTTTAGTCCTTGTGTCTCTCTGCGATCAGGCGTTGGCGAGTTCGGCGGCCTTGTCGGCGCCCTCGTCCATGGTGCTGGCGAGCGTGACGAGCGGGTGCGCGTACTCGGCGAGGATCGCGCGACCCTCGTCGACGCGGTTGCCGTCGAGGCGCACGACGAGCGGCTTGGAGGCTGCGCTGCCGAGGGTCTCGAGAGCGCCCTTGATGCCGTTGGCCACGGCGTCGCACGCCGTGATGCCGCCGAAGACGTTCACGAACACGCTCTTGACCTGCGGGTCGCCGAGGATGACGTCGAGGCCTGCGGCCATGACCTCAGCCGAGGCGCCACCGCCGATGTCGAGGAAGTTGGCGGGCTTGACGCCGTTGTGGTTCTCACCGGCGTAGGCGACGACGTCGAGCGTCGACATGACGAGTCCTGCACCGTTGCCGATGATTCCGACCTCGCCGTCGAGCTTCACGTAGTTCAGACCGCTCTTCTTGGCCTTGGCCTCGAGCGGGTCGGCTGCGTCCTTGTCTTCGAGCGCTTCGTGCTCGGGGTGACGGATCTCGGAGGCGTTGTCATCGAGTGTCACCTTGCCGTCGAGAGCGATGATGTCGCCCTCTTCGGTGCGGACCAGCGGGTTGACCTCGACGAGAGTCGCGTCCTCGCCCTTGTAGACGTCGAAGAGCTTGACGAAGACGTCGGACACCTTCTCGATGAGGTCTTCGGGGAAGTTGGCTGCACGGGCGATCTCGACGGCCTTCGCCTTGTCGATGCCGGTCAACGGGTTGACCTCGACGCGTGCGAGCGCCTCGGGGCGCTCGACCGCGAGCTCCTCGATCTCCATGCCGCCCTCGACCGAGCAGAGGCTCAGGTAGGAGCGGTTGGCACGGTCGAGCAGCACGGAGAAGTAGAACTCCTCGGCGATACGCGCACCCTGCGCGACCATGACGCGCTTGACGACGTGGCCCTTGATGTCGAGTCCGAGGATGGCCTTGGCCGCCTCGTATGCCTCTTCGGGGGTCTTCGCGACCTTGACGCCGCCGGCCTTGCCACGACCACCGGTCTTCACCTGGGCCTTGACGACGACGACTCCGCCGATCTTCTCAGCGGCTGCCTTCACCTCCTCAGGGGTGTCGGCGACGATGCCGGCGAGAACCGGCACTCCGTACTTTTCGAAAACGTCTCGTGCCTGGTACTCGTACAGATCCACTGTGGTTCCTTCACTGGGCTGCTGTCTGGTAATTCTCTCGATGTCGAGACATCGACCAGTCGCCCAGCCTACTACCTCGAACTGAACGCTCCCGGCGGCCAAGAGGCCGCCGGGAGCGCATACCGGTATGGAGATCGGGTTCAGCGGAGCGTGTCGCGACTGCCGGCCTGGGCCGAACGCGAGCGGGGCCCTGTCTCCTCTTCGTCTTCGAGCTTGGGGGCGATCGGGCCGCCGAGACCCGAGCGTTCGCGCCGCTTCTCGTCGTCGCCTGCTCCGCCCATCATGCCGGGAGCCATCGAACGACCACCCGCGCCGGCGGCCGAACCGCCGGCAGAGCCGGATGCCGAACCGGATGCGGATCCTGCCGCCCCGATGCCTCCGGGGCCGGTCGCACCACTCATGCCGAGCAGTCCACGTCCGGCAGTGGCCGCACCAGCACCGGCTCCTGCGCCGCTCCCACCCGCGCCGAAGAGGCTCGCGCCGCCCGTGCCGCCGAGAGACGCCGAGCGCGTGCCCAGGAGGGCCGCGGCTCCCGCACCACCCACGACCGCTGCGCCGAGCGTGCCCGAACCACCGGATCCGCCGGTGAGCAGACCTCCGCCACCGCCGCCGCCACTGGCACCGCCACCGCCGGGGTACCCGGGCAGGGTGCCGCCGATCGGCGAGTCCACGCTGGGGTCACCTGCGCCGCCGCTTCCGGATCCGCCTGGGTCGACGGTGCCCCAGCCGTCGTCGCCGCCGGTGCCGACGCCGCCCCCGCCGTTGCCACCGCCTGAGTCACCGTTGCCGAAGTCGGTGTCACCCACCGATCCGCCGTTGCCACCGCCTGAGCCGCCGTTGCCACCGCCTGAGCCGCCATTGCCGACGCCCGAGCCGCCGTCGCCTCCGGGCACCCACCCTCCGCCAGGCTGCGCCGTCCAGCTGCCGCCGCCGGTGCCGCCCTGCGGCGAGCCGCCACCTGCCGACGGCCCATTGCTGCCGACCGGGGGAACACGGGAGTCGATCCCGTCCACGTCGATCACGGGAAGGGGGACAGAGGAGGTGTTGACCGTCACTGTGCCGGGGTCCTGGAAGTTCTGTCGCGCCTCTCCGGTGAGCGAGCCGCGGATGGCCTTGAGCTCCTCGATCGCCGCGGCCTCCCGCTCTGCGGCGAGCCGCGCCTCTTCACGCGCCACAGCCTCGCCGGTGTCGAAGGCGCCCCATCCGTCGGTGATCCCGGCGAGATTGCGTTGGGCATCGGCGATGAATCCGTCCGCAGATGCTGACGGCAGGCGCCGCAGCGCAGCGGATGCGGCGCCCGCCGCACTGTCCGCGGCCCTGCGGAGGCCCGAGCGCATGTCCGTCAACGCCGTCTCGATGGCGGTCGCGTTCTTCTCCATACGCTCCAGGAGAACCTGCGCCTCGCCCACCGAGTCGCCGGTCCAACCGGGGATCTCCCGCACGGCCTGGATCGCTCTCCGCAGCTCCGCCACCGCCTGCAGGCGGGACTCCATCTCAGGGTCCGTGAACGAGCTCATCGATGACAGCGCCCGGAGCTCATCCTCGAACATCGTCGGTGTGCACACATTGGGGTCATACATCTGCGCGTCCTCCACTCTTCTTGCGGCCGATCAGTATTGCAGTCGCCGCGACGGCGATCACGATGACCGCTCCGCCGCCCAGCATCCACGGAAGCGCACCGGGACCCGAGCCGTCTTCGGCACTCGGCTCTCCGGTCGGCTCGGTGCCGGTCGCCGAGAACACCTCCTCGAACGAGGGCGACTGGTCGTCCTTGAAGAGAGGGTTCTCATCGGGATACTGCGTGGGATCCTCCTGCACGAGACGGGTCGCATTGATGATCCCGTGCCCGAAGGTGTCCGACCACTGCAGCTCATGCGGGGTCGAGCCTGTGTTGCGGATCATCGACTGCAGCAGCTGCGACCCGCTGGCATCCGGCCACTTCTGCTTCGCCAGTGCAAGAAGGCTCGCGACGATCGGAGTGGCTGCCGAGTTGCCTGACCACGCCGACATCCCCCACGTCTGATCGAAGCCGAGGCCTGCGACGTCGATACCCGGCGCGACGATGTCCACGTCCTCGTTGACCATTGCGGAACCGTCGAGCTGCGTCGCCGCCTGCGCCGACGCATCGACGGACGCGACGTTCACGACGCCGTTGATCGTGGTCGTCACGAACTCCCAGACGGTGTCGCGGTTCGGCAGTCCGGCTACGACGAGCACGCCCTCGCGCAGTGCGGCGGCGACGCTGTCGACGGAATCCTGCGAAAGCTCATCTGCGAGTCGATTCAACCCACCCGACATGGTGACGATGTCCGCGCCCTGGGCGACGGCATCGTCGAGGGCAGCAGGGAACGTGTCTCCCTCGCACGAGTCCTGCAGGATGCCGTAATAGAGGATCCGCACGTCGGGAGCGATCCCGACCGGACCCGCACCCGAGTCCGATGTGCCGTTTCCGACGATCAGCGACGTCACCGACGTCCCATGCTTCAGCCCCTCGAAGTCGTCGCGATTCCCCGAGAGCGGATCGGGACAGCCCTCGGCTTGCCTCACCTCGATGTCCGCACCCTCGAGCGTGGAGACCTCCGGGTCGAGGGCGGCGTCGAAAACGGCGACGGTCACGCCGTCACCGGTGATCCCCGCGTCGTGGATCGCCTGGATCTTCATCGCGTCCAGATACCAGAGCGGTCCGTCGGCCGAGAAGTCCTGCGCCGCAGCCGCGCTCGGTGCTGTCGCCGCTGCCGCTGCGATCGCGAGTGCCATCGCGACGGCACCCCATCGACGAACACTCATCAGTATGTGACCGACTCGGTGCCGTCGTCCTCCGTCGTGCCCGAGGATGCCTCTGGACCCGATTCCGCCGGAGCGGAACCGGTGCTGGTCAGGTGATCGGTCGGCGTGAGTGCCGGGTCGTCGACGACCTGCGCGATCTGAGCGAGAGACGCGGAGAGGTTCTGCTCTGACTCCTGCTTCTGGTCCACGACGGCTTTGAGCGCATCCCGGAAGGCGGCGGTGTTGACGCTGAGCTCGGCGATCATCGCTTCGAGGCCGGCGGCATAGTCGGACGCGGAATCGAGGTAGGGCGCGGTCGTGTTGGTGCGCAGGCCTTCGATCTGCGTTGCGCGCGACCCCACTCCGGCCGCTTCGATGCTCTTGACGAGCGTATGGATGTTCTCGAGCATCTGCTCGAAGTCAGCACCGATCTGCGCTGCCATGATCTTCCCCTCCGTCAGGGACGCGAGCGCGCCCCACCCTCCGGCGACCCATGTTAGTCGACGCTATCGACAGTGCACAGAGCGCGTCGCCGCGGTCGGTGCATTCCGGCGTCTGCACCGCATGAAGCCGAGGTCTAGGCTCGTCCCATGCATGAATCCGCAGAACTGCGCACCGGCGTCGTGGCCGCTGCGCTCGAGCTGTTCGCATCACAGGGGTTCGATCAGACCTCCGTCGAGCAGATCGCGAAGGCCGCAGGGGTCTCACGGTCGACGTTCTTCCGCCAGTTCGGAGGCAAGGAGGACGTCGTCTTCGCCGACCACGAGGTTCTGCTCGAGCAGCTGCGGACCTTCCTCTCCGAGGGGCATGACGACCCCTGGGGCGCAGTGTGCGCAGCATCCGAATCGGTCTTCGCCCACTTCGCGCACGACCCGGAGCTCGCGCGTCGGCGCTATCAGATCGTGCGTCAGGTGCCGGTGCTCCGTGAACGCGAGATCATCACGGTGTTCCGCTACGAGCGACTGTTCGACGACTACCTGCGCAGCTCGCTTCCCGGCATCGACCCTCTGGATGCCGTCGGATTCTCCGCCCTCGTCACCGCGGTGCACAACCATGTGCTCCGGCAGCTGCTGCGCGGCAAGAAGAAGGTGCCGCTCTCGACGTTGCAGACGGCGCTCGCCGACGTCCGCCGCCGTTACGGCGTGTCATCGGAGGCGGTCACCGAAGCGCCGGACGATGTCGTCGTCGCCGTGTTCCCCCGTTCGATGCCCATCGCCGAGGTCACCCGGCGCCTGCGCACGCAGCTCGACTGACCCCGCCTGACTCCCGTCGAGGGAGTCGTGGAACCGAGTATCGAGGAGTACGATACTTGGTGTCACGAAGGAGTCACCATGAGCACCGCAGCCTCCCCTCTCCCCGGCGAGCGCGTCTCGTCGTACGACATCACCGGACGCCAGGACAGCGACTACTACGCCGTCTTCGCCGACATCCCCGACGCCGATCGCCGGGCCTGGGATCGCGCCAAGGCGTACATCGACGAGGTCGGACCGCAGATGGCGGAGGCCTGGGACCGCGCCGAGTACCCGCTCGACGCCGCTCGCCGCATGGGCGAGATGGACCTGGTCGTCGACGGCATCGAGCATCCTTCGCTCACCCGCCTCTCCCCGCTCGCCGCCGGGCTCGTGAACATGGAGATCTCCCGCGGCGACGGGTCGCTCGGCACCGTGCTCGCGGTGCAGGGCGGGCTCGCGCTGCGCACTCTCGCGCTCTTCGGCTCACCCGATCAGCAGCAGAAGTGGCTGACGGCCCTCGCCGACGGCTCGGTCTTCGGCTCCTTCGCACTCACCGAGCCCGACCATGGATCGGACTCCGTCTCGCTCGAGACCGTCGCACGCCGCGATGGCGACGAATGGGTCATCCGCGGTGCGAAGAAGTGGATCGGCAACGGCGCCTCGGGCGGCATCACGTTCGTGTGGGCCCGCGTCGATGACGAGACGGCGGCCGAGCACGGCGCCGTCCGGTGCTTCCTCGTCGAACAGGACACCCCCGGATACACCGGGACGCCGATCCGCGGCAAGGCATCGCTCCGAGCCATCCACCAGGCGCACATAGAGCTCGACGACGTGCGCGTGCCGCTCGACTCCGTGCTGCCGGGGACGAAGAGCTTCAAAGACGCGTCGGTCGTGCTCTACGCGACCCGTTCGGGCGTCGCCTGGTCGGCTCTCGGTCACGCGACCGCCTGCTACGAGGCTGCGCTCGCGTACTCGACCCAGCGCATCCAGTTCGGCAAGCCGCTGGCCAAGTTCCAGATGGTGCAGGAACGCCTCACCCACATGCTCGAGGACCTCACCGCGATGCAGCTCTACTGCCGTCGCCTCGCAGACCTCGAGACCGCCGGCGAGCTGCGGCCCACGCAGGCGTCACTGGCGAAGTTCCACAACACGCGCGCAGCACGGCGCGTGGCCGCCATCGCCCGCGATCTGCTCGGCGGCAACGGCATCCTGCTCGAGAACGGCGTGATGCAGCACATGGCCGACATCGAGGCGATCCACACCTACGAGGGCACCGAGAGCGTGCAGGCGCTGCTGCTCGGCCGTGACATCACCGGGATGAGCGCTTTCGCCTGACCCGGCGCGGTGCTCTCGTGTCGGGAGTCAGCCTTCGGACTTCCCGCCTGAGGTGGTCGGTGAAGGATCGCCGACGAATCTCTGACCACCGATCACCGAGAGGAGCCGCAGCTTCTCGTGGCTCTCGCTGCCCGGCGCTGCGGTGTAGACGAGCAGGGAGTGCGACTGCTCCGGATCGACGAGCGTCTGGCACGTGAGCTCCAGCCGCCCGAGCTCGGGGTGCATGAAGCGCTTGGTGGCGCCGGGGCGGAGACCCACCTCGTGCTTCTTCCAGATGCGTCGGAACTCCTCGCTCCGATCGGTCAGAAGGTCCACATAACGCGCCGCTCGAGATCCCGGGCCCCGACGAGCGGCGATCTCGCGCAGCCCCGACACCCACAGCCGAGAGAGGAACGGGTGATCCTCCGGGTCGTAGATCGACCGCGCGGAGGGGTCGGTGAACCATCGATATCCGATGCTGCGCGAAGGTCCGCGGAGTCCGACGAGATCCCCCACCAGGGCGCTGCCCAACGGGCTCTGACGCAGAGTCTCACCGAGTTCCGTGACCACCTCGGCGGGAGTGTCGTGCAGTCGATCGAAGATCCGCAGCATCCCCGGGCTCACATGGTCGCTCTCGGCACCCCGCGCCGGCGGCGTGTGACCGGCCAGGGCGAAGAGATGGTCTCGCTCTGCCAGTGAGAGGTGCAGTCCCTGGGCGATCGCCGCCACCATCTGGTCGGAGGGCTGGGGTCCGCGTTCCTGTTCGAGCCGTGCGTAGTAATCGGTCGACATGTGGCACAGCGAAGCGGCTTCCTCCCGTCGCAGGCCGTCGGTGCGTCGCCGCTCTCCGCGGGCGAGCCCGACATCCTCGGGTTGCAGCGCCTCGCGCCTCGTTCTCAGGAACTCCGCGAGCCCCCGCCGGTCCACCGCCATGCGCTTCTCCCGCCGTCGACTCCGTTCTACCAGCCGGCCCCTTTGCGATCCACGGATCGACGATCCCTGGTTCGCACGACGGACACGGGAGAGCATCGGAGCCGACGAGGAAGAAGAGAGAACATGCCACGCAAGAACGCAGAGCCGACCATCCCGCCGTTGCACGGCGCGCGCGCAGTGATCACCGGAGCAAGCGACGGAATCGGGATGGGAATCGCCACCCGTCTCGCCGCCGCAGGCGCGGAGGTCGTGATGCCCGTCCGCAACCGGGCCAAGGGCGACGTGGCGATCGCACGGATCCGCGAGACGGCTCCGAACGCGCGCATCTCGCTGCGGGATCTCGATCTCTCGTCGCTCGGCTCGGTCGCCGCACTCGCCGCCACGTTGCGAGATGAGGGAGAGCCGATCAGCATCCTCATCAACAATGCCGGAGTGATGACGCCCCCTGACCGCAGAACCACGGCGGACGGCTTCGAGCTGCAGTTCGGCGCCAACCATCTGGGGCACTTCGCGCTCGTCGGACGGCTGCTCCCCCTGCTCATGGCCGGCGCGGCCAGGGTCGTGTCGCAGATCAGCATCGCGGCCGACAGCGGAGGCATCAACTGGGACGACCTGCAGTGGGAGCGCTCGTACAACGGGATGCGCGCGTACAGCCAGTCCAAGATCGCGTTCGGGATGTTCGCGCTCGAGCTCCAGCGACGTAGCGAGGCCGAGGGATGGGGCATCGCCAGCATGCTCTCGCATCCGGGGGTCGCACCGACGAACCTGCTGGCCGCGCAGCCGGATCTCGGCCGCGCGACGCAGACGTCAGGGCGCCGCATCATCGACGCGCTCTCGCGCCGAGGCCTGATCGTCGGCACGGCCGAGTCCGCGGGACTTCCTGCGGTCTACGCGGCGACCTCAGCGGATGCCGTCGGCGGAGGGTTCTACGGGCCGTCGGGGATCGGTCACCTCGGCGGTCCGCCCGCACCTCAGAAGCTCTATTCGCGTCTGCGGGACGATGAGTCGGCCCGGAGGATCTGGGACGTGTCGCAGAAGCTCACCGGCGTGCCCTTCGAGGCACCGTGATCGCGGGCGTCAGTCGCAGCCGCAACCCCCGGCCGGCGTCTTCACCATGAAGCAGACGTCGCACACGCCGTAGTCGCGCTCGCTCGTCTTCGTCGCCCGCTCGGACTTCGGCGCCGCCGCGACTCGAGGAGTCGTGCTGCGCTTCGCCTTGACCGGAGCGATGGGACGGAACTCGCTCGGGTGCGTCACGAAGAAGTACGGAGCACGGCCTTCGCTCGGCCGCAGACGCAGGGGCGTGGAGCCGACGACGACGACCTCGTCTTCGGCGAAGCCATTGGTGTAGGTCTTGCCGATGTGCAGCGAGGCGCCCTCGCCGCGGCGGATCGCCTCGATGTAGCGGCCTCGGTCGATGTAGGACGAGATGCCGACGGCATCCGTGATCGCCGCGATGAACTCGTGGTTCTCTTCGGCGATGCGGTGCGCTCGGAGCGCCTCCGCGAGGGTTCGGTACGGACGGGAGTTGCCTGTGGGGGTCGGGCCCTGAACTTCATTCATTTCCTCAAGGATCTCACGCCCGGGCATGGAAGACTGGCCGAATGGCACGAGCGACGATCATCGGCTCCGGACCGAACGGCCTGGCGGCGGCCGTGACCCTCGCCCGCGCGGGGTACGAGGTGCGCGTCCTCGAGGCGGCGCACACCATCGGCGGCGGCGTCCGCACGGCCGAGTCGACCCTCTCCGGCTTCCGCCACGACGTCTGCGCCGCGGTTCATCCGGCCGCGCTGTCGTCGACGTTCTTCCAGGCGTTCGGCCTCGCCGAACGGGTCGAATGGATTCTTCCCGACATCTCCTACGCGCACCCGCTCGACGGCGGCAGAGCCGGCATCGCCTGGCGCGACATAGAGCGCACCGCCGCGGCGCTCGGTGCCGACGAGCGCGCCTGGCTGTCGCTTCTGCGCCCGCTCAGCACACATGTCGAGGGTGTCGTCGACTTCACCGGCAATCAGATGCTGCGAGTTCCTCACGAGCCGATCACGGCTCTCCGGTTCGCACTGCGGATGCTCGATCAGGGCACGCCCCTGGCCCGCCGCACCTTCCGCACCGAAGAGGCCGCCGGCCTGATGGCGGGCGTCCTGGCGCATGCGAACACTCCCCTCCCCTCCCTCGCCGGCGCAGCCGCCGGACTGCTGCTGGCCGCGCAGGCGCACGCGGGGGGATGGATGTACCCGCGAGGCGGTGCGCAGAACATCGCCGACAGCATGGTCGCCGACATCGAGGCCCATGGCGGATCCGTCGAGACAGGCGCCCACATCACCGACCTGGCATCCCTCGACTGGGGCGAGCCCGCCCGCGGCGATCTGCTGATGCTGAACACGTCGCCCCGGCTCACCCTCACCCATCCCGACATCCCCGCGTCGTACGCGCGAGCGATCCGCAGCTATCGCTACGGACCGGCTGCGGCGAAGGTCGACTTCGCTCTCGACGGTCCCATCCCGTGGGCCAACGCAGAGGTCGGGCAGTCGCCCACCGTGCACATCGGAGGATCGGCCGCGGAGATCTGGGAGAGCGAGAACGCCGTCGCCCGTGGTCGCATCAGCGATCGCCCCTACGTGCTGTCCGTGCAGCCGTCGGTCTTCGATCCGAGTCGGGCGCCCGAGGGCAAGGCGGTGCTGTGGGCGTACATCCATGTGCCGCAGGGCTCCGACCTCGACGCCACCGAGCTCGTCACCCGTCAGGTCGAACGGTTCGCGCCCGGCTTCCGCGACCTCGTCCTCGCCCACCACTCGGTGCCCGCGTCGTCGCGCGAGGCGATCAACCCGTCGGAGATCGGCGGAGACATCCTGGGCGGCGCCTTCACCATCCCGCAGGCGCTGCGCAGACCCGTGCTCGGCACAGCGCCCTGGCGCACACCGATGCGCGGCGTGTATCTCGCTTCGGCATCGACCCCGCCTGGTCCAGGGGTCAACGGCATGGCCGGGTGGCACGCTGCCCGAACGGCGCTGAAGGATGCGGGCGCCCGCGTCTCGCTCGGCGACCTCTTCGGCTGACATCCCCGAAGTCCCCCTTCTGCGACAGCGTCGGCGACGCCAGGATGGACCCATGCGCTACGAGATCCCCTCTCCGATGCTGGCGAAGGCGGCGGCATCCGTCCCGGACCCCGCGAAGACCACCGGCGGACTGCTGTTCGAGCCCAAGTGGGACGGATTCCGTGGGCTGATCGCCTGGGACGGCGAGACCGTCGAGATCGGCTCGCGCGGAGCGAAGCCTCTGACCAGGTACTTCCCCGAGCTCGTCGAAGCGATCCCCCGGCTTCTCCCTGGCCCGTGCCTGCTCGACGGCGAGATCGTCGTCGCCACGGGGTCTGAGGGCGCGCAGCGGCTCGACTGGGAAGCGCTGAGCCAGCGCATCCATCCCGCGGCCTCCCGAGTCGCCAGGCTGGCCGCAGAGACACCCGCGATGTTCATCGCGTTCGACCTGCTGGCCGTCGACGATCAAGACCTGTCGAGCACCCCGTTCGCCGAGCGGCGCGAGCGCCTGGAGACGTTGATGGCCGGGGTCGAGCATCCGTTGCACATCACCCGCACCACCCGCGATCGTGATGCGGCCGTGCGCTGGCTCGCGGAGTTCGAAGGCGCAGGCCTCGACGGAGTGGTCGCCAAGCCGCTCGATCAGCCGTACGCGCCGGGCAAACGCACCCTGGTCAAGGTCAAACACGCCCGCACGGCCGACGTGGTCGCGCTCGGATATCGTGTGCACAGATCCGGATCGGGGGTCGGGTCGCTGCTCGTGGGCCTCTATGATTCCGACGGCACGCTGCGCCAGGTCGGCGGCGTGGCGGCATGGAGCGATGTGCGCCGGAGGGAACTCGTCGAGGAGCTCGCCCCGCTGGTGGAGCGCGACGATGCAGGCGATGCCGTCACCGGAGAGGGCGAGCGGTCACGCTTCAGCGGATCGAAGGACGTCTCGTTCGTTCGGCTGCGACCCGAGCTCGTGCTCGAAGTCCGCTACGACCAGCTCGAGGGTTCGCGGTTCCGGCACACCGTGCAGTTCGAGCGCTGGCGCCCCGATCGAGATGCCCGTTCGTGCACCTACGATCAGCTCGAGACCGTGGCGGGATACGACCTGGCCGAGGTCATCGGCTGAGCCTCATTCGTCGATCGGGTCGCCGTTCGCGTCCCAGTTCGCCTCGACCTTCTTGCTGGGCTGCACACGCGGCGGCTCCCCCGGCATCTTCGGGAACTCGGGCGGGAACGACAGCTCGCCCAGCCCCGCCTCCAGGTCGCGCTCCCACCACTCCAGCAGGGTGTCGATGCGGCCCGGGCTGCTCTGCTTGCCCGCCCACGGGTCACCGATCTCGTCGAGTCGTTTCGGGATGCTGCGCACGGTGAACGCGGCGGGGTCGAGGCCGTCGAGCTCATCCCAGTGCACCGGCGTCGAGACCGTGGCTCCGGGAAGAGCGCGAGGGCTGTAGGCACCGGCCATCGTGCGGTCTCGGTTGGCCTGGTTGAAGTCGATGAAGACGCGTTCCCCTCGTTCCTCCTTCCACCAGCTCATCGTCACCTGCTCGGGCATCCGTCGCTCCAGCTCTCGGCCGGCCGCGATCACGGCGTGCCTCACGTCGAGGAACTCGTGCGTCGGCTCGATCGGGGCGAACACATGCAGCCCGCGGTTGCCGCTGGTCTTCACGTACGCCTCGAGACCGACCTCGCTGAGCACGTCTCTCAGCGCGTGTGCGGCGGGAACGGCGTCGGCGAACCCGGTTCCCGGCTGCGGATCGAGGTCGATCCGCAGCTCGACCGGGTTGTCGGGGTCGGAGGCGAGCGACGCCCACGGGTGGAACACGATCGTGTTCATCTGCGCCGCCCAGACGATGGCGCTCGGTCGATTGAGCACGATCTGCGGATGCCGTCGCCCGCTGTTGTAGGTCACCGTGACAGCGTCGACATAGTCGGGCGTGCCCTTGGGCGGGTTCTTCGAGAAGAAGCCGTCGCTGCCGAGTCCGTCGCGGAAGCGCTCGAGCGAGACGGGACGGTTGCCGTTCGCCTCGAGGAACGGAGCACTCACGAGCTGGAAGTACTCCGCGAGCTCGGCCTTCGTGATGCCGTCCTTCGGCCACACCACCCTGTTCGGGTTGGAGAGCACGACCTCGCGCTCCCCATCAGGATCGATGACGGTCAGGGGCACGCGTTCTGAGGCCATGCTCCGACCCTAGGGGGCAGGTGCGACGCGCGGAAGCCCGTCAGTCGTCGATATCGATCGCCAGGATCAGCACGGAGGTGAGCGCCTCGCGCTCGACCACGATGCTGGGCCCGGCCGGGTCGATGATGACACCGGCCATATCGACGTGGCTGGACAGGATCTTCGCCAGCTGCAGCGGCTCGAAGGGCAGCGGTCGATCGCCACGTCCGAGCGCGAGCACCTCGAGCGGGTGCGAGAACAGCTGGAGGAACCGCTTGCCGTCAGGCGTCTGCGCTTCGGCGATGCCGACCTGCCCGCCGGGGTTGCCCTCGTTGACGGCCACCCACATGCGCTTGGTCGCGAGCGCCTCGCCGACCTTGGAGGCAGAGTCCTGCTCGCGCGGTGCGGCGATGAGCGACTTGACGGTCATGTCGACATCCGCCTGCTCGAGAGCCTTCTGCAACAGCTCGGTCGGGAACACCACGCGGTGCGGTGCCGAGGCGTTGTCGACGATGAGGCCGGCGAAATCTCCGGACACCACCTGCTGCAGTACCGAGGTGACCGGCTGTGCGACGGCCGATGTCGCCGTCGGGTCCTTCTCGAGCTGCACGGAGTCTCGCACGGCGGCAGCCGAGCTGAACGCCAGCATGAACTGGCGCTCACCATCGCGCACGACGGCGACCGCGAGGGGCTTGCCCTCACTGATCTGTGCCCGAGCATCGCCGTTCACCCGGATGTACATGTGGCCCTGCAGCGCCTGGCGGAGAACTCCGAGAAGCTGCTCGTTCGTCGCGCCCTGCTCGACCTCCTTGAGCGATTCGCGCAGCAGGACGTTGTCCTTCATACCCGCGACGGTCTCGGTCTGCTCGGGCGGCAGCGCAGGTGCCAGCGGGAGCTTGCGCTCGGGCTCGGCCACGGGCGCAGGAGCGGGCGCCGCGGGAGCAGGCGACGCATTCGGTGCGGATGCCGCGGGAGCCGCGTCGGGATCGGGCAGCTCGACCTCGGGTCCGGCCTGCGCGCCGACGCCGCGGAACGCCTGCACGGAGATCCCGATGGTGGGCGTGACCTCGGCGGCTTCGGAGGGGTTCTCCGCGACCTCCGGAGCGTCGACGACAGACTCCTCGGTCTCGGTGTGGTCGGCGACGACATCGTCAGCGGACTTCTTGCGGCGAGAGAACAGGGCCATATTAGCCAGCCTAACCCGCTACAGGGCTAGATCTTCTCGATCGGCGCGACCTTGATCAGCAGCTTCTTCTGGCCGGCGGAATCGAAACGCACGTGAGCGATGCGCTTCGCCCCCTCGCCCGTCACCGCGTCGACTCGCCCCTCGCCGAAGTCCGAGTGGCGGATGCGGTCACCGGCGGCGAGTTCGAGGTCGCCGTTGTCGCGCATCTTCGCCGTCACCCGGTTGGGGAACTTGTCCATCGCCGTG
Organism: Microbacterium sp. MEJ108Y; assembly: GCF_000834175.1. Classification (NCBI taxonomy): domain Bacteria; kingdom Bacillati; phylum Actinomycetota; class Actinomycetes; order Micrococcales; family Microbacteriaceae; genus Microbacterium; species Microbacterium sp. MEJ108Y. The sequence goes on along the minus strand of NZ_JXQX01000012.1, from coordinate 218,116 downwards.
GACAGCGGCTTGAGCGAGTCGCGTCCTGGCAGCTGCTTCACCCCGAAACGGTCGCCCGAACCGGAGCCGCCGAATCCGCCTCCCCTGCGTGCGTTGAGCGCGCGGGACTGCATGCCCCCGCGGGAGTTGACGTCGCCCGGCGACTGGCGCCAGTCGATGAGCCCGGCGGGGATCTCCTGCAGGAATCGGCTGGGCATCGCGACCGAGACCTCTCCGAACTGAGCCCTGGTCATGGCCAGCGACAGGTGCAGACGCTTGCGAGCGCGGGTGATGCCGACGTAGAAGAGTCGACGTTCCTCCTGCGGGCCGCCCGGCTCACCGGCCGAGATTCGGTGCGGGATGAGGTCCTCTTCGACGCCGGTCACGAACACCGCGTCGTACTCGAGCCCCTTCGCGGTGTGCATCGTCATCAGGGACACCGAGCCCGACTCGTCGTCGAGGTCGTCGGCGTCGGAGACGAGGGCGACCTCCGTGAGGAAGTCGACGATCGTCCCGTCGGGGTTGTTGCGGGCGAAGTCTCGTGCGACGGCGACGAACTCGTCGAGGTTCTCGACGCGCGCCTCGTCCTGAGGGTCGCGGCTCGCACGCAGCGCGTCGAGGTAGCCGCTCTTCGACAACAGCACGCTGAGCCCGTCGGCGACGGCGGTGGGCGCGGGGACCTCGCCGGAAGCGGGGAGCATGATCTCGGTCGCTTCGGCCAGCACGGCATCGAGCTGGGCGATGCCGGCCTGGATCTTCGGGCCGAAGCCCAGCTGATCCGGCACCGAGAGCGCCTGGCGGAAGGTGATGTCATGCTCTTCGGCGAAGCGGGCGATCGCCGTCTCGGTGACGTCGCCGATGCCCCGGCGCGGCTTGTTGAGGATGCGTCGCACCGCCATCTCGTCGGCAGGGTTCGCGACGGCGACCAGGTAAGCGAGCGCGTCCTTGATCTCGGCGCGCTCGTAGAACTTCGTGCCGCCCATGATCTTGTAGGGCACGGCCGAGCGGATGAAGATCTCTTCCAGGGCGCGCGACTGCGAGTTCGTGCGATAGAAGACCGCCATCTCGGAGTACGGCATTCCGGCCCGGTGCAGCACCTCGACCTCGTCGGCCACGAACTGCGCCTCATCGTGCTGCGAATACCCGGTGAAGCCGACGATCATGTCACCGTCGCCCTTGTCGCTCCAGAGCTTCTTGTCCTTGCGGTCGAAGTTGTTGCCGATCACGGCATTCGCCGCGGAGAGGATGTTCTGCGTGGAGCGGTAGTTCTGCTCGAGCAGCACGACACGGGCGCCGGGGAAATCGCGCTCGAACTCGCTGATGTTGCGGATGTCGGCACCGCGGAAGGCGTAGATCGACTGGTCGGAGTCGCCCACCACGGTGAGCGAGGCGCCCTCGAGCTCGGGAGTGGTCTCGGGCTCGAAGATCATCATGCCGTTGGAGGCATACGGGTCTGGGCTCTCGCCCGTCACGGGCCGCGTCAGCTCGTGGATGAGCGCGTACTGGGCGTGGTTCGTGTCCTGATACTCGTCGACGAGCACGTGACGGAAACGACGGCGGTAGGTGTCGGCGACCTGCGGGAACGCACGGAACAGGTGGACGGTCTGCCCGATCAGGTCGTCGAAGTCGAACGCGTTCGCCTTCTGCAGCTGCCGCTGGTAATCGGCGAACAGCTCGACGAAGATCCGCTCGGCCGGGTCGCTCATGTTCGCCTGACGCGCATAGGCGTCGGCGTCCGACAGCTCGTTCTTGAGCTTCGAGATGCGCGACTGCACGGCTCCGGGGGTGAGCCCGTAGGCGTCGGCCTCGTGCTGCTTGACCAGACGCTTGATGAGGGCGCGCGAGTCGCCCGAGTCGTAGATCGTGAACGACTTGGTGAACCCGAACTGCTGGGCCTCTCGGCGGAGGATGCGCACACAGGCGGAGTGGAAGGTCGAGATCCACATGCCCCGAGCGGCGTCGCCGACGATCGCCTCGACGCGCTCGCGCATCTCACCGGCCGCCTTGTTGGTGAAGGTGATCGCGAGGATCTGGCTGGGCCAGGCCTCTCGCGCCCTCAGCAGGGAGGCGATACGGCGGGTGAGAACGCTGGTCTTGCCCGAACCGGCGCCCGCGACGATCAGCAGCGCGGGTCCGCGATAGGTCACCGCCTCGAGCTGCTGCGGGTTGAGGCCGGCGAGGAGGTCGTCCTGTCCCTGCGCTCCCGTGGAGCGGGGGCCGACGGATCCGGGAACGATGAGGGGGGCTTCGGTCATGGCTCTATGAGTCTAGGCCGCGCCACCGACACTGCCGTCGGGTGGAAGTCCCGCAGGGACGACGAGGCGCGGAACGCCCTCTCCGACGGTGCGCGCGAAGACGGCCTGGCGCACGAGTCATCGTGCACCAGGCCGTCCGTCGTGCGGAGGCGTCGAATCAGGCCGAACGACGACGTCGGCGGGCGACCAGCGCGCCGACGACGACGAGCATCAGCGCCAGCGAGATCATCGCCACGGGCACTTCGACGCCGGTTGCGGCGAGCCCGCTCGGGTCGGTGACGTGGTTGTCGTCACCGGAGTTCTCACCTGGGTCCTCTCCCGGGTTCTCGCCGGGGTTCGCTCCCGGGTCCTCTCCCGGGTTCTCGCCGGGGTTCTCGCCAGGGTTCTCACCGGTGACCCCGGGGAGGGTGCCGACGCGCAGCGCCTCCGAGGCGAAGCCGTCGGCGAACCACCAGACCGGGCGCTGACCGTCGACCGACAGCGAGGCCGGAGCCGTCGCGAAGCCCTCGTTGTTGATGTCCGGCATGCCGGCGGGGCGGGCGAAGTGCGCGAGTCCGGGCTGGGCCGTGCCGTTCAGCGTGATCTGCGCCGACTGCCCCTGGCAGCCGTCATCACAGACCGCCCACAGCACGTCGAGCACGCTGTCGTAGTCGAGCGCCATGACCCCGGCGAGTCCCGGTGCGATCTCCGAGACGAGGGTCGCCTGGCCGTCAGCGCCGAGCGCGAACGCGTAGACGTGGCCGTTGTCCTCCACCGCTACGAAGAACAGACCGTCACCGTGGCCGGCGTAGTCCGCCGGGTCGTAGGCCGAGCCGCTGTTGACGTCGAAGAGCGCGCCCTCGAGCGCGCTGTCAGGCACCCACTGCACCGCCTCCATGCCGAGGTTCGCTCCCACGGCAGGAAGCAGCGCGGTCAGATCCCACTCCTGCTCGGCGACGAGATCGCCGGCAGAGGCGTCGGGATCGACCTTGAGGAGGGTGTTCTGGTTCACGCCCTTGGCACTGTTGTCGCGCTCTGAGGCGACGTAGACCGCCCCGTCGCCGTCGACGGTGATGCCCTCGGTGTCGGGGCCTGCGGCGCCCGGGTCCGAGGCATCCTTCTGGAACCGCACGCGCTTGCCCGATTCCCAGCCGGGGATCTGCGAGAACGAGCCGTCGGCATGGGCCTCGAGCTTCCAGATGCGTCCGTCACCGTTGTCGACGGCCCAGAGGAACGATCCGTCGGCGGTCTCCTGCACGTCGAGCCCCGAGCTGTCCTCGAGGAAGGTCGGCGCGGTGTCGAGCACCCGGACCTCGGCAGAGCCGGGCCAGGGAGAGACCTCGATCTCTCCTGCACAGGTGTTGGCCTGGCCCTTGGTGCTCTCCGCGGTGACGGCGAATGCGCCGGTCGCATCGGGGCAGCGGCCCCAGGTGGTCGCGGCGTGCCCCGCACCCCAGGTGGTCGAGTCGACGAGAAGACCGCCGTCGAACAGGCGCACGGTGTCGCCGTCGCCCAGACCGAAGCCGAGGTCGGCACCCTCGATGACGAGGTGTCCGCCGGCGCTGATGGTGGTGCCGGCCGGGATCGCGTAGGAGTGCGTGTCGTCGTCGTCCTTCACGACGATGCCGGAGACATCGAGGTCGGATGCCGTCGGGTTGACGAGCTCGACCCAGTCACCCGGCGAACCGCCGTCGGACTCGACCTCGTTGATGCGCACCGCGTTGCCGCACGCGTTGCGCTGCCCCTTGGTCGAGACCGCGATGTCGATGAAGTCGCCGCTGCCGTCTGCGCAGCGGGCGAGGACGCCTGCCGCGTGCGCGTCGTACACATGCTCGTCGACGACGTTGAGGTTCGCGTCGCGCACGGTGACCGTGTCGCCGTTACCGAGGCCGAAGACGAAGTCCGTGGGCTGGTCGAAGACGAAGTACGCGCCCGGTTCGAGAACGGTTCCCACGGGCAGCGGAGTCGTCTCCGCGGCGTGGCCGACCGGATCGCCGTCCATGAGCGTCCAGCCGGAGAGGTCGACCGCCGTGCTGCCGGAGTTCACGACCTCGACCCAGTCGGTCGCGTCGCCGTTGGACTCGATCTCGTTGATGACCACATCGGGCATCACGCACGAGTTCGCGCCGCCCATGGTCGGGTGGGCCAGCACGAAGGCGCCCTCGCCGTCAGGGCAGCGTGCGAGAGTCGCGGCAGCGGCGTCGCCGTCGATCGCCGCGTGGCCCTCCCACGGAAGAGTGTCGTCGATCTGCGCGCCGACGGCGTCGAACAGTCGGATGCGGTCTGCGCTGCCGATCCCGATCGGGTCGCGGAACGCGGTCTCGGCGCCGTCGACGAGGCCGATCGTGCTCTCCTCGACCACGAGGAATCCGCCGGCGGCGATCTGCGTCCCCGGCAGGAACTGCCAGCGGTGGTCGTCCGAGTTGTCGCGGATCTCATAGCCGGAGATGTCGAGCGCGGCGTCTCCGGAGTTGTGGAACTCGACCCAGTCCGCGGGTTGCGAATCGACCTCGTTGATGACGATCGAACCGCCGACAGGGGCGTCCGGGGCGAACACGTTGGCCGCGCCCTTCGTGGACTCGGTGGTCTCGGCCCACTCGACCGTGCCCGCGACCTCGCGGGCACCCCAGGTGACAGCGGCGTGAGCGGTCCAGGCGGTCTCGTCGACGAGGGTCGCGCTCCGGTCGAACAGGCGGACCTGGTCGTCCTTTCCGAGACCGAAGGCGAAACCGCCGACGCCGTCCGCTGCCTCATCGAGCACGAGGTGGGCGCTGGGTTCGACGAGGGAACCGTCGGGGAACACGTACGACTCGTCGTCGCCGTCGTCCTTCACGACGAACCCGCTCAGATCGACGAAGACGTCGGAGGTGTTGACGAACTCGATCCAGTCTCCGGGAACGTCCCCGCTGGATTCGACTTCGTTGATCCGGATGCCGAGTTCGGCTCCGGTGGCGGCGAGGGGCACGGCGAGCAGAGCGGCAGCGCTGAGCGCGCAGACCGTCGTGACCGCAGCCGCGGATTTCAAGCGGGACATGGGGCTCCTGGGGGAATCAGACGGGTATGACTCCACATCAGCGATGCCGCATGGCCGCCCGACGACCCGCAGGTGCACGGATGGTGAACGAGCGGTGGCGGTTCACATCCGAGCAGCGGGTCGCCGGTCAGGCGATGCGCGTTCCCGGAGGCAGCCGCTTGGCCGGCGTCCGGGTGCGCGACCACGCTCCGGCGAAGAGCCCACCGGCGATGAGGATCTGCACGCCGAGGCCCACGAACCAGCTCGGGACCGTGCTGGCGATGATCTTCTCGGGGGTCGGATACTCGAACACCTCGTTGGAGCACTCGTCCCAGCTCTGCTCGACCGGCGGCTGCTGGGCCGTGCGGACCCCGAGCTTGATCTGCCCGAACATGTCGACGGGGTAGCCGTCGGCGTTGAACTCGGTCGGTGTGGCGTCGGCGAGGACCACGAACGGGTTCGCGGCGAGAACCCACCAGACGTAGTCGAAGCGCGGAACCTCCTGCGTGTAGGTCTCCCAGGAATCGCAGTCCACGATGCCGTTCGGGTCGTACGGACGGCTCTGCTGCTCGACGTCGGTCCGCACCGCCAGGCCGCCGAGCGCGAACACGACCAGAGTGCCGATCGTGAGGCCGGCGACGACGAGGTACGTCGTCGCGACGGAGAAGAGCGGGCGGGCGATCAGGCCGCTCAGCCCGACACCGATCGCCGCGACGACGATGATCTCCACCACGAGCACCAGCAGCGAGACGAGCAGCACCACGGCATTCGCTCCGCCGCCCAGCAGCGAGATCGCCAGGAAGGGAATCGCGACGATCAGGAACGCGAATCCCGTCGCGACCGCGGCGGCGAGCTTGCCGAGCATGATGTCGCCGGTCGAGGCGGCCGTCACCTGGACGGCCGCCAGGGTCGCGGCGTCGCGATCCCCGTTGATGGCGTTGCCGCTGAGCGTGGGCGACACGAGCACGACGAGCAGGAGCACCATGTTCACGACGATCGAGAAGACGCCTGCGCCGACGAAATCGGCCCAGGAGTAGACCGCGAATGCGAGCACGGTGACGCCGAGAAGGAGCACCCCGAAGATTCCGAGGAGCACGTACCAGCCGACGCTGCGGAGTCTCTGCGTCAGTTCGAGACGGGCGATGATGCGGATGTTCGAGATGCTCATGCGCCTGCCTCCTCGTTGTCGGTCGCTGCGGGCGGGGAGGGCGGCGCCGTCGGAGGAGCCTGCGCCGCAGATCGCGCTGCGGCCGCAGCCGGGGCGTTCAGGGTGAGGAAGGTGTGCTCGAGCGCGCTCTGCGCGGGGGCGAATTCCGAGATCTGGAGACCCGCCTGCACCAGGGAGCGCAGGCCCAGTGCGGCCGCCTCCTCGGAGTCGAAGCCGACGAGCACTCCCCCGCGATCGGCACCGAGCGACTCGATCGGCAGTCCGAGGGTCTGAGCCACCTGCCAGGAGTCCGCGTTCTGACGTGCGGCATCGGCCCCCAGCAGCCGCACGCGCCAGGCACGCCCCGTCGCCTGCCCCGGCGCGGCATCGACCACCGAGCCCGCGACGAGGAACACGGCGTCGTCGACGACCTCCTCGAGCTCCGACAGGATGTGACTCGAGATCAGCACCGTGCGTCCCTCGGCCGCGAAGCTCCGCAGCAGCGTCCTCAGCTGGATGCGCGCCTCCGGATCGAGACCCGATGCGGGCTCGTCGAGCAGCAGCACCTGCGGATCGTGCACGAGCGCGCGGGCGAGGCCGAGCTTCTGCTTCTGGCCGCGCGACAGCACTTTGGCCGGAGAATCGGCGAGATCTCGCAGACCGACGAGCTCGAGCAGCTGCGCCGCCCGGGCGGCTGCGTCCGGCACCGGGATGCCGTACAGCCGTGCCGTCGTCGTGATCGTCTCGCGAGCGGTCAGCGACGGCCACGCGCCGAGGGCGTCCGGCATCCACCCGAGCAGCCGTCTCGCCGCGAGCGCGTCCTCCGACGGGTCGACTCCGGCGATGCGAATCGTCCCCGCGTCCGGAGCCAGGAGCGACGCGAGCATCAGCAGCAGCGTGGTCTTGCCCGCACCGTTGGGGCCGACGAGTCCGGTCACCCGCCCTGGCTCGGCGCGCAATGTCGCGGAGCGCACCGCCTGCACGCTCCCGAACGATCTGCTGACACTGTCGACGATGATTCCGGTCATCGGGGCAGTCTCGCATCTGTTCTCGCCGGATCACGGGAGGCCGAAACGGATACACAGCGAATCGGCAGATGTTCAGGCTGCGGTGCGAGGATCGAGACGTGCGAACGATCCTCAACATCATCTGGCTGATCTTCGCCGGATTCGGTCTCTTCCTCGGCTACATGCTGGCGGGCATCCTGCTGTGCATCCCGATCGTGACGATCCCCTGGGCCATCGCCTCCTTCCGCATCGCCCGCTACGCGATCTGGCCGTTCGGACGCGAGATCGTCAGCAAGCCGACCTCGGGAGTCGGCTCGTTCCTCGGGAACGTGCTGTGGGTGATCCTCGCGGGTTGGTGGCTGGCGATCGGCCACATCGTCTCGGGTCTGCTGCTCTGCGTCACGATCATCGGCATCCCGATGGGCATCGCCGACTTCAAGATGGTGCCCGTCTCGCTGATGCCGCTCGGCAAGGAGATCGTGTCTCGCAAGGGCGCATTCGACCGCACCCTCTGACGGATCGCACCGTCCGACCTAGACTGGCCGGAATGGATGCCGACCGCCTGATCGCCTGGGACGAGGAACTGCGCCGGGCCCACACCCGACTCCGAGCGGCCCTGGAGGCGACGCGAGCGGCTCTCGACGAGGGCGACGACCGCCCGGATGCCGCCTCCGATCTCGCCCTCTTCTGCATCGGCTTCTGCTCCGCGCTCGACGGCCACCATCTGAGCGAGGACCGCGCCCTGTTCCCGGCCCTGCGTGCGGAGCACCCCGAACTCGGCGACGTGATCGACAAGCTCATGCAGGATCACTCGATGCTCGCGCACCTGCTCGGCGCGCTGCGGACCGCCGTCGAGGACGGCGAGAGGGCCGAGACGATCGAACGGCACCTCGGCGGTGTCGCCGCGATCATGGAGTCGCACTTCCGATTCGAGGAGCGCGAGATACTGGCCCCGCTGTGCGCACTGCATCTCGATCGCGCGGTGCCGGACGTGCTCGGCCCGCTCTGAGCACGCCGCTCAGTCTCGGAAGAACCCGACACCGAGATCCGGATGGTCGACGAACACCCCGTCGACCCCGGTGCGCGCGATGACTCCCCACTCGGCCTCGTAGTCGCCGTACGCGCTCTTGCCCCCACCTGCACGGAACTCCGACGCCAGGAACCTGTTCTCGGGCCGACATGTCCACGTGAAGACCGTGAGCCCCCTGGCATGGGCGTCTTCGACGATCGTGTTGCCCCGCGCGAGGAGCATCCGCTTGTCGACGCTGATACCGTCGACAAGCCCCGCCCACCCGTCGAGGCCCTGGGCGGTGACGGCGTCCTTGTACGTCTGCCCCTTCGACCCGTGTGCGACGAAGAGGTCGTATGGTCGCCCCGCGGCCTCGATCAGGTAGACGTAGGATGCCGCGACACCGCGTTCCTTGAGCTGCGCGAGCACCGTGGATTCGAACGACTCCACGATCAGCGGCAGCTCTCCGTTCGCCCACCCCGCGGCGCGCAGATCACGGTCGATGAGCGGCGCGAGGTCCAGGCCGACGCTCGCGAAGTACGTCGCGTGCTTGACCTCGAGCACGACGCCGATCTCACGGCCGTACTCGACAGACCCCGCTCGCACGATGTCGAGCACGTCGATGAGACGGAGGATCCCTTGCGACCCGTTGAAACTCGCACTCGACGCTCGCACCTCGGGGAGACGTTCGCGACTGCGCAGCGTCGCGAGCTCGTCCCACGTGAAGTCCTCGGTGAACCAGCCGGTGAGCGCCTCGCCGTCGACGCGCTTGGTCGTCTTGCGCTCGGCGAACTCCGGATGTTCGGAGACATCTGTCGTACCCGAGATCTCGTTCTCATGCCGCACGACGAGCACGCCGTCCTTCGTCGCCACCACATCGGGTTCGACCGCATCCACCCCCATCGCGAGGGCGAGCTCGTAGGAGGAGCGACTGTGTTCCGGACGGTAGCCGGGCGCACCGCGGTGCCCGATCACGAGAGGCGATTTCCTGGGCACGCTCTCAGCGTAGGACACCCTGATGACCCGGCATTCCGGGTATCGTGGAGGAAAGCGACCTACAACCCACTTTGGAGTGAGGCCCACATGAGCAACTTCGCCTTCAACAACCCGGCGTTCCAGCAGCAGGATCCGCGCAACGTCGCGACCTACCCGGGTGCGCCGCAGGGCGCTCAGGGTGCGCAGGCCGCGTCGCTCCAGCACGGAGCGATGGATGCCGCCGCCAACGCGCAGCTGGAGGGCATGTACGCCGCTCCCCCCGCTGGCGCGATCGAGACCGACCGCATGTCCGTCGAGGACACCGTCTGGAAGACCGCCGGACTCTTCGCCATCCTGCTCGTCACCGCCGCCGTCGGCTGGTTCGTGACGCTCGGCGGCGTCGTCGCTCCTGAGCAGAACCCCTACGACCAGTTCCAGCCGAACATGCTGCCCTGGATCGTCGGCGCGCTCGGCGGCTTCGTCCTCGCCATGGTGATCTCGTTCACGTCCCGCAAGAAGGTCCGCCCCGCGCTGATCTTCGCCTACGCGGCGTTCGAGGGCCTCTTCATCGGTGGCATCTCGGCGTTCTTCGAGGTCATCTGGCCCGGCATCGTCGTCCAGGCGACGCTCGCCACCGTCTCGGTCGTCGGCGTGACGCTGGCGCTCTTCGCGAGCGGCAAGATCCGCGCGTCGAAGAAGGCCACCAAGATCTTCATGATCGCCATGGTCGGCTACCTGGTCTTCTCGCTGCTCAACCTCGTCCTGATGTGGACGGGCGTGCTGCCCCAGGGGCAGGCCTTCGGTCTCTACAGCGCTGAGATCATGGGCATCCCGCTCGGCCTGATCATCGGTGTCCTGGTCGTCATCATGGCCGCCTACTCGCTGGTGCTCGACTTCGACCAGATCCAGCAGGGCGTGCGCAACGGCGCTCCCCGCAAGTACGGCTGGCTCGGCGCCTTCGGCATCATGGTCACGGTCGTCTGGCTCTACGTCGAGATCCTGCGCATGATCGCGATCGTCCGCGGCAGCAACTGACGCGAATCGCTTCGCCGTGAGGCCCGTCTCCCCCTGGGAGGCGGGCCTTATTGCATATCCGGGGGCCACAGCGCAAGGGGTTGGCTGATAATCAGCTGGGAGGGCACTATGGGTAACACGAGCCCTGGCACCCCGGGGCTCACGAAATAAAGGAGCTGAACATGAGCTTTCTCGGATTCCTTCTTCTCGGCCTCATCGCCGGAGCAATCGCAAAGCTGATCCTGCCCGGAAAGCAGGGCGGCGGATGGCTCATCACGCTGCTGCTCGGCGTCGTCGGCGCCTTCCTCGGCGGCTGGCTCGGAAGCCTGATCCTGAACCGTCCTCTGACTGAGTTCTGGGACCTCGGCACCTGGCTCCTCGCCATCGGCGGCTCGATCATCGTGCTGCTGATCTACGGCCTGGTCGTCAACCGCGGCAGCAAGGCCCGCAGCTGACACACCGCAGTACCGGAACCGCCCTCCTCTCCAGCGTCGCTGGCGAAGGGGGCGGTTCTCTGCGTATAGGGGTTGTGCTCAGCGCCCTTCGGCCTTGGCCCGCAGCAGTGCGCGCTCTCGATCGTTGCCCGCGAGCGACGCTGCCACCGCGAATTCGCTGCGAGCCTCGTCGTCGCGCCCGAGCCGCAGCAGCAGCTCGGCCCGCGTGGCGGGAAGAAGATGGTACCCCGCGAGCGCGCCCGAAGATGCGAGCCGGTCGATGATCTGCAGGGCGGAGGCCGGCCCCGTCGCCATCGCGACGGCCGCCGCACGATTGAGTTCGACCACGGGCGACGGAGCGATGCGGCCGAGCGCCTCATACAGCACCACGATGCGATCCCAGTCGGTCTCGTCTATCGATGCGGCGACCGCATGGCATTCGGCGATGGCGGCCTGAAGTCCGTACGGGCCACGACCCGCGCCGAGGGCGTCCGCTGCCCCCAGGGCGGCACGCCCGCGGGCGATGCGGCCGCGATCCCAGCGACGACGGTCCTGATCGGCGAGAAGCACGGGATCGCCGTGCGCGTCCACCCGGGCAGGGAATCGTGCGGCGGTCAGCTCCATGAGGGCGACGAGGCTGTGCGCGTCCCGCTCCCGCGGCATCAGAGCCGCCACCACGCGTGCGAGTCGGATCGCCTCCAGACTCAGCTCAGGGCGCATCCAGTCGGGCCCGCTGCTGGCCGCATGACCCTCGTTGAAGATCAGATACAGCACGCCCAGGATCGCTCCCAGTCGTGCCGTGTGCTCTTCGCGAGGCGGCATCTCGAAAGGGACGTTCGCCGCCGCGAGGGTCTTCTTGGCCCGCACGATGCGCTGCTGCACGGTCGCCGTCGGCACGAGGAAGGCCCGGGCGATCTCCTCGCTCGACAGACCGCCCACGACGCGCAGGGTCAACGCCACCTGAGCTTCGCGCGAGAGCACCGGGTGGCACGAGATGAAGATCAGCCGGAGCACGTCGTCGTCGACGGCATCCGGGTCCCAAGGGGGCGCGTCCGCCGCCTCGGCCTGCTCCCGCTCGAGGTCGTGGGCGAGCACGGCCATGCGGTCGTCCAGCCGTTCGCGGCGGCGCCAGCCATCGATCGCCTTGCGCTTCGCGACCGCCGTGAGCCAGGCCGCCCCGTTGCGAGGCACACCGTCGACGGGCCACTGCTGCAGAGCATCCAGCAGGGCTTCCTGCGCGAGGTCCTCTGCAAGGCCGAAGTCGCCCACCACGCGCGTGAGCGTCGCGACGATCTTCGCCGATTCGATGCGCCACACGGCGGCGACGGCTCGCCGCGCACCCTCATCAGGTGCGGAGCGAGCCGTCTCGCGGTGCGGTGTGTCGGTCATCTCACTGCTGTGCGCGACGCGCCTCTTCCTCTTCGCGCCAGCCCTTCTCCTTCTCGATCCACTCGTTGTCGGCCGGGAAGTCCGACTCATCGGTCACGCGTCGCACCTCGAGGAACGACCCGGGTCCGAGCGGCGCCCTGCTCGCCCACTCCGCCGCCTCTTCACGACTCGAGACCTCGAGGATCCAGAAGCCGTTGAACAGCTCCTTCGTCTCTCCGTAGGGCCCGTCGGTGATCAGCGGCGTCTCGGCGCTGAAGTCGACGACGAATCCCTCAGCGGCGTCGCTCAGGCCCTCGCCTGCAGCCAGCACGCCGGCCTTGATCATCGACTCGTTGTACTTGCCCATGGCCTCGATGACCTGCTCGAACGGCATCTCCTTGTACGCCTCGACCGCTTCGTCGTTCGAGCGCATGATCAGCATGTACTTCATGGTGTTCTCCTTGGTGGTGGGGCCGCCTGTCGACCCTCTCAGTGAAGACGTCGAACGGGGATGCCTCAGATCGACATCGTGCCGAAAGAACTTCGAGAGTCTCTCGAGGCCGATCAGCCGAGTTCCTCGACCGCCACGCGGATCGCGTCGGCCGAGGCCTGCAGAAGGGCTTCCTCGTGGTCGCTCATCGGTGTCTCCGCGAGCGGAACCGCGCCCGCCGCGCCCACGACCGACGGCACCGACAGAGCCACTCCGTGGATGCCGTACTCGCCGTCGAGCACCGTCGCGACCGGAAGAACGGCACGCTCGTCGTGCAGCACGGCCTCGGCGATCCGGGCGCAGCTGACGCCGATCGCGAGGTTCGTCGCCCCCTTGCCGCGGATGACGGCATACGCCGCGTCGCGCACCTCGATCGCGATACGGTCGAGCTCCTCGGTGGTGAACGGCTCGTCGGCAGGCCAGTCCAGGATCGGCACCGACCCGATCGTCGCGTTCGACCACAGCGGGAACTCGGTGTCGCCGTGCTCCCCCACGATGTCGGCGTGCACGCTCGCGGTGCTCACGTTCGCGCGATGCGCGAGACGCCAGCGCAGACGCGAGGTGTCGAGCACCGTGCCCGAGCCGAACACCCGGTGGGGCTCAAGCCCCGAGACGCGCTGCGCCACGACCGTCATCACGTCGGCGGGGTTCGTGACGATGATGAACACCGCGTCCGGAGCGCGCTCGACCAGCTGCGGCATCAGCGTCTCGAGCAGTCGCGCGTTGATGCCCGAGAGCTCCATGCGGGTCTGCCCGGGCTGCTGCTTCGCCCCCGCCGTCACCACAATCACGTCGCTGCCCTCGACGACGGCGAGATCAGAACCGCCGCTCACCGCCGCCGACGTGAACTGCGTGCCGTGCGCCAGGTCGAGCACCTCGGCGTCGACCTTGTCCGTCGCGATGTCGTAGAGCGCGACTTCGGCCGCACTCCCCCGGATCAACGCGGCATAGGCCACGCTCACCCCCACGCTGCCTGCACCGATAACCGTGATCTTCGTCCGTGCCTTGGTCATACGCTCATCCTGCCCGAAATACCGCGAACGGGCACGGACCGCGATGGTCCGTGCCCGTTCATGGTCATGCGAGCAACGAGCTCACTCCCACTCGATGGTTCCCGGCGGCTTCGACGTCACGTCGAGCACGACGCGGTTGACGTCGCGGACGCCGTTGGTGATGCGGTTCGAGATCTTCGACAGCACGTCGTAGGGCAGACGCGTCCAGTCGGCCGTCATGGCGTCTTCGCTCGACACCGGGCGCAGCACGATCGGGTGGCCATAGGTGCGGCCGTCGCCCTGCACGCCCACCGAGCGCACATCGGCGAGCAGCACGACGGGGCACTGCCAGATGTCTTGGTCGAGGCCGGCCTTGGTGAGCTCCTCACGCGCGATCGCGTCGGCTTCGCGAAGGATCTCGAGGCGGTCCTGTGTGACCTCGCCGATGATGCGGATGCCCAGGCCGGGTCCGGGGAACGGCTGACGGCCGACGATCGCCTCGGGGATGCCGAGCTCGCGGCCGATCGCGCGCACCTCGTCCTTGAACAGGGCCCGCAGCGGCTCGATGAGCTCGAAGTCGAGGTCGTCGGGGAGCCCGCCGACGTTGTGGTGCGACTTGATGTTGGCCGTGCCCGCACCGCCACCCGACTCGACGACGTCGGGGTACAGCGTGCCCTGCACGAGGAACTTGACCGGGGCGCCGCCCGAGGCCTTCGCCTCGGCGACGAGGTCGAGCTGCACCTTCTCGAAGGCGCGGATGAACTCGCGACCGATGACCTTGCGCTTCTCCTCGGGGTCGGTGACGCCCGCGAGGTGACCGAGGAAGACATCTGCCGCATCGACCGTGATCAGACGCACGCCAGTGGACTCGACGTAATCCTTCTCGACCTGCTCGCGCTCGCCCTTGCGCAGGAGGCCGTGGTCGACGAAGACCGCGGTCAGCTGGTCGCCGATCGCCTTGTGCACGAGGGCGGTCGAGACCGCCGAGTCGACGCCGCCGGAGAGCGCTGAGATGACGCGGGCGTCGCCCACCTGCTCGCGGATGCGCTCGACCTGCTCGGCGATCACGTTGCCGCTGTTCCAGTCGGATGCGAGACCCGCGCCCTTGTGCAGGAAGTTCTCGATCACGCGCTGGCCGTGGTCGGAGTGCTTGACCTCGGGGTGCCACTGCACGCCGTAGAAGCCGCGCTCCTCGTTCGCGAATGCCGCGACCTTGGTCGCATCGGTCGTGGCGAGCACGTCGAAGCCCTCCGGTGCCTTGGCGACCTGGTCGCCGTGGCTCATCCACACGTTCTGCTCGGCCGGCTGGCCGCCGAGCAGCGTGCCGCCGTCACCCGAGACGACGGCATCCGTCGCTCCGTACTCGCGGAGGCCGGTGTTCGCGACCTCGCCGCCGAGGGTCTGCGCCATGTACTGGAAGCCGTAGCAGATGCCGAGCGTGGGCACGCCGAGCTCGAAGACCGCGGGGTCGAGGCGCGGAGCGCCCTCCTCGTAGACCGACGACGGACCACCCGAGAGGATGATCGCGACCGGGTTCTTCTCAGCGATCTCGGCGGCCGTGGCGGTGTGCGGCACGATCTCGCTGTAGACGCCGGCCTCACGCACCCGACGGGCGATCAGCTGCGCGTACTGCGCGCCGAAGTCGACGACGAGCGTGGGGCGCTGCTGGGTCTCGGACTGTTCGGTCACCGGACACCTTCCGTGGCAGGGGCGGGGGCCGAGGCGGCCTCCCTCGAAGCGAGGTAGGCCTTGACGTCGCGAGCGACGATGGCCTCCATGAAGAACGACAGCAGCGGGATCACGCCGCCGAGCGCGAGCAGGATGAAGCGCAGGAACGGCCAGCGCATGAGGCTCCACATCCGGAAGCACGCGAAGAGGTAGACGACATAGAACCAGCCGTGCGCGACGAGGATCGAGAGCGAGATGTTGAGTCCGTCGCCGGTCGATTCGAGGCCCTCGGGCCCCTCGACCACGGGTGCGAACCACAGCAGACCGCCGGATCCCCCTGCGAAGAGCTCGAGTCGGATCGGCGTGTACTTCAGCACCATCTCGGCGACCAGCAGGAGCAGCATGACTCCGGTGATGATCGACGCGATCTGGTAGAACTTCAGGGCACCACGGATCGCCGGAAAGCTGGCGACTTTCGGTTCGGGCATGACTCCAGTCTACCCGGGCGGAATCCGCGTCGATTCCGGCCTCAGGGCGTCGGTGGGCGCGCCACGAGCAGCCCGCCGACTCCGGTCGCGTCGAGCGCTCCGGCCGCGTGCGGAACGACGAGAGTGGCCCCCGTATGGTGCTCGACGCCTCCGATCACGACGTCGCCCGCGCTCACGATCAGGACCGAGAAGCCCTGGTCGATGACGGTCGAGCCGTCGACGGGGACACGCTCGAGACGGAAGTACTCGTCGGCGGGGTGAGGGAAGACCGAGTCGGATGCCGGAGCGGGGCCGATGAGCTCTCCGAGGTCGCTGCGCGACCGCCCCCTGCGGTTCACCGCGGCGAGCGCGACCTCGAAGCCGAGTCCGAGGTGACCGACCGCGGCTCCGTCGATCGCGTAGTCGTGCCACTCGAGGAGGATCGAGAGATCCTCGGGCTGCTGAAGTTCGAGCAGCAGGATGCCGGCGCCGATGGCGTGCAGCTCACCCGGGGGCACCCAGACGACGTCGCCGGGATGGACGTCCACCGCGTGCAGCAGGTCGAGCAGCGCCGCCGAGTCCTGCCGATCGACGAGGTCCGCCAGCACGTCGGCCGCGACGTCGTCTCGCAGTCCGACGTGCACCGTGCCGCCCTGCAGGATGTACCAGGCCTCCGCCTTGCCGTGTGCGGTGCCGAGATGGGTCGCCGCGAAGTCGTCGTGCGGGTGCGCGTGCACCGGCAGGCGTTGCCCCGCGTCGAGGAGCTTGACCAGCAGGCGCGTGTCGGCGCCCCACCGTGCGACGTGGCGCTCACCCAGCCACGCGATCGGGTCGTCGGCGACCGCCTCTCGCAGCAGCCGTCCGTCGGGGAGTCTGGTGAGTCCGACGAGCGCCTCGCCGTTGACCGTGGTCGTCGACGCGATCCAGTCCTCGGGTTCGCGGGGTGCGGAGGCCCGCTCTCCCCGGAAGCCGCTGATGCGCGCTCCCCCGCGGTAGAAACGCTCGGCCGGTCGGTTCGACGGCAGCAGGATCGGATTCACTCGGTCTCCCTCGATCGCACGGCTCCGGCGAGGAATCCCCCGACGAACGTGTCTCCGAGGCCGACCGTGGTCGGCGATGCGACATCGAGCGAGAACGCCGCGACACCCACGGCATCGGGCAGCGCATCCTCGACGGCGGCGACGAGCGCCTGCCCTCCCCCGTGGCGGGGCAGGTCTGAGGTCTCCTCGACGTCGCGCTCGGTCAGCCGGTCGCCGATGCGGTAGCGCGTGGCGGCGACACGCACGGCGCTGTCGAGCGCGGCACGGTGCCGACCGGCATCCGGCCCCGTGGCGATCGCCCAGTAGCGTGTGTGCACGACCAGGGCGCGCGCGGGGATGATCATCTGCGCTTCGTGGAGGGCTCGGATGACGTCGGACTGGTCGAGCAGATTCACCGACCGGCCGACGTACTCCTGCAGCTCGTCTTCGTTCATGCCGTAGACGTCGATCTGCGGCAGCAGGCGAGCCCGGACCGTCTCGGCGAAGCTCCGAGTGTAGAAGCCCGCGTCTTCGTAGTAGACGAGGGAGTCATCTGGCAGGCTCTGCATCGCCGTTCGCACCTCAGCGAGCCGGAGCTCGAGCAGATCATGATCCTGCATCGTGTTGAACCCCGAGACGAGGAACACCCCCGCACCCGCGAGGGCGTCGGCGAGGTCGGGCGCCAGCAGCATGCGCCGATTCGGCGGGTCGTTCGCGAAGATCAGGCGGTTGGGTGCGGGCGACAGGACGTCGCCGTCTGTGAGCCGCACATGCGCGCCGACCGGGTACTGCACGATGAGGTGCGGATCGAGGGTGTCCTCCGTCGCCGAGCAGATGTACGACATCGACTCCGGAAGCAGCCGGCGCACGTTGTCGTCGATGCTCACCAGGTGCTGCACGCTCGGGATGCCGAGGGCATCGAGCACGAGACCGGCTCGCACCCCGGTGCCTCCGAGCGTGATCGTGTGCGCGAAGTGCGACACGAACGCCTCGATCACCTCGGACGAGGCGACGAACCGCTCCGCCCCGGTTCCCGAGGCGACGAACGCGAGCACCGCCACCAGCAGCGAGCGTTCGTCGATGATCGGCGCCGTGGTCGTCAGTTCATGCCGGCGCACACCGTGCGCGTGCGCCAGCCTGTCGAACACCGACGAATCCCAGGTGAGCTCGTAGTCGACTGTCCCGCCGAGTCCGAGTACGAGCGTTCTGTCCACGTCGCCGATCATCCTTCCGAGGTCCGAGGTTCAGTACAGCGACGCCTTGCCGTCTGCGCCGAACAGGTCGATCTTCTCAGCAGCCGTGGCCTTCATGGCCTCGAGGGCCGCCGGCTGGATCGCGTTGGGTTCGCGCAGACGCTGATCGGTGCCGAGGATCTCGCGCATGCGGTTGTGGTACGAGACCTTGATGTCGCTCGAGATGTTGATCTTGTTGACGCCCAGCTCGACGGCGCGGCGGAGCTCGGCATCCGGGTTCGAGGAACCGCCGTGCAGCACCAGGGGGATGCCGACCGCGGCCTTGATCTCCTCGAGCAGATCGTGACGCAGCTCGGGGTTCTTGTCGCTCGGGTAGAGGCCGTGCGAGGTGCCGATCGCGATGGCGAGGCTGTCGACGCCGGTCTCCTCGACGAAACGCACCGCGTCTTCCGGGTTCGTGTAGATGATCTCCGCGGCACCCGACTCGCCGTAGCTGTCGTTGGCGCCGATCGTGCCGAGCTCTCCTTCGACCTGGATCCCCACGGCATGAGCCGCATCGACGACCTTGCGGGTCAGCGCCACGTTTTCGTCGAACGGCAGCAGCGAGGCGTCGATCATGACCGAGGTGAAGCCGGCCTTGATCGCGGTGATGATCTGCTCGTAGCTGCCGCCGTGGTCCCAGTGGATCGCGACGGGCACGCTCGAGCGGTGTGCACGGGAGTGCATCGCCGCGATCAGATCGGTGGTGATGTGAGACACCTCGTCGGGGTGGATCGCGATGATGACCGGGGCGGCCTTCTGCTCGCTGATGTCCATGACCCCGTTGAACATCGCCCAGTCGCTGATGTTGAACGCCGGGATGGCGAAGTTGTTCTCGTTGGCGACATCGAGGATGGATTTGCCGGTGTAGAGCACGTGTTTTCTCCTGTTTCGTGGTGGTCGGTTGTCCGTCGGCGCGACGTCAGCTCTTCACGGACCCCGCCGTGAGACCGCTGATGAAGTACCGCTGGAAGATGAGGAAGAGGATCAGCACGGGGATGGACCCGAGCACGCTCATCGCCATGATCTGGTTCCACTCGTATGAGTGCTGGCCCATGAGCAGCTGGATGCCGATGGGAACCGTGCGCATGTCGATGGTGCGGGTCAGCGTCAGCGCGAACAGGTACTCGTTCCACGCGATCATGAACGTGTAGATCCCGACTGAGACGATGCCGGGAACCGAGATCGGCACCAGGATCCGCCAGAGGGCGGTCATGGACCCGGCGCCGTCGACACGGACGGCCTCGTCGAGCTCCTTCGGCAGGGTGTTGAAGTAGCCGGTCATCATGATGATCGCGTAGGGCAGCGTGAACACCATGTAGGTGAGGATCAGGCCGAGGTACGAGTTGTACAGCCCGAGCGCAACCATGAGTCCGAAGTACGGGATCAACAGCGTGATCGGAGGCACGGCCTGCACGCTGACGATCACCACGTTCAGGATGCGCTTGCCTCGGAACTCGAACCGGCTGAACGCGTAGGCCGCCTGGATCGCCACCAGCAGGGTGAGGATCGTGACCGACCCCGCCACGATGTAGCTGTTCAGGAAGAACCGCATGGTCTCGGGGTTCGTGAAGATCGCGATGTAGGCGTCGAACGAGAACGTGTCGGTGATCAGCCGCGGGGGAAGCTCGAAGATCTGCGTGTTCGACTTGAACGAGCTCGACAGCATCCACAGCACGGGACCGGCGGCGAAGACCGCGCCGATGATGAGACCGATGGTCAGGCCCGTCTTGGCGACACGGCGCTGGGCGAGGGCGGTGAGAGCCATGATCAGTCCCTCGCTTTCTGGTGACGGACGTAGAACACGGCGAGCACCATCGACATCAGCAGGACCAGGACCGCGGAGGTCGCCGCGAGCGAGAAGTCGTATTTGGCGAAGGCGAGCTTGTAGGTGAAGGTGCTGAGCACCTCTGTGACATCGATCGGTCCGCCACCCGTGGTCATCCAGATGAGGGCGAACTGCTGCGAGGTCCAGATCAGGTCGAGCAGCACCAGGCTGATGATGATGGGACGCAGCTGCGGGATGGTGACGTTCCAGAACCGCTGCACGCTGTTCGCGCCGTCGACGGTCGCAGCCTCGTGCAGTTCGGCCGGAACTCCCTGGAGGCCCGCGAGCAGGCTCACCATGAAGAACGGGTAGCCGGCCCAGATGTTGATGAAGATGATGGTGCCCAGCGCGAGCTGCGGAGAGGCGAGCCACTCGATGTCGGTGTTGAGCAGGAAGTTGACCACGCCGTTCGGGGCGAGGAGCATGCGCCAGAGCACGGCGATCACCGCGACGGTGAAGAGCCACGGCAAGACGTAGAGAGCCCGGAAGAGCGAACGCGAGAACCGACCGAGCAGGGGGCTGTTGAGCATCATCGCGAACGCGAGACCCAGCACGAGGTGCGCTGCGACGCTTGCCACCGTGAAGAGGATGGTGTTGCCCGTCGCCTTCCAGAAACCGGGATCCGAGAGGATCTCGACATAGTTCTGGATTCCGACGAACTCCGGCGACTTGTTCAGGATCACGTTGTCCTGGAACGAGTACCCGATCACCATCACGATCGGGATGATCATCAGCACGAACAGCAGGATGATCGTCGGCGAGAGGAATCCGTACGACTCCGTGGTCTTGCGCAGCTGTCGGCGTCGCCGCGACAGCGCGACCCCTGTGACGATCACCTCGGTGTCGTCTGACATCTTCAGGCTCATGGGAACCGGTGCTCCTTGGTTGGTCGGGTGCCGCACCGGACTCGTCGCGATGCGGCACCCCGTTCAGGTGGGGAGGCGGAGGATCAGAACTCCGCTTCCCAGGCCCCTTGCGCGGTCTTGAGCGCGTCGTCGATCGACTGCTGCCCGTCGAAGGCCGACTGCAGCTGCTCACCGAGCAGACGCATCAGCTCTTCGGCGACGGGGAGTCCGGTGAACTCGTTCGCCGGGTAGCCCGCCTGGTAGATGTCGAACGCCTGCTTGAACAGCTCGTCGTCGTTCACGAAGTCGGGGACCGACTTCGAGTTGCCGGGGAAGGCCTTGGCCATCGTCGAGAGCTCGGAGTTGGTCTGCTCGCTCATGAGGAACTCGACCAGCTTGAACGCGGCGTCCTTGTGCTCCGAGTTCTCGGCCACGCCGATGCCCCAGGATGCGTACGGGATGCCCCGCTCGCCGTCGTATCCGTCTTCAGCCGGAAGCGCCGAGATCGAGAACTGCAGATCGGGGTTGGTCTCGCGGATCAGGTTGATGTGCGCCAGCGAGTCGATCATCATTCCGACGCGGCCGTTCGTGAACTCCTCGACCTTGTCCTGCTCCTTCATCGTGAAGGAGCCCGAGGCGATCGAGCCGTCGTCCCACATGCCGCCGATGAAATCGACCGCCGAGGTCACGTCGTCGTTCGTCAGATCGGGCTGGCCGTCCTTGAGCATCGAGCCGCCAGAGGCCCAGACCCACGACATGACGTCGTTCTGCACGCCGTTCGGAGCCTCCAACGAGAGCGGGAGGACCCAACCCGAGACGTCGCCACCGAGGGCCGAGACCTTCGAGGCTGCGTCCGCGAACTCCGTACGGGTGGTGGGTGGAGCAGTGACGCCCGCGTCGGCGAGCAGGGTGTCGTTCGTGAACATCGGGTAGACGAAGTTCACGACGGGGATCATGTAGGTGCTGCCGTCGACCTGGATCTGACTCGCCAGCTCGCTGTCGTCGTAGTCGTTCTCCTCCATGAGGGCGGTCAGGTCGGCGATGACGCCCTGCGACGCGAAGTCGTTGACCCATGCGCCGTCGAGGCCGACGACGTCGGGCATGGTGCCGGATGCCGCGCCGGCGAAGAGCTGCTCCTTGGTCGATGCGTACGGTCCGCTCACGAGCTCGACCGTGATACCGGGGTTCGCGTCTTCGAACTCGTCGATGAGCGCTCGGAACTCGCCGTCGGGGAGCTCCGGCTCCCACCACTGCGCGAATTCGATCGTGACGTCTCCGCCCCCGCCGTCGGTTCCGCTGTCGCCTGCCGCGCACCCAGCCACGGCCAGGACTGTCACGGCTGCTGTCGCGGCGCCGGCGAGCTTGAGAATGCGTCGCCCTCGTCCCACTGTGATCATCACTTCTCCTCTTCGAGATCGTGCCGCACACGCGCTTCGATGCTTGTTCATGCGGTTTTGAGCAATGTTATGCGTTCATTTGCCGGAACGCAAGCACTTCTTTGCACTATTCGGTGGATGTAATCACAGATTCGTTCCCGAATCGCCGTCACAGTGCGGGCTGCGGACACGATCCGCGCCGCAACGAATCTGCAGTTTTCTGCTGAACTCTGCCGAATTTCCCGCTCGTATGTGCTAGAGATGGGTGCATGGAAGCAACCGCACCGTCGCCCAAGCGCCGCCTTCCGGCGGGTCGGAAGGCGGATCTCGCCTCGTATGTCGAGCAGGTGGGAGAGGTGACCGTCGGCGGCCTCGCCGAACATTTCCACGTCTCCATCGACACGATTCGCCGCGATCTCGACCAGCTCGACCGTGAAGGCGTCGTCATCCGCACACACGGAGGAGCTGTCAGCGCGGAGGGGCAGCTGAAAGACCGGGCGCTCGACGTCCGCCTGCGGATGCAGACCGAGGAGAAGGAGACGATCGCGCGCCTCGCCGCGGGACTCATCGACGATGGAGCAGTCGTGATGCTCAACGCCGGCACGACCACCCTGGCACTCGCACGGGCGCTCCGCAACCATCGGGATCTCACGATCGCGACGAACAACCTGCGGATCCCTGCCGAGATCTCCCCTTCCGCCTTCCGCGACCTCTACGTGTTCGGCGGCGCTGTGCGAGCGATCACCCAGGCCACCACCGGACCCGTCACGTTCATGATGACCCCGGGGGGACCCGAGGTGGACATCCGCTGCGATCTGGCACTGATCGCCGTCGGCGCCATCGACGAGGCCGGCTTCTCGACGTCGAACATGGGCGACGCGAACATGATGGCCGAGATGATCCAGCGCGCGGATCGCACCGCGATCCTCGCGGACTCGTCGAAGTTCGGGCGGCGGCTGTTCGCCCAGGTGACGACTCTGGACCGCGCGGACTACCTGGTGACGGACACTCCCCCGGAATCGGCGTTCGCGACCGCCCTCGCGCAGGCCGAGGTCGAGGTCATCTCCGCCTGAACGGCGACCGCGCCCACGCACGACGAAGGCCGCCGGGATCGCTCCCGACGGCCTTCTTGTGTGTCAGGCGGGCATGCCGCCCGTCGAGGTCAGAACCAGCCGTTGATGAGATCCCACAGCCAGTCGATGATGCCACCGATGATGCCGCCCGCACGGTTGACGGTGACCGTGGCTGTCGCCTCGTCGCCGTCCGCCTGCGACACGGCGACCGTGTACTTGCCGGGCTGAGTGCTCTTCGGCACTGTCACGGACGTCGAGAAGGTGCCATCGGCCCTGACCTGGACGGTGCCGACCTCGACGGCCGAGCCCTTCTTCGGTCGCAGCTCGACGGTCACGGTCTCGCCGGGCTCGTAGCCCTCACCGGTGATCTTCAGCTTCTTGCCGGCGGCCACCTTCGAGGATCCGAGGTCGATGGAGCCGGCGAACTCGACCGGCTCCTCACCCGCGATCGTGAACGGCACCTGCACGGTCGTCCCCGTACCTGCGACGGCCACGGTGAGCAGCTGCTCTCCGAAGACGCCCGAGGGAACCGCGAAGCTGAGCGACGCGCGCCCCACCTCGTCGGTCGTGTCGACGATGGTCGGGTCGACTGCACCCGAGGCGAGCTGAGTGCCGCCGAGCGACAGAGTCACCTCACCCGGCGCCTGCTCCCCCGCGCTGAACGCCAGCGACGAGAGTGCGACGGTCACCTGGTCGCCGGCGCTGTAGCCGTCGGCATCCGGCGCGCTGACCGAGACACCCACCGCACGCTGCGCGAGATCGGGCGTCGCCGTCTTGTTCGCGTCGAACCAGTCGACCATCGACTGCAGATCGATCTTGCCGGTGTCGCGCTTGCCCGTCCCCTCCCTGAAGGTGAAGAAGTTGTCTCCACCCGCGGCGAGGAACGAGTTGGCTGCGACCGTGTAGTTCGCCGCCGGGTCGATCGCGGTTCCGTTGAGGGTGATCGACGTGACGCGCGAGCCCTGGGCCGCGGCCGGGTCGTACGTGTAGACGAGCCCCTCCGAGACGCCGAGCTTGAGGAACGGACGGGCCGACCCTGCGGGCTGCCATTGCTCCTCGAGGACGCCCTTCAGCTGCACACCGGTGAGCGTCAACGTCACCAGCGTGTTGGCGAACGGCTGCACCGTCGCCGCCTCGCGGTAGGTGACGTTGCCATTCGGGTCGCTCGCATTCGACGACGCGTAAGTCAGGTTCGCACGGATGCCACCCGGGTTCATCAGCGCGATGTCCGCACCGGTGGACCACTTCTGCACGTCGGCGACGAAGTTGCCGATGGTGGACTCGCCACCGCGGTTCTCCGAGCCGTTCGTCTGGCGAGCCCGGTTGAAGTCGGCCGTGATGTCTCCGACCTTCACCGCACCGAGCACATCCGCCTCGGCCTTCGCCTTCGCCACGATGTCGGCGACCTCCGGAACCGCTGGGTAGAGCGGCTGGCCGGCTGCGGTGAGGGGCTTGATCTCGTTCGTGATCGAGATCAGGTCCTTCGTCTTCGGGTCGACCTGGAGGTTCATGAGCCCCAGGTTCTCGCCGTACTGACCGGCCGAGACGACGGGACGACCGTCGATGACGTGGTTGTACGCGAGGTGGGTGTGCGCCGACACGATCGCGTCGACATCCTCATCGACCCCGTAGACGATCTCGCCCAGAGGCGAATCCGGAGTGATGCTCGACAGTTCGACGCTGGACGCGCCCTCGTGGACGAGGAGGATGACGACATCCGCCTCACCGTTGGAGGAATCCCCGTCACGCAGGTCGTCGGCCACGGCGTTCACCGAGTCGACGATGCTGCGCACCTCGAGATCGGCGATGCCCTCGGGGGAGACGAGCGAGTCGAGGTCCTCCGTGACAGCCCCGACGAAACCGACGCGTACGCCGTCGAGTTCCTTGACCCAGGCCGGGGCGAGCGCGGGCTCGCCGGTCTCCGTCACGAACACGTTCGATGAGATGTACTCCCAGTCCGCGCGGTCCTGCACACGGTCGCGCAGGTCCTCCCAGCCCTGGTCGAACTCGTGGTTGCCCGCCGCGCTGACGTCGAGACCTGCAGCGTTGAGCGCGTCGATCGTCGGGTTGTCGTCGTTGATGAACGAGGTGAACGTCGACGCGCCGATCAGGTCGCCGGCTCCGGCGAAGATCGTGTTCGGGTTCTCCTCACGGAACTGCTTGACGGCGCCCGCGACCACCGCGGCACCGGCGGCAGCACCGTCGGCTTCGATCCGACCGTGGAAGTCGTTGATCGTGACGACGTCGATGCTCACCGGCGGGATCTCCGAGGAGACGCCGACGATGATCGGGTCGTGGTCGCTGGAGCGGAACGGCGTGCCCGCCTCGGTGGCACCGAACGCGTAGCCGCGATCGCTCCACTCCGGAGAGTTGATGCTCCACACCCCCGCGCCCGTGATCGACGCTGCCAGCGACGGCGATGCGAGCACGTGGTCGAGCGAGCCGAGCTCACCGTCGAACGAGTAGGTGTGCTCGTCTGGTGCCTTCTCGCGCGCGACATCGCTCCAGCCCTCGCTCGTGAAGACCTCGATCGGGTCTTCCTTCGCGTAGGCGTTGAAGTCGCCGATGAGCAGGATGTCGCTGCTTCCTGTGGTCTCCTCGATCTCCGTGGTGAACCCCTTGAGCGAGTTCGCCTGCTTCACGCGGTCGGCGTTGAAGAAGCCCTGTCCGTCTGCGGGCTCTGCGCCCCCGCCCTCGGGCGCCGACTTCGACTTGAAGTGGTTCGCGACCACGGTGACCACACGGCCGTCGATGTCGAAGGCCTGCGCGATCGGCTCGCGGGCGTTGCCCCACACCGTCTCGTCCGTGACAGTGAGGCTCTCACCCACGGTGCTGACGTCGTCCTTCTTGTAGATGATCGCGCTGGTGATGAAGTCCGTGGTCGCCGAGTCGTTCAGCTCGTCGGGGGTGCGGACGTAATCCCACTCCTCGCTGCCCAGAGCATCGTTGAGTCCGTCGACCAGATCGGCGAGCGCCTCGTCGAGCGAGCCGCCGAGCTTGATCGAGTTCTCGATCTCCATGAGAGAGACGATCTCTGCGTCCAGCCCGTTGATGGCCGCGACGATCTTGGACTTCTGGATGTCGAACTGGGCCGCGTTCGCCGCGCCCCGAGCGTTCGAGTTCTCGCTCTTGAGCGTCGTGAAGTAGTTGAACACGTTGAACGACGCGACCTGCACGTCGCCGCCCACGGTCGGTGCCGTGTCGGTGCGGGGGTTCGTCGCCTCGAAGCCCGCCTTCAGGTCGGCCGACGACGTGCTGTCGATCGGCACGACCGGCTGCAGACGCCAGTCGTCGAAACCGTACTGGAGCACATATCCGCTGTCGCTGAAGTCGACGGTGTCGCCGTTGCGGACGACGACGTCCTTCGTGAAGTACGGCTGGTCGTTCGGGTGCCCGCTGTTCGAGACCTGGATCGACCATCCGTCGTCGAGCAGGATGCGGTTGGCCCGATTCGCCGCCGCGATCGCGGAAGCCTCGGCGCCGGGACGCACGGTCTCGGTGCTCTTGACGTTCAGGTCGGCTCCGGCGTTCAGCCAGAGCGTGCCGAAGTTGTAGAGCTGGTGGCTGGACGCGAGGCGGTAGGTGCCCGCGGGCGCCACGTACATGTTCTCGTACTGCTCGCGATCGGTGCCGACGGTGATGTCTGGCAGAGGCGTGGCCTCGGGAACACCGGCCGCTGCCTGCACCACCGAGATGCCTGACAGCGCAGCCGGGTTGATCTGGGTCTGGCCGAAGTACTCGCTGACCGAGCCGGTGATCGAGACGAGGTCGCCGATAGCGAGCGTGGGCGCGAGCGCGTTGAGGAAGACGAAGACGCCGTCCGATGCTCCCGGCGTGGCGTCGGTCGCTCCGCCGGATCCCTCGGTCTGGATGACGATGCCCTTGTAGCCGCCCGTCCGGTAGTCGGCCGTGACGACGCCCTCGACCGTGACGGTCTGGCCGTTCAGCGGCGAGACGTCGGTCGTGCCCTGCACGTCGGCGATGGACACCTCGGCGGGCTCGGGTTCGGGCTCGGGGTCGGGATCGGGAACCGTGCCGGCGTTCTGCGGCGTGATGGTCGGCGACAGGCTGAAGTCGGCCTTGTTGTCGTCGGTGTCCTTGCCTCCGGTGCGGTTGAGCGACTTCACGTCGGTGTTGCCCGTGGGCGGCGTCGCCGCTGCGGTCTCGAAGGTGTTCGAGGTGCCGTAGCCGAGCACGTCGATGACGCCGTCGACCCCGGTGACCGAGCCGGGGGTCAGCGTGACCGCCGCCGTGCCCTCGACCAGTGCGAGCGTGCCGTTCGTGCCGCTCGGGTTGAGGGTGCTCACGGCATCGGCCGTGGGGAGGGCGGCGCCGTTGGCTCCGTTGCTGCCTGCCTGCACGAGATAGTGGCCCCCGGCGGGGATGACGCCGGTCAGCGGTGCGACTCCGTTGGAGCCTCCCGTTCCCGTCGCAGATCGGTACTGCAGCGAGAGCCCGTCGAGGGTGACGGGCGCGGCCGTGGGGTTGTAGAGCTCGATGAACTTGTTCGTGAACGCCGCACCGGCGCTGCCTCCGGAGAGGTACGCCTCGTTGATCACCACCCCCGTCCCTGAGACGTCTGCGGAGGCTGGCGCGGCGATCAGGGCGCTGGCGCCGAGAGCTGCGACGCAGGTGGCGGCGAGGACGCCGAGACGCCCCCGACTTCTGCGATCTGACCCGGGAACCTGCTGGTTCGCGGCGTCGGGAGCGGACATCATCTGTGTTGTCTCCTCGGGTATGGTCTGGCGACGGCTCTCGTGAAACCGCGTCTGTGCGAGCTCTCAGCCGACGCACATGTGAGCGAGCATACGGACGCCTTCGGACATCCTCAACGGAGTTTTCCGATTGGTAACCAAGCCCTCACCGAACGTCCCAAAAGGCCCCTGACGAAGGTGGAATATCGCGTGGAGAAGCGCTCAGATGCGCGCGGCCGATCGCGCGAATGCGCGGTGACTCAGGCCGTCCCGCCGGTGCCGGCGGCTGCGTCCTCGAACTCCTCGACCTCGCGCTCCCACTGGTCCTTCGCGAGTCGGTACCAGAGGTAGAACGCGAACCCGGCGAAGATCGCCCATTCCGCCGCGTAGAAGATGTTCAGCCAGTTCACCGGCGACTGCTCGTCGGGCGCCGGTGACGAGATGTCGGTGAGACCCGCCGTCGCCGTGACGGAGGCCAAGTACGGCCGATAGACATCCAGGTCGTCGACGTCGTGCCAGTGGCTGAGGAGCGCCGCGGTCGACATCCGGTCCATGCGCTGCGGATCGTCCTTCGGTGGCAGGGAGGGGCCCTCGTCCGAGATGACGCGTCCGACGATCGATGCTTCTGCGTCGCCCTCGTTCAGCTCCGCCACGGCCGCATCGGCGACCGCACGGTCGGCGGTCCAGCCGATCGCGACCGCTATCGACGTGCGCTCCGCGACTCGCAGCTGACCGGTCACCCAATAGCCTTCGACATCGTCGTTGAATCGGCTCGACACGATGAGGAAGTCATCGGGGATCCACGTTCCGGTCGTCTCGACCTTCTGCCCGACGAGCGGCTCCGGCAGATACTGCCCCGGCTCGACGACATCGGTCAGCGGCCGCACCTGCTCGGTCGCTCCGGCGGGCGGCGGATCGGTCTCGATGGCACGTTCGAGCTGCCATTGGCCGAGCCACGCGAACACGCCGGCGACGACCAGGCACAGCACGAGCATCCCGATCCAGCGTCCCCGGAGCATGACCTCTCGGAGGGTCGGCGGGAACAGAGCAGCAGAAGTCACAGCGTCGTGCGTGGCTCAGGCCTCGTAGGGCGCGAGGACGACCTCGACCCGCTGGAACTCCTTGAGGTCGGAGTATCCGGTGGTGGCCATCGACTTGCGCAGCGCCCCGATCAGGTTCGACGTGCCGTCGGCGACGGGGGCAGGACCGTAGAGGATCTCCTCGAGCGTGCCGATGCCGCCGACCTCGACGCGGCGGCCGCGCGGGAGCTTGGGGTGGTGCGCTTCGGGACCCCAGTGGAAGCCGCGACCCGGTGCGTCCGTGGCGCGGGCGAGCGCGACGCCGAGCATGACCGCGTCGGCGCCCATCGCGAGCGCCTTGACGATGTCGCCGGAGGTGCCGACGCCGCCGTCTGCGATCACGTGCACGTAGCGTCCGCCGGACTCGTCGAGGTAGTCACGACGGGCGGCGGCGACGTCCGAGACGGCCGTGGCCATCGGGGCATGGATGCCGAGCGTGGCCCGGGTGGTCGATGCCGCTCCCCCGCCGAATCCGACGAGGACGCCGGCCGCGCCCGTGCGCATGAGGTGCAGTGCCGCGGTGTAGGTGGCGGCTCCGCCGACGATGACGGGCACGTCGAGGTCGTAGATGAACTTCTTGAGGTTCAGCGGTTCGTCGACGCTCGAGACGTGCTCGGCCGACACCGTGGTGCCGCGGATGACGAACAGGTCGACGCCGGCCGCAGCGACGGTGTCGTAGAACTCCTGCGTGCGCTGCGGGGTCAGGGATCCGGCGACGGTCACGCCGGCCTCGCGGATCTCGGCGAGGCGCTGCGTGATGAGCGCCGGCTTGATCGGCTCGGAGTAGAGCTGCTGCATGCGCGCGGTCGCCTCGCCCTCGTCGAGGGCGGCGATCTCGGCGAGAAGCGGCTCGGGGTTCTCGTAGCGGGTCCACAGGCCCTCGAGGTCGAGGACGCCGAGTCCGCCGAGCTGCCCGAGCATGATCGCCGTCTGCGGGCTCACGACGGAGTCCATCGGGGCGCCGAGCACCGGGATGCCGAATCCGAAGGCGTCGATGGTCCAGGCCGTCGACACGTCCTCCGGGTTGCGGGTGCGCCTCGAGGGCACCACCGCGATGTCGTCGAACGTGTACGCGCGACGCGCACGCTTGCCTCGGCCGAGCTCGATCTCCATGGTCACCACTCCAGACTACCGGGCGCACGCGATGACACCGACGGCTGGGAGACTGAGAAGGAGCTCGGGAGGCAATATGTCGGATTCGATGGAGGTCGCCGTCATCGGCGGCGGCGTGATGGGCCTCGCGACCGCGTGGGAGCTCGCCCGGCGAGGGCTGAAGCCTGTCGTGTTCGACCGTTTCGCCCGCGGACACCACCAGGGGGCCTCGCACGGCGCGACACGCAACTTCAACAACGCCTACGACGAAGAGTACTACCTCGACCTGCTCGTGCGCGCGCGTGAGGGGTGGAATGCCCTGGGGCAGGTCGACGGCGAGCCGCTGCTGCGCCTCCATGGCCTCGTGACCCACGGCGATGTCGACGTCGCCGTGATCGAGCGGCGTCTGATCGATCGCGGCATCCACGCCGAGACGCTGACGGCCGGCGAGGCATCGTCTCGCTGGTCGGGCATGCGCTTCGGCGATGATGTGCTGTTCTCCCGCGATGCCGGTGTCGCCCGTGCATCCGCCGCGCTGGGTGAACTCGAACGACGCATCGTGGCCGCGGGAGGCGAGGTGCGCTGGGAGACCCCGGTGGCGCGCATCGAGGAGACCGACGAGGGCGTCGACATCATGCTGTCCGAAGAGCGGATGCGGGCAGACGTCGCCGTCGTCACGGTCGGCGCCTGGACAGAGCGGATGCTGCCCGGCATCCGCCTGCCTCGGCTGGAGGTCACCGAGGAGTTCCCCGCGCACTTCCGCCCCAGAGGGGACGACGTGTGGCCGTCGTTCAATCACTACGTCGACCCCGACCTCCACCCGGCGACGGTCTACGGCATGCCGACGCCCGGCGAGGGCGTCAAGGTCGGCTTCCACCGCGTGGGCGACGTCGTCGACCCCGATGCCCGTCCGCACGCGGTCACGCACGCGGGGGCTCTCGCGGACTACGTGCGCGAGTGGATGCCGGGTCTCGACCCGGCATCCGCCGTTCCCGTCAGCTGCACCTACACCTCGACGGATGACAGCGCCTTCGTGCTCGATCGGCGCGGACGGATCGTGGTGGGTGCAGGCTTCTCGGGTCACGGGTTCAAGTTCGCACCGGGGGTCGGCGCGACGCTCGCAGACCTGGCGCTGGACCCGACGGCACTCGCGGCTGCGCCCTTCCGCCTGTCCTGACTCAGCGCGCCCGCGCCACCCGACGCTCATCCCACACCGGAGCGTCGGACTCGTACACCTCTCCGTCTGACCCGAACACGAGGAACCGGTCGAACGAGCGCGCGAACCAGCGATCGTGGGTGACCGCGAGCACGGTTCCCTCGAAGCGCTGCAGGGCGTCTTCAAGGGCCTCCGCCGAATCGATGTCGAGGTTGTCCGTCGGCTCGTCGAGCAGCAGCAGCGTCGCGCCGGAGAGCTCGAGCAGCAGCACCTGGAAGCGCGCCTGCTGTCCGCCGGAGAGCGATTCGAAGTCCTGCTGCGCCTGGCGGACGAGCCCGTACCGGTCGAGCGCCGAGCTGGCTGCGTCCCTCGGCATCCCCGCCCGCCGCTCGTCGCCTCTGTGCAGGATCTCGAGCAGAGTGCGGCCGACGAATTCCGGATGCGCATGCGTCTGGGCGAACAGCCCCGGCACGACGCGCGCGCCGAGCGTGGCCCGCCCGCTGTGATCGACGGGAGCCAGCTGCTCCCCCGTGGATGTCACGTGGCCCAGTGACGGATCCGGGTCGCTGCCTCCGCGCGCGAGCAGGCGGAGGAAGTGCGACTTGCCCGAGCCGTTCGACCCGAGCACGGCCACCCGATCGCCGTACCAGACCTCGGCATCGAACGGCCGCATCAGGCCGCTGAGCTCGAGCCGCTGCGCGACCACCGCGCGTTTGCCGGTGCGTGCTCCGCGCAGTCGCATGTCGAAGTCCTGAGCCGGCGGCCGCTCCTCCGGCGGACCCGCCTCCTCGAACTTGCGCAGGCGGGTCTGTGCCGCCTGATACCGCGACGCGAACCCGTCGTTCGCCGATGCCTTGACCTTGAGGTTCGCGACGAGGGTGCGCAGCTTCTCATGCTGCTCGTCCCACCGACGGCGGAGCTCGTCGAGCCTGTCCATGCGGTCGCTGCGCGCCTGGTGGTAGGTTGCGAACCCGCCACCGTGCACCCATGCCGAGGCGCCGGCACCGCCGGGTTCGATAGTGATCAGGCGGTCGACCGCACGCGCCAGCAGCTCCCGATCGTGCGAGACGAGCAGCACGGTCTTCGGCGTCTGTCTCAGCTGCTCCTCGAGCCAGCGCTTCGTGGGCACGTCGAGGTAGTTGTCGGGCTCGTCGAGCAGCAGCACCTCGTCCGGTCCGCGCAGCAGCGCCTCCAGAGCGAGCCGCTTCTGCTCGCCGCCCGACAGCGTCGTGAGGTCACGGAACCGCGCACGCTCGTGGGGCACGCCGAGAGCGGCGACCGTGCACTGGTCCCACACGGTCTCGTGCTCGTACCCGCCGGCGTCCGCGTACTCCGCGATCGCCGTCGCGTAGGCCATCTGGGTGTCGTGCTCATCCCGTTCGATCAGCGCGTCCTCCGCCGCCTCGAGAGCCACCGCCGCCTGACGGATGCGCCGAGGCGCCACTCTCACGAGCAGCTCGTGAACGGTCTGGCCGGCCTCGCCGTGGCCGACGAACTGATCCATCACACCGAGCCCGCCGTCGATCGTCACGACCCCGGCGTCTGCGGCCTGATCGCCTCGGATGATGCGGAGCAGCGTCGTCTTGCCTGCCCCGTTGGGTCCGATGAGCGCGCTCGTCGAACCGGCTCCGACGCGGAACGTCGTCTCGTCCAACAGCGGTCTGCCGTCAGGAAGGGTCAGCGAGACCCCTGCAACATCTATGTATCCCACCGTGCGTGGCCGTCCTTCCGCCCGCATGGCGAGCCGACCAGGCTATCAGCTGCCGGAGCCGACGGCGGGTCAGGAGCGACGGCCGACCACCTGGATCGCCTCGGTGCGGGGCGCCACCGGGAGAAGCATCCGGAACTCGGTGCCGACGCCCTCCCTGCTCGTCACATCCATCGAGCCGCCGTGGGCGAGCACGATCGCCCGAGTGATCGTGAGCCCCAGCCCGACGCCGGGCACCGCGTTCCGGGTCGCGGTCGACGCGCGGAAGAACCGGGTGAACAGCATGCCCTGCTCGTCTTCGGGGATCCCCACGCCGGTGTCGCGCACCGCGAGCTCGACGGCTCCGTCGACCTCGCGCAGGCTCGCGGTCACCCGCCCTCCCGCCGCGGTGAACTTGATCGCGTTCGACAGCAGATTGTCGAGGGCCTGCCCGATACGTCCCGAATCCACGGTCATCAGCACCGGACTCGTCGGGACCTCGGCGAGGATCTCGATGCCCTGCCGCTGCGCGTGCGGCCCCGAAGACGCGACGGCGCTGCGCACCAGCTCGGCGACGTCGGCTTCTCGGCGTTCGAGCGGGAAGCGACCGGACTCGACCTGGGCGGTGAAGAGCAGGTCGCCGACGAGATTCAGCAGCCGCTGCGCGTTGCGCTCGATGATGTCGACGAACTCCTGCTGATCCGACGTGAGCGGCTGGGCCGGATCGTTCTGCAGGAGGTCGAGGAATCCGATGATCGCGCTCAGCGGTGTGCGCAGCTCGTGCGAGATCATCCCGACGAACTCGTCCTTCATGCGTGCGACCTCGACCGCCCGGGTCTCGTCCGTGATCACCAGCAGGTAGCCATGTCGCGAACCGTCGGAGTCCTGATAGGGGGTGACGGTGACACGGGCGGGGACCGTCGACCCGCCCTCCCTCGCCACGTCGATGTGCGAATCCACCGGCAGCCCGGCGTCAGCATCGTCGAAGAGTGCGCGCAGCCCGGGGTGGAGCTCATCGCCCGGCGTCGGCCCATGCTCGGGGACGAACGGGGCGAGCGCGTGCGAGGGGAAGAACCGGTCGATCTGCACCGCGGCGAGCGCGTCGGGCACCTCCATGCCGAGCAGCCGCACAGCGCCCGGATTCCAGGCCGTGATGGTTCCGTGGTTGTCGGTGGCGATGACGGCCTGTCCGGTGATCGAGTTCCACAGGCTCGTGAAGGACTCGGAGAGCGCGCGGTACTGCTGCTCGCTCGACTTCAGCTGCTCGAGGATCTCCTCGTTGGCCGCCAGGGCCGCCGTGCGCTCGACGACGTGGGCCTCGGCCTGGGTGGTGCGAAGACGCTGCTGGCGCGACAGCTCGTTGACGATGGCCCCCACCGTCGCGAAGACCAGCGGACCGATCACACCGCGCAGCCAATCGGCCGGGGCCTCCGGCGGGTCGATGAGGTTCGGCATGACCAGGGCGATCGACGAGAGGACCCCCACGATGAGGACCTGCCTGCGACCGGGAGCGGCGGCGATCCAGACCACGGGGAGGAGGACGAAGGAGGAGAAGAGCGATGCCGGCCCTCCGGTGCCGGTCCGGATGGCTCCCAGTGCGACGATGTCGATCATCGGGATGAGCATCACGATCCAGCCCTCGTACACACCTCGCACCGAGAGCACGGCCGCAAGCGCTGTGACGGCGGCGATGGTGACGAGCCCGAAGATCGCGACTGCTGTGTCCGTCACCGGGATCCCCGGGACGGTCCACATGAGCACGGCCGCGATGGCGACCGCGATCGCCGTCGGCCCCTGCTTCATCAGCGGCGTCGGGTTGTCGAAGTAGCGGCGCCAGCTGCGCTCCATCGACTGCTGCACGGTGCTGGTCGGAGTCATCGTGTCGCTTCTCGCAGGAGCGCTCGCAGATCCGCACCGATGATCGGCTTGGGAAGCGCGGCATCGGCGTCGGGGTAGTCCGCGACGTCGAGCACCGAGCTCACGATGAGGAAGCAGTCGGGGAAGCGGGTCTTGATGAGACGCGCCAGCTCCGTCCCGCTGATGCCGGGGAGCAGCAGGTCGAGCACCGTGACGGCCGGAGAGATCGTCGCGAACGCAGCGATCGCCGTCTCGGCATCCGCCGCTGCGAACACGTCGAACCCCTCGCGGTCGAGGTAGCGCTTCAGCAGCGCCGTCTGGTCTGCGCTGTCCTCGACCACGAGGGCCAGCGGCCGCGCGGTCATCGCAGGAACAGCTCTCGCACGATCACGATGACGACGACGATGCCCAGGGCGAGGAGCGCCTGCGGGATCAGGAGCTTCTCGCGACGGGCGTCGGCGGCGATCTCCTCCTCCTCGGCGCTTCTCGAAGGTGCTTCGGTCATGAGTCGACCCGTCCGATCTTCTCGGTCTTGATCCATGCGGCGTCGGCGTGGCGCCACTCTTTGATGTACGAATCCACGGTGATGGCGCACAGAAGCGACCCATACCCGCAGACGTAGAGCAGGAGGCCGGCGAAGAAGCGGCCGCCCGGCAGTCGTTCCACCGCGCGTGCGAGCCAGATGCCGAGCATCGAGATCGGCCCCCAGAGATAGAAGATGACCGCCCAGGTGAACCGGGTCTCATCCGTGACGGCGATTCCGAGGTCGCTCAGCCCCGCCTCGAACAGCCAGGGGAACAGCGCGATCGCCATCAGGATGAGAGCCCCGAGTCCGGGGAACATCAGCGCCTCGCGCCAGGATTGACGGCCGATCCGCCCGTCGAGCTGCACCGCGTAGAGCATCGAGTACAGATAGATGCAGGCTGCGGAGATCCACATGAACCGGAAGACGAACTCGGCGATGTCGCTGTGCAGGACGAGCAGCACGAGCAGCGCCGTGGCGGCGAGGATCATGAACGCCGGCAGCAGCAGGATGGTGAACCACGCGAGACCGAACGCGAAGCTGCCCAGGTTGTGCACGCGGCTGGGTCGGAACCAGAGATGGCGGTAGATCGAGGTCAGCTGCACGTTGCCTCTCGCCCACCGCAGGCGCTGCTTCCAGAGGCTGTCGATGGTGCGGGGCTCCTCGGCGAGCACGACCGCGTGGGGCTCGAAGACCATACGGCGCCCCGCCAGCTGACCCTCGAACGTCGTCATCGTGTCTTCGGCGAGCGTGCCGGTCGGGATCCGACCGCCGATGGCTTCGAGGTTCGCCCGCGAATGCAGCTGCGCGCCGCCGGCCAGGCACGCGATCGCTCCCCCGACGTTCTGGGTGCGCCGGGCCGAGAGCTGTCCGATGACATACTCGATCGCGATGAACCGGGTGAGGTAGTTGCGGTCGCGGCTGCCCTCGGCGATGTAGGCCGTGACGGCCCCGACCTTCTCGTCGGCCAGGTGCCGGCTCATCTTCCGCAGCGAGTCCCGCGCAAAGATCACGTCGGCGTCCATGATCAGGACCGCTTCGGTCCACTCGTCCGCGAGCACGATGTCGAGCCCGTGATTCAGCGTGTGCGCCTTGCCCTCGCCGCCCTTGTCGCGACGCAGGTGCACGACGCGTCCGGGGTACGCCGCAGCCTTCGCCGCGACCACCTCCGGGGTGTCATCGGTCGACGCATCGTCGATGACGAAGATCCGCAGCCGGTCGGCCGGGTACTCCAGCTGCGTGAGGCGTTCGATCGCCTGCCCGAGCACGAGCCCCTCGTTCCAGGCGGGGATCAGCACGGCGATGCGGGGGTGGTGCGGAGCTGCCTTGCCGTAGTGGTTGCGGAAGGCATGGATCGGGAGCACGAGGAACTGCAGGCCCGTGTTGATGACAGGCAGCGTTCCGACCAGCACGCAGAGGAGCAGGAACACGACGACGACGGTCTCGACCCAGTTCAGCTCGGGCATCAGCGAGCCCTCCATCCGTCGAGGATCTCCACCACGCGCGAATAGCGTCCGACATCGGAGGCCACATGGCTGTCGGTCGACGCGACGATCTCGGCGCCGGCGCCGTGCAGTGCGTCGAGAAGCGGGATACCGGGGCACCCCCACTTCTCGTTCACCTCGACGATCGTGTCGGTCTCGGCCGCCGTCTTCGCCCAGGCCGCGATGCGATCGGCACCGAGGTCGTTCTCGGAGAGACCGATCTTGGGCAGGATCGAGAAGCAGTGCGCCAGCTGGTTCCCCGGGTGGCGGCGCATGGCCGAGATCAGCGCGGAGACCAGCTGATCGAGCGCGTCCTCCGGAGCCCAGCCGCCCTCGATCCGCTCTCGGACGACGCTCGGACCGAGCGGTCCGTCGACGCCGGGGAACTGATGATCGGCGATCAGGATGCGGTCGATCCCGGTGGGCAGCTCGGGGATGTCGAGGTCACCCGAGGCATCGAGGATCTTCGCCTCCACCCCGGTCAGCACGGTGAGACCGTCGGGCACCTGCAGCGACCGCACGGCCGCGAGATAGTCGGGCACCCAGGGTGTGGATCGGCGCACATGGTCGACCAGGCGCACGGTGGCGAGCCCCGCCGCGGATGCCGCCGCGACGTTCTCGGCGAGAGTCGAGACCGCGTCGTCCGAGAACGTCGAATGCACGTGGTGATCGCCTCGGAGCAGCGCGTGAGTCACAGCTCCTCCTGGTGCCCCGCGTGCGCGGAGATGAGGACCTCGTCGACGTCGAGGATCACGTCCTCGAGGAACCGCACCGAGGCGACCTCGCGGAAGGGGATCTTCGACGGGATCTCACGACCCAGGAACAGATCGGCGACGAGCGAGGGGATGTCGACGCCGGCGGCGATCGTGAGCGGAAGAGCACCCGGGAACCGCGGATTGACCTCGAGCAGCACGGCACGGCCAGCGCGGTCCCGCCGGAGCTGCACGTTGGCGACGCCCACGAGTCCGATGGCACGCGCGATCGACGCCGCGGCGCTCTCGAGCTCTTCGTCGTGCACCGTGCGTCCGGCGATCGCGACACCCGAGTCGACCCTGGCGCGGGTGCGCGGCACAGCCGCCACCACCGCACCCGAGGCGTCTGCGATCACATCCACGGAGTACTCCTCGCCGGGGAGGAAGTCCTGCACGATGAGTCCCTCATCCTCGGGAAGCGCGTCGAGCGCCGCGCGGTCGGGGACGACTCGCACGCCACGGCTGCCCGCACCCTGGCGAGGCTTGGCGAAGGCCGGGAACTCCCAGTCGACCGCGCGGGCGTCGGGACCCGCGAGCTCGGTGCGCGGGGTGAGCCCCGTCGCCTCGCAGCGCTCGGCGAGCAGCAGCTTGTCGAGCGCCACCGAGAGCGTGTCCTGCGAGGGCGCGGCGAGCACTGCCGGGGCGAGCTCGTCGCGTCGGCCGGCGAGTGCCGCGAGCTCGACATCCACCGTGGAGATCACGAGGTCGAGTCGATCCTCCTCGACCATGCGGGCGATCGTCGAGACGAAGTCCTCGTCGCGCCCCGGTGGCACGAGACGCCGGTGCGTCGGCGGGACGAGGTAGATGCCGCTGGCCCAGCCGTCCATGTCGGCCGCGAAGACCTCGAGGTCGGATCGGCGCAGGAGCGAGCGGATCACGGCCACGCCGGCAGGGCCTCCTGCACCGGTCACCAGCACGCGCGCGGTCATCAGCTCTCCCTTCGAGTGAGCTCGTGGGCGCCGATGAACTCGGCGGTCTCGCGCACGACCTCGAGCGGCTCCACGGCCGCTCCGCCGCCGAAGCGCGACCAGTAGCGAGCGGTGGCCGTCACGAAGTCGGGGTCCAGGTAGTCGCGCGTCGCCGTCTGCGAGCCGAAGCACTCGAGCAGGCGCAGCTTCTGAGCGATGTACTGATCGATCCGCACGAAGCGCGTCGGACGGAAGTCGATGGTGGCCGAGGGGCTCTGGTAGCAGGCGACGGTGCCGACCCTGCGGGTCGCGGCGATCGTCGCCTCGCTCACGGCGCGGTGATCCTGGTGACGGTCGTTGGACGAGTGGGTGTAGACGATCGTCGGCTGCACCTCCTGAACGACCTCCTCGATCAACCGCACGGTGGCACCGCCGCCGGAGATCTCGGTGTCCACGAGGTCTTTGACGAACAGGCGCGCGTTGAGGATCTCGGCCGAGGCGAGCGACTCGTGCTGCCGACTGTCGGCGTCTCCACCGCGCGCACCGCGCGAGAGGGTGAGGATGGTGATCGAGTCGCCGGCCTGGGCGTGCGCCGCGAGGATCCCGCCCACGCCGATCTCGACATCGTCGGGGTGCGCGCCGATGGCGAGCACGACCTCTTTGGTGCGGCCGGCTTCACGTCGCGCGCGACCCTCGGTCGCCAGCCGCTGCACGGCCTCGACGAGCTTCAGATTGTCGAGCGGCTTCGTGAGGAACTCGTCGGCCTGCGCGCGCAGGGCCGACACCGCGTACTCGACCGAGACGTGCGCGGTCATCACGATCACAGGCAGCAGGGGATCATTGCGACGCAGCTCTGCCAACAGCTCGAGGCCGTCGAGACCGGGCATCTCGATGTCGGTGACGACGACGTCAGGGGTGAAGGTCTCGAGTCGCTCGACGGCAGACTGTCCGTCGTGCGCGACCGCGACCTCACAGCCGGCCCGCCTCTCGAGCACGGTCTTCACGAGCAGGGCGACGTCAGGGTCGTCATCGACGACGAGGACGCGGGGAGCATCCTGGGGCATATCTGCGGCTCTCATTGGGGAAGTCCCCTGCCGATCAGCGTCCGGCATGTCACTCCCTGCGCCCTTCGCGCCGAGAGCTCGAGGGGAAGTCGAGCGGGTGTCTCTAAATACTGGCATATCAATAGACCGCAACGACCGCGCAGCACGACAGAGGGCCGGATGCTGTCGCATCCGGCCCTCTGTCTCTTCTGTCTCAGCGCTTGTAGTTCGGCGCCTCGACCACGATCTGCACGTCGTGCGGGTGCGACTCCTTGAGCCCTGCCGCGGTGATGCGCACGAACTTGCCGCGCTGCTTGAGCTCTTCGATGGTGCGCGCACCGACGTAGAACATCGACTGGCGCAGCCCGCCGACGAGCTGGTAGGCGACGGCCCCGACAGGACCGCGATACGGCACCTGACCCTCGATGCCCTCGGGGATGAGCTTGTCGTCGCTCGGCACGTCGGCCTGGAAGTAGCGGTCCTTGGAATACGAGGTCTGCTTGCCTCGTGTCTGCATCGCTCCGAGCGAGCCCATTCCGCGGTACTGCTTGAACTGCTTGCCCGACTGGAACACGATCTCGCCCGGCGATTCGTCAGTGCCGGCGAGCAGCGAGCCCAGCATCACGGCGTCAGCACCGGCGACAAGGGCCTTGGCGATGTCGCCCGAGTACTGCAGTCCGCCGTCGGCGATCACGGGCACACCGGCGGGGCGTGCCGCGAGCGATGCCTCGTACACGGCGGTGACCTGGGGCACGCCGACGCCCGCGACGACACGGGTGGTGCAGATGGAGCCGGGTCCGACGCCGACCTTGACGGCGTCGACGCCCGCGTCGACGAGCGCCTGAGCGCCCTCGCGGGTCGCGACGTTTCCGCCGATCACATCGATGTGCGCGAAGCTCTCGTCGGCCTTGAGCCGCTTGACGAGGTCGATCACGCCCTGAGACTGGCCGTTGGCCGTGTCGACCACGAGCACGTCGACGCCGGCATCGCGCAGCGCCTCCGCGCGCTCCCAGGCGTCTCCGAAGAATCCGATGGCCGCGCCGACGCGCAGGCGCCCCTGGTCGTCCTTCGTCGCCAGCGGGTACTTCTCGCTCTTGTCGAAGTCCTTGATGGTGATGAGGCCGGCGAGCCTGCCGTCGTCGTCGATGAGCGGCAGCTTCTCGACGCGGTGGTGCGCGAAGAGCGCGATGACCTCGCCTGCGGCCACGCCCACCGGTGCGGTGACGAGGCCCTCCGACGTCATGACGTCCTTCACGAAGGTGGTCTGACGCTCGAAACCCGACACGAACCGCATGTCGCGGTTGGTGATGATGCCGACGAGGCGGCCGTCGGCGTCGACGACAGGAAGGCCCGAGATGCGGTACTTGGCGCAGAGCGCGTCGACCTCTTCGACGGTCGCGTCCGGCGACGTCGTGATCGGGTCGGTGATCATGCCCGACTCGCTGCGCTTGACGCGGTCGACGTGCGCGGCCTGATCGGCGATCGAGAGGTTGCGGTGCAGGATGCCGATGCCGCCCTCTCGTGCCATCGCGATGGCCATCCGAGACTCGGTGACGGTGTCCATCGCGCTGGACAGCAGCGGTGTCGCGACCGAGATCCGGCGGGTGATCCGCGACGAGGTGTCGGCCTCGCTGGGGATGACGTCGGTGTGCCCCGGGAGGAGCAGCACGTCGTCGTACGTGAGTCCGACGAAGCCGAAGGGGTCGTGCTGGTCCATGGATTGTCCTCCTGCGGGCGCGATCTGGGGGCGAGGGTGTACCAATTCTAAGCGTCGGGAGCCTGAGGAAATTCCCGGTCGTCGCGCGCTCCCGCGCAGCACGACACGCGGAGACGCTCCGGATTCGCAACTTCGTGATGGGATCGTTCTCACCGTGAGCAGATCGTGCCTTGGTTGAAACAGAGCCGACACATTACGCTCATACCGTCGTACATCAGGGCCGATGCACAACTCCGTCATGGCCTGTGTACTGGGCTGGAGGTTCTGTGCGTCCGACGATCTCGGCGAATCGAAGCGGAATGCGGTGGGTCATCATCCTGCTCGCGTCGCTCCTCGCCATCGCTTTCCTGTGGTTGCAGCCTCCTGCAGCGGCCTCCGCCGAAGAGACGGACGACGGGCAGGAGATCACCGACTTCTACTTCGCCGGCGTCATCACCTTCGACGACGACCCGGTCGAAGGCGTCGTCATGACGATCGAGGGCGGCGGCTTCGAGGGCGAGACCGAGACCGACGCAGAGGGCAAGTGGCGCCTGTACGTGCCTGAGAAGGACACCTACACGCTCACCGTCGACGAGGAGACGCTCCCCGACGGTGTGATCGTCGACGCGGCGCAGCTGCCGGAGGGCACTCAGCCCATCGCCGGCACGACGGCGTCGTTCGAGGTCGAGTTCGGTCTGACCGGCACCAAGATCCTCAACCTCTTCCTCGGCGAGGGCGAGAGGATGACGACGTCCTTCATCGATCAGCTCCTCTCGCGTCTCGTGGGCGGTCTGAACTTCGGTCTGCTGCTCGCACTCGCCTCGATGGGCGCCGCGCTCATCTACGGCACCACCCGGCTGTCGAACTTCGCGCACGCCGAGATGGTCACCTGGGGCGGCCTGGTCGCCCTCGTGACGACGAGCTTCTGGCATCTGCCGCTGTGGCTCGGGATCATCGCGGCTGTCATCGGCGGCGGCCTCTTCGGCTGGGCACTGGACGCCGGCATCTGGCGTCCGCTGCGAAGACGAGGGCTCGGGGTCGTGCAGCTGATGATCGTCAGCATCGGCCTGTCCCTCGCCCTGCGCTACGCCTTCCAGTACATGATCGGCGGCGGCACCCGCCAGCTTCCCGGTGCCAGCCCCGAGCCCTTCCGGTTCGGTCCGATCTCGCTGTCGTACATCGACCTGATCGGAATCGTCGTCAGCATCGTCGTGATCGTCGGGGTCGCGTTCTTCCTCACACGCACCCGCATCGGCAAGGCCACCAGGGCGATCTCCGACAACCCGCAGCTCGCGGCCGCGTCGGGCATCGACGTCGACAAGGTCGTTCGCTACGTCTGGATCCTGTCCGGCACCCTCGCGGCGATCTCCGGCATCCTCTGGGCGT
Source organism: Microbacterium sp. MEJ108Y (assembly GCF_000834175.1). Lineage (NCBI taxonomy): Bacteria > Bacillati > Actinomycetota > Actinomycetes > Micrococcales > Microbacteriaceae > Microbacterium > Microbacterium sp. MEJ108Y. Next base: position 175,589 of record NZ_JXQX01000012.1, on the reverse strand, counting down.
ACTTCCGCCCCGGTGTGAAGTGGGACATGGGCATGCAGATGCTGCTGCTCATCTTCGCCGCCATCACCCTCGGCGGCCTCGGCACCGCGTTCGGCGCGCTCGTCGGCTCCCTCATCGTCGGCATCGCGGTCGAGGTCTCCACCCTCTGGATCCCCTCGGATCTGAAGTATGCGAGCGCCCTGGTCGTGCTCATCGTGATCCTCCTCGTCAGACCGCAGGGCCTGCTGGGACGCAGGGAAAGGTTGGGCTGATCGCCATGGACTTCGGAAGCATCTTCTCGAACACAGCCGCTTATCTGTTCAGCCCCGTCACCCTGGCGTACGCTCTGGCGGCGACCGGCCTGGCCGTGCACTTCGGATACGCGGGACTCCTCAACTTCGGTATGGCCGCCTTCATGGCCATCGGCGGTTACGGCTACGCCATCTCGGTGCTGACCTTCGGTCTCCCCTGGTGGATCGGCATGCTGATCGGCCTGCTCGGCGGCGCGCTGTTCGCCGTCCTCCTCGGCATCCCGACGCTGCGGCTGCGAGCCGACTACCTCGCCATCGCGACGATCGCGGCCGGTGAGATCGTGCGGCTGCTCTTCACCACCCAGATCTTCGACGAGTACACCAACTCGGCCGACGGTCTCGCGCAGTTCAACGGCGGGTTCCGCGACGCCAACCCCTTCCCACCGGGCACCTACGGGTTCGGGCCGTGGACCTACAGCGCGAACGACCTGTGGAACCGCGTGTTCGGACTCCTCGTGCTGCTCGTCGCGATCCTGCTGGTCTGGTCGCTCATGCGCAGCCCGTGGGGGCGCGTGCTCAAGGGCATCCGTGAGGACGAGGACGCCGTGCGCTCGCTCGGCAAGAACGTCTTCGCCTACAAGATGCAGGCGCTCGTGGTCGGTGGTGTGATCGGCGCGGCCGGAGGGATCGTGTTCGTCCTCCCGTCGGCTGTGGTCCCCGGCAGCTACACGACCTCGCTCACGTTCTTCCTGTGGACCGCCCTGCTGCTCGGTGGAGCAGCCACGGTGTTCGGCCCGACGCTGGGCGCGATCCTCTTCTGGGTCGTGTTCGCGTTCATGGCCAACCTGCTGCCGTCCATGGCGAAGGCGGGAATCCTGCCGATGTCCGACAGCCAGGCCTCGACCCTGGTGTTCATCTTCGTCGGCATCGCCCTGATGCTGCTCGTGATCTTCCGACCTCAGGGCATCCTCGGAGACAAGAGGGAGATGACCTTTGTCAAATGAACTGACCCCCGACGAGAGCGCCGAGACGGCGCCCGCAACCGGGAGCATCCGACGCCCCAAGACCACCGGTCTCGCGAAGGGCCCCGCGGCCCCCGGCGTGCCGAAGGTCGACCCGATCCTCGTGGCAGACGCCGTGCAGCGACGCTTCGGCGGCCTGACCGCCGTCGACGTCGATCACGTCGAGATCCCGCGTGGCGCGATCACCGCGCTGATCGGTCCGAACGGCGCGGGCAAGACGACGCTGTTCAACCTGCTGTGCGGGTTCGACAAACCCAACGCAGGCACCTGGTCGTTCGACGGGGTGAGCCTCTCGGGCGTCCCCTCGTTCAAGGTGGCGCGCATGGGACAGGTGCGCACGTTCCAGCTGACCAAGTCGCTGTCGCTCCTCACGGTGCTCGAGAACATGAAGCTCGGGGCTCCGGGGCAGCGCGGCGAGGGCTTCTGGTCGAGCCTCTTCCCGTTCCTGTGGCGCAAGCAGGACCAGGAGATCGAGGGCAAGGCGCGCGAGCTGCTCGCCCGCTTCAAGCTCGACGCCAAGGAGAAGGACTTCGCCGCATCGCTCTCGGGCGGGCAGCGCAAGCTCCTCGAGATGGCCCGCGCTCTGATGAGCGACCCGACCCTGGTGATGCTCGACGAGCCGATGGCCGGTGTCAACCCGGCCCTCACGCAGTCGCTGCTCGACCACATCCTCGATCTCAAGGGCCTCGGGATGACCGTGCTGTTCGTCGAGCACGACATGCACATGGTCCGCCACATCGCGGACTGGGTCGTGGTCATGGCGGAGGGTCGCATCGTCGCCGAGGGACCCCCGGACGAGGTCATGGAAGACCCCGCGGTGGTCGACGCCTACCTCGGCGCGCACCAGGATCTCGATCTCGGTGCCGTCACCGGTCGCATCCCCGTGATCGAGAATGCCGCAGCCGCCAAGCTCCGCGAGCAGATCGAAGCAGAAGCCGAGGCGGAGCTCGAAGCGACGAGCACCCGCGATTCCGACCAGAAGGGCACCGCATGAGCGCCGCCACCCCCGCAGCGTCGTCGCCGTCACCCGACGACATCGTCGTCGAGCTCAAGGACGTGCACGCCGGATACCTCCCCGGAGTGAACATCCTCAACGGCGCGAACCTGGTCGCACGTCAAGGAGAGCTGATCGGCATCATCGGCCCCAACGGCGCGGGCAAGTCGACCCTGCTGAAGGCGATCTTCGGCATGGTCAACATCCGCGGCGGCGACGTCACCCTGAACGGGGACAGCATCGTCGGGTTGAAGGCAGACAAGCTCGTCAAACGCGGCGTCGCCTTCGTGCCGCAGACGAACAACGTCTTCCCCTCGCTCTCGATCGAGGAGAACCTGCAGATGGGGCTCTATCAGAACCCCAAGATCTACGCAGAGCGCCTCGAGTTCGTCACCGGCATCTTCGCCGAGCTCGGCAAGCGCCTCAAGCAGCGCGCGGGCTCGCTCTCGGGCGGTGAGCGCCAGATGGTGGCGATGTCGCGGGCGCTCATGATGGACCCGTCGGTGCTGCTGCTCGACGAGCCCTCCGCCGGCCTCTCCCCCGTGCGCCAGGACGACGCGTTCATCCGCGTCTCCGACATCAACAAGGCGGGAGTGACCACGATCATGGTCGAGCAGAACGCACGTCGCTGCCTGCAGATCTGCGACCGCGGCTACGTGCTCGACCAGGGCAAGGACGCGTACGAGGGCACAGGGCGCGACCTGCTGAACGATCCGAAGGTCATCGGCCTCTACCTCGGCACGCTCGGCACCGACGCCGCCTGAGGCGGCAGACAGAGAGAGAGGGGCGGATGCTGCGGCATCCCGCCCCTTCTCTCTGTCTGCGGCTCTGTCCGGGTCTCAGTCCGGGCCTGCGGGACGGGGAGGGTCGGCCACGCCCGGTGACCCCGTGGCCTTCGCAGATGCTCGGGACACGACGAAGGCCCCGGATGCTGAATCCGGGGCCTTCGCTCGTGATCAGTTGGTGCGGGAGATCAGGTTCTCGGCGTCGTACACGTACGTGCCGATCGAGGCGCCCTGCGGGTCGCCGTTCTCGTCGAACGTGATCTCGCCCGAGTATCCGTCGTAGTCGGCCGTGCCGCCTCCGTTGATGATCTCGGCGCAGTCGGCGAAGCTGGTGCACTTCTCTCCGTCGCCGGTGCCACCCGAGACCTCAGCCATCTTCGCTGCGATGTCCGCGCCCTCGGTCGAGCCGGCCGCGAGCGACGCGAGCGAGACGAGCACGACGGCGTCGTACGCCTCAGCCGCGTAGGTGAAGTCGTTGACCTCGGGGTTGCCCTCGCCGGTCCAGTACGCCTGCAGACGGTCGGTGAAGTCATCCTCGAGTGCCGGGCCGGGCTTGGTGCCCTGTGCGCCCTCGAGCGAGAACGGGAAGTTCGTGTCGGGCGAAGAGCCGTAGTCCGACAGGTTTCCGTCGACGAGGTAGAACTTGTCCGGCGAGATGCCCGCGTTCACGAGCAGCGGCGCGATCGTCTTGAACTGGTCGAACGACACGATCGCGACGGCGTCGGGGTTCTGCGCCTTGATGGTCTCGACCTGTGCGTCGAACTGACCGTCACCGACGTTGTACGACGCGTCGGCCACGACCTCGCCACCCGCGTTCTCGAACGTCGACTTGATGTTCTCGAAGAGACCGGTGCCGTAGGCGTCGTTCTGGTAGATCACGCCGAGGGTCTTGTGCCCGTCTTCGGCGATCAGGTTGCCGAGGACCTCGCCCTGCAGCAGGTCGCTGGGAGCGGTGCGGAAGTAGAGTCCGTTGTCGTCCCAGTCGGTGAAGTCGGGGCCGGTGTTCGAGGCCGAGATCTGGAGGATGCCTGCGCTGACGTTGCCGTCGAGGATCAGACGCGAGACGCCGGACGCCGCGGCACCGACGATGGCCGTGACGCCTGCGCTCTGCAGCTTGCTGATCGACGTCTCGTAGGCCTTGGTGTCGGTGTCGCCCTCGTCTTCGGCCGTCAGGTTGATCGTGATACCTGCAGCAGCGTCGTTGACCTCCTTGACGGCGAGGCCGACGCCGGATTCCATGGGCGGGCCGAGGAACGACAGCGAACCGGTCTGCGGCAGCAGCGAGCCGAGCTCGAGCGTGAGGTCGGCCGTCGATCCGCCGCCTCCGCCGTCGGACGGCTCCTCGGAGGGCGTGCTGCTGCAGCCTGCGACGACGATCGCCGAGGCGCTCAGCAGCGCGACTCCTGCGAGAATCTTGGCGCTGCGCGAGCGCGTGAATGCGGTCATGATGCTCCCTTGCGTGACTGGCCGTGGATTGTGACCACGGTCGGGTGCTCTAACACTAGGACTGAAAGGCTTCGCGTAGGGGTCGCCGATGTTTCGGTGCGTTAACGATCCGACACCGAGTTCCGCAGGCGTGAACCGGAGGTTCAGACCAGTGCCGGCTGAGCGATCCGACGCCCTCGCCGCGCGGCGAGCAGCAGGTCGATCACGAACACCAGGATCGCGACCCAGACGATGATGAACCCCGCCCACCGCTCGGGCGGCATCGGTTCGCCGAGCACGACCGCACCGATGATGAACTGCATGATCGGCGTGATGAACTGGATCATCCCGATGACGGTCAGGTTGATGCGTCGGGTGCCGGCGGCGAACAGCAGCAGCGGCACCGCCGTCGCCACTCCCGCGAATGCGAGGAGCACCGCGTGCGAGACGCCGTGGGAGCCCATCGTGATCCCGTCGGGGGTGGCGGCGACGAGGATCAGCTGCACGACGGCGATCGGGATCAGCCAGAACGACTCGAGGGTGAGTCCGCTGACCGCGTCGACTGCGGGGCCGATCTTCTTCTTGATGAGTCCGTAGACCCCGAACGAGGCCGTCAGCGAGAGAGCGATCCACGGGAACTCGCCGTAGAAGAGGACGATCACGATCACCGCGACGGCGGCGATGCCGATCGCGGCCCACTGCAGCCTGCGGATGCGCTCCTTGAGCACGAACACCCCGAGGAGCACCGTCGTGATCGGGTTGATGAAATACCCGAGGCTCGTCTCGACGATGTTCTCCGAGAGGGTGCCGATGAGGAACACCTGCCAGTTGACGTAGATCAGGACGCCGGCGAGAGCAGTCCATGCCAGCAGCCTCGGCTGCCGGATGATCGCGCCGAACGCCGCCCAGCCGCGCATCACGGTGAGAAGCAGAAGACAGAAGACGAGCGACAGCAGCACCCGCCACGCGACGACCTCCCACGGCCCCGTGGGTGCGAGCAGAAGGAAGTAGAGGGGCAGCACGCCCCAGAGCAGATACGCACCCCCTGCGTACGCGACTCCCGCCGTCTGAGTGGCTCGGGAGGCGGCGTTCGTCGGGGTCACCGCACAACCCTATGCCCGTCGGTGAGCGGCATCGCACCCGAAGCCGTCGCCGACCGGACATTGGCAGGAATCGATGCAACGGTGGCGCCTCCCCGGCCGTTCAGCGGCCTCGCCGACCCCTGAGCACGACCGCGACGAGGAGGGCGGTCGAGAGCGCCATCGCCGCATTGAGTCCGATCGCCATCAGCAGCCCGGCGAGAAGACCCGCGCCGGCGAACGCCGCGACCACAGCCGCCATCACCGGCGTGCCCAGCGCGATGCCCACCTGCTGGCTCATCGTGACGAGACCGGTCGCCAGGCCCTGCTGCTCAGAGGGAACCGACCCCGTCGCGGTCACGACGTAGCCGACGATGGCGACGAGATTCGCCACGCCACCGAGGAACGTCAGAACGAGGAGCGGAATCGCCCAGGCATGCTCGTCCGATGCGAAGGCGAGCGGGAACGTGGCGCCGGCCTGCACGATCAGCCCGACGACGATCGCGCGCGACGATCCGACCCTTCCGATGACGCGGGGCGCGAGAAGGCCTCCGAGCACGGTGCCGATACCGAGCACTCCGAGCATGAGTCCGGCAGCGATCGGGGTGTACCCGAGGATCTCCTGCAGATAGATGGTCAGCAGGAAGACGAGTGACGTCTCAGTGGCGAAGGCGAGGAGACCGGCGAGGTTGCCCCAGGCGATCTCGCTTCTCCTCAGCAGCGAAGGTGCGATGAGCGGTTCGATCGCTCTCTTCTCGGCGAGCGCGAACAACACGAAGAACACCGCGGAGACCCCGAGCGGCATCCACGTGCCCGGTTCGCCCCAGCCGACGCGCCCCGCGGAGTCGATGCCGAAGACGAGTGCCACCAGAGCGGCTGTCACGGTGATCGCGCCGACGACATCGAGCCGAGCCCGTGCGACGCGACGCGGCTCGTGAAGGACGAACGCCCCGACGAGCAGGGCTGCAGCGGCCACCGCGACGTTGATGAAGAACGCCCAGCGCCACGAGACGCCTCCGGTGAGCAGCCCGCCGAGCACCGCTCCCGCCGTGAAGCCCGCCGCCATGAGCGCGCCGTTGAGCCCGAGCGCCCGCGAGCGCGCCCGCCCCTCGGGGAACATCGTGGTCATCAGCGCGAGAGCCGCCGGAGTGACCATCGCCGTCGCGACGCCCTGGCCGACGCGAGCGGCCAGGAGAACACCCGGTGTGGTCGCGAGTCCGCCGACGACCGACGCCGCACCGAGCAGCGCGAGCCCGGCGATGAACAGTCGTTTGCGCCCGAGCAGATCGGCCACCCGCCCGAAGAACAGGGTGAACGACGCGGCGCACACCGCGAACGCGGTCACGATCCACTGGAGCGACGCGGTGTCGAACCCCAGTTCCCGCCCGATCGGAGGCAGCGCGACGTTGAGGATCGAGAAGTCGACGGCGAGAGTGAAGTTCGCCGTCAGAAGGACGCCCATGGCGAGCGCCTGCGACGGGGTGAAGCGATCGGTCGCCTGCGGCGCCGTGGCGGGGAGAGTCGAGTCGGAATGAGTCACGCTGCTCAGACTCCGCCCGGCGGCACGGGGCAACCAGTCCCCTCTCGTGACTAGCACCGCCAGGGACAGGCTGCGCGTGCGGCGGTCGTGGAGAATGGCTCCATGGATCCGCACCCCGCGTTCACCAGGCCGATCGCCTCAGAACGGCCGGTGACCGAGCTCGGCGAGTTCCTGCGCTCCCGGCGGGATCGCGTCACCCCCGACGACGTCGGCGTTGCCAGCTTCGGCCGTCGCAGGGTTCCGGGCCTCCGTCGCGAAGAGCTCGCACGACTCGCCGGGGTCTCGGTCACCTACCTGACCCGCTTGGAGCAGGGCCAGTCGCAGAACGCATCCGACGCGGTCATCGACAGTCTCGCCCGCGCGCTCCAGCTCGATGCCGACGAGCATACGCATCTCCGAGCGCTCGCACGCCCGCGATCAGCCGCTCCCCGCCGTCCCCGAAAGACCGAGCAGCCGCATCGAGGCGCCTCGCAACTGCTGCACGCCATGGGAGTTCCTGCTGTGCTGCTGGGCCGTTTCAACGACATCCTCGACTGGAACAGCGCCGGCCACCTTCTGATGGCGGGCCACATCGAGGTCGATGCGCCGTCTCGGCCGGCCGGGCGCCCCAACCACCTCCGGATGCTGTTCCTCGATCCGCACACACGAGACCTGTACGCCGACTGGAACGAAGAGGCCGCGTTGGCCGTGGCATCGCTGCGCTACGTCGCCGCACGATTCGTCGACGACCGACAGCTCGCCGAACTCATCGGCGAGCTCAGCCTGAGCAGTCCCGACTTCGCGAAGCTCTGGGCCGGACACATGGTCAAGCTCTGCACGAGCGGCAGCAAGCGCTTCCGCCATCCTGTCGTCGGCGAACTCACGCTCGGCTACGAGGTCCTTCACCTACCCGAGGGAGATGGCCAGCGGATCCTCGCATACAGTGCGGCTCCCGGCAGCGCTGCCGCGGCGGCCGTCGATCTGCTCCAGTCGCGCTGAATCCGGCCGCGGTCGTCTGACACGGTCCGGACACGCAGGAAGGCCCGGATGCGTGATGCATCCGGGCCTTCCGAAGACGTTGTCTCAGCGGACGACGACTGCGAGCACGTCGCGAGCCGACAGGACGAGGTACTCGTCTGCGCCGAACTTCACCTCGGTGCCGCCGTACTTGCTGTAGAGAACACGGTCGCCCACGGCGACGTCGAGCGGAACGCGGTTGCCGTTGTCATCGATGCGGCCGGGGCCCACGGCCACGACCTCGCCCTCCTGGGGCTTCTCCTTGGCGGTGTCGGGGATGACCAGGCCACTCGCGGTGGTCTGCTCTGCCTCGACCTGCTTGATGACGATGCGATCCTCGAGCGGCTTGATGGAAACCGACACGGTCTACCTCTTCTTTCTTGACGCTGACAGGAAGACTTTTCGCACTCTCAACCCGAGAGTGCTAATTCAGTCTAGGCGCTCCGCTGGCACTCACGCAATGCGAGTGCCAATCGGACGAACTGACCGCCGCCCTAAGCTGGAGGCGTGGAGATCTCCGAGCTGCGCGCCCTGCTCACCCCCGAAGGCCTGAAGGCGCTGGACGAGCTCGGCCCCGTCGATGAGATCGCCGACGTCGCTCGGATCGTGTCTCGGCTGCGCGCCGCAGGGCACTCCCCCGAGCTGGTCTCCGCCGTGGTGGGGCAGGCACGTCTCCGCGCCAAGGCGAGGGGCAAGTTCGGCGACTTCGCGGCGCGGATGCTGTTCACCCGCGCCGGGCTCGAGCAGGCCACCCGGCTGAACGTCGCCGCACGGCACGCGCAGCGGCTGCGGCGGGTCGGCATCACCCGTGTCGCCGATCTGGGCTGCGGCATCGGCGGAGACGCCCTCGCGTTCGCGGGCGCCGGACTCGACGTGATCGCCGTGGATGCCGACGAGGTGACCGCAGCGATCGCCGCCTACAACCTGGCGCCCTTCGGAGACAGCGCGGTCGTGACGCACGGCACCGCCGAGGCCCACGTGCCCGCCGACGGCGACGAGACTCAGGCGATCTGGATGGACCCGGCCCGCCGCACCGGGGGTCACAGCGAGACGCGGCGGGTGTCGTCCGATGACTACTCTCCCCCGCTCGACTGGGCATTCGACGTGGCCTCCCGCACCTCGACCGGCATCAAGCTCGGGCCCGGCCACGACCGGGACTCGCTCCCCGTCGACGCCGAGGCGCAGTGGGTGAGCGCAGAGGGCAGCGTCGTCGAGCTGGTGCTGTGGACGAGAGCGCTCGCTCGCGACGGCATCCGCCGGTCCGCTCTCGTGATCCGCGGCGAGCGCTCGCACGAGCTCACCGCAGGAGCAGATGCGGAGGATGAGCCCGTGCGTGAGCTCGGCGCCTTCCTCCACGAGCCGGACGGCGCGGTGATCCGTGCGCGCCTGATCGGCGACGTCGCGCGCAGTCTCGACGCGGGGATGCTCGATGAGCGCATCGCGTACCTCACCTCCGACACGGCGCTCACGAGTCCGTTCGTGCAGTCGTTCCGGGTGCGTGAGACGATGCCTGCCAATCCCAAGGCGATCAGCGCCGTCCTCAAGGCGAACGATGTCGGGTCTCTCGAGATCAAGAAGCGCGGTATGGACATCGACCCCGCCGCCTTCCGCAAGAAGCTGACGCTGCGGGGCGATCAGGCGGCGACGCTGATCCTCACCCGCATCGGCGATCAGCGCCGCGCGATCCTCGCCGATCGGGTGCCTGCCGCCGAATAGCGCCAGGCGAGGCCGCCCTAGCCCTCGGAGTCGTCGGACGGGATCTCGACCTGGATCGGATCCTGCTTCTCGCCGCCGAGCTCGAGCGTCTCCCCCGGCTCCACCGTCTGCTCGGCGGCTACTGCTGCGTTGTCGCCGGAGACGACGAGGTATGGCGTACCGCTCGGCGTGTAGGCGAGGCGCACGCTCCACTCCGCGGCGACGGTCCCCGTCTCGTCGACGGTGACCCCTCGGGTCTCGATGCCGTCGCCGGAGAACTGTTGGTCGCCCGACACGCGGCATTCGACGCTCTCGACGGCGTCGATTATCAGACAGTCCTGGATGTCGTCGCTCTCGAGGCGCTGTGCACGCCAGACAGGGGCATCGCGGAAGTAGCCGACGACCGAGAACGAGTACTCCTCGAAGCCCTCCTCGATCAGCTGCTCGGCCCGTTCCCGCTCGTCCCCTTGGAACTGCGACAGCCAGGAGTTCTGGTCCGAGCGCCAGCGCTGGATGATCCCGACGACCTCGCCGTTCATCGCCCGCGCGGCGGATGCCCAGATCTCCTCCGGACTCTCCTCGCCCTCGCCGGGTGCGGTGACACTCGCACTGATGCCGATGCCGTTCCCGTTGTCGAGATCCGCAGCCGGCTGACACTGATCCGCCGACTTGCCTGCCGCGTCGAGCGTGATGCAGATCGTCTCGCCGTCTTCCTTGGTGGCGTACCAGACGAGGGCGTCCTCGTCCCGTCCGATCGCGCGCAGGCTGCCGGGATCGAACCCGCCCTCCGCCTGCAGCTCGGCGCGACGCTGCTGCTGCTCGGAGGTCAGCGCCACGGCGTCACCGGTGTGCCCGAAGACCGCCCATCCGACGCCGAGACCGATCACGAGCATCGCGGCGGATGCGGCGACAGCGGCCTTCCAGTGCTGTCGGATCGCTGTGCGAAGTCCGCCGGCCTCGCGAGGCTGCTGCCGGCCGGCTTCCTCATCGGCGGGGCTCCCGCTCGGTGGGCCGGAGACGGGCGGCTCGGCATGCGGGAGCGGAGCATCCTCTGCTCGACGCGGGGCGTCGACCGCGTCGGCGCCCGGGCCGGCCGCAGCTGCGGCGAGGACCGTCGCGTCCGGTTCGACGCGCATGGACTCGAGTTCGCGCAGCCTGGCCGCTTCGACCTCGGTCAGGCCGCCGTCGCGACCATAGGCCTTGCCCTGCAGGGCGCGCAGCTCGGCAGACTCACTCTCCTGCAGCATCGTCGCTCTCCCAGCCCCTCGTCACGGTGAGGTACTGCTGACCGTAGCCGAACTGGTACTCATAGCGGGTCGTCTCGCCGTCGTCTGCGACGTCGAGCACGAGCGTCCGGTCCGCATCCGCGAGCATCAGGCTGTCGTCGCACACCATCGGAGGGTCGGGCATGGACCCGTCATAGACGAGACAGTATCGCTGGGTGGAGGTGTCGATCCCGGTCCAGATCGGCACCTCGTCGTCATAGCCGACGACGAGGATCGTGCGGCGATCCAATCCGGTCTGCGCGGCGAGCGTCGTCGCGGCTTCCGCCTCCGCCTCGCTGGCGAACATCGACGTCGACTGCGACGACGTGATGTAGCTGCGGGTGATGACCGCGGGCTCGCCATCCTGCGTGAGGTACATCTGCGCCTGGATGTCGTAGGTCTGGGCCTCGCTCACGGGCTTCGCGAGCGTCGCGTCCACACCCTGGATCGTCGCCTGCTCCCGCGTCGTGCACGCGGGAGCCGTCGCGTCCTCGTGGCCGAGCACGAGGCACACGTCCGCGCTCTCGTTCTTCGTCGCGAACCAGATCACGACGCCCTCCTCCTGGGCGACGGCTCGCACGGAACCCGGGTCGAAGTCGCCCGACGCGACGATCGCGCTCTGCCACTCCCCCTGCTGCGCACTGAGCTGCATCGGGGCAGGACCACGATCGGCGAAGATCAGCCAGCCGAGCACGAGGCCCACCACGATGAAGGCTGCGGTGATCGCGACGGCAAGACGCCAGTGCCGTCGCAGCGCGGCGAGGGCGGAGTCGCCGTGGGGCGCCCCGGTGGTGCGGTCCTCAGACACCGCGGTCCCGGCTCCCTCGACGACGGTCGACGCGGCGGGCTCGATGTGTTCGGGCTCGATGTGTGGGGGTGCAGGCGCAGCCGGCTCCGGTTCTCTCGGTGCGGGCGGCTCCGTCCGGCGGAGCTTGCCGGCCTCGAGTTCGCGCAGCCGCGCGGCCTCGACCTCATTCAGCGCACCGGCTCGACCGTAGGCCCGCGCCTGGAGAGCCCTCAGCTCGACGGATTCATCCGCGTCGAGCATCCGCTATCCGAGTCTCTCGAACTGCATCCCGGCCCAGACGAGCCAGCCGAGGCTGTAGACGGTCGCGCACAGACCGAGCACGAGCGCCCAGCGTGCGATGGCGCGGCTCTCGACCGGTCGGCGCAGCGACATGATCGACGCGATCACGGCGACGATGGCTATCGGTATGCCCCAGCCGACGAAGAAGGACGAGACCAGGGCCACGATGGCGGCCATCAGAGCCCAGGGCGCGAGGCGGGTGTCGTCGACGACGGACGCGTCGGTCGACGGCGCCCAGTCGGTGCCGCGCCCGATGTCGTCTGCCACGGGCCCGCTGACGACCACCGGTTCGACTCCGACCGGTCCTGTCGGCAGCTTCGTGTATCCCTCGCGGCGGGACCCCGGTATCCGCGCCGAACCGGACGGATGCTCGACCTCGCCGCTGGGGCGCTCGATCCTGGTCGGAGGCAGCACGGCATCGGACCCTGGTTCTGCGCCCACGGGATCGGGCGTGCGTGGCGCGTCGCTCATCACATCACCGCGACGCGCTCGTCGACCTGGATCTCGGTGACCGGAAGAGTGGAGTCGGCTCCGAACGCGAGCGTCGACGGGCGTCGGCCCGACGAGATCAGCTCCGCAGCGAGAGCCGCGATCATCGCCCCGTTGTCGGTGCAGAGCGACAGCGGCGGGATGCGCACGGTCACGCCCGCCTTCTCGGCCCTCGCGAGCGCGACCTCACGGAGTCGTCGGTTGGCGATGACCCCGCCGCCCAGAAGCAGGCGCGGCACGCCGAGGTCTGCGCACGCGGCGAGCGCCTTCGTCACGAGCACGTCGACGACCGCCTCGCGGAAGCTCGCGGCGACGTCGGCCACCGGCACAGGCACGCCGTCGGCCTCGCAGCGTTCGACCCAGCGTGCGACGGCCGTCTTGAGCCCGGAGAACGAGAAGTCGTAGCGGTGCTTCGCCAGGTCGGACGCGCGAGACAGACCCCGAGGGAACCGGATCGCTTGGGGGTCTCCGTCGAGTGCCGCTCGGTCGATCTCGGGGCCACCCGGGTACGGCAGCGACAGAAGTCGAGCGACCTTGTCGAACGCCTCCCCCGCAGCGTCGTCCATGGTCTCGCCCAGCATCTCGACGTCGGTCGTGAGGTCGCGCACGTGCAGCAGCGACGTGTGCCCACCCGACACGAGCAGCGCGATCGTCGGGTACTCGAGAGGCTCGGAGTCGGGGGTGAGGATGTCGGCGGCGATGTGGCCCACCAGGTGATTGACCGCATACAGCGGCTTGTCGAGCGAGACGGCGAGGCCCTTCGCGGCGCCGACGCCGACCATGAGCGCCCCTGCGAGGCCCGGCCCGCTGGTCACGGCGACCGCATCGAGGTCGTCGAGCCGCACCCCGGCCTCCGCCAACGCGGCGTCAATCGACGGCTGCAGGGCTTCGAGGTGGGCTCGGGCGGCGACCTCGGGCACGACGCCGCCGTAGCGGGCGTGCTCGTTCATGCTGGACGCGATCGTGTTCGACAGCAGCGTGCGCCCGCGGACGACACCGATGCCCGTCTCGTCGCAGCTCGTCTCGATGCCCAGCACCAGCGGCTCGGTCATGCGGTGGCCTCCTTCGCGGCATCCTCGGCAGGCTCGTCACGGTGCGCCGAACGCGGATGCTGCAGCACGAGGCGCATCACGATCGCATCGACGTCATCGGGCTGGTAATAGCGAGGGCGGCGGCCGATCTCCTCGAACCCCTCGGAGAGGTAGAGGCCCTCGGCGCCGGGATTGTCGGCGCGCACCTCGAGAAAGACCTCTCGGGCTCCGCGTTCGGCTGCGGCGTCGAGAAGCGAGCGCAGCAGCGCGCGCCCGCGACCGGCGCCACGGTGCTCGGCGTCGAAGGCGATGGTCTGGATGTCGGCATCACTCGACCCGTGCAGCGCGCGGACTCCGCCATAGCCGATGATGACGCCGTCGTGCTCGTCGACCAGATAGAGGCCGTGCGGGCTGGCGAGCTCCAGCGCCATGGCCTGGGAGCTCCACGCGTCGGTCGGGAACGAGCGATGCTCTATCGCCATGATGGCGTCGAGGTCGTCGGGCGTCGCTGCACGCAGAGTCATCGCCCCACCTTCTTCGGCGCTCCGGGCACGGTGACATCGGGCTGTCGCAGATACAGCGGCTCGGCGCCCGCGAGCGTGCGCCCCGCGGCCACCGCTCGGGCGCCCACGCGGGCGAGGTCGACAGCCGACAGCGTCTCGACATCGATGCGACGGATGCCACCGAGATGCTCGTCCGCATCGACCCGCGCGACCAGCACCGTGTCGGCGACCATGTTCGGGATGCCGTCGGCATCCGTCCCCTCGAACACGGTGACGGCCACCTCCCGCCGGCGGGCGTCCGTGACGATGGCGAACGGGCCGGTCACGGCGTCTCGATCGATCGCGGTGAGCGCCGCGGCGAAGTGGCTCGGCACGGGAACGACCGGGATGCCGCGGCCCATCGCGAACGTGCGGGCGGTCGCGATGCCGATGCGGAGTCCGGTGAAGGGGCCAGGGCCCATGCCCGCCACCACGTGGTCGATCGATCCGCTTCCGGTCTCGCCGAGAGCTCGCACGAGCAGCTCGCCGATGACCTCCGCGTGACCGAGAGGGTCGGCGGCCGAGGCGTCGGACAGACGGGTGCCGTCGTCGTCGATGAGGGCGACGGCGGTGCCCAGGGAGGTGTCGACGGCGAGGATCACCTCTCCAGGGTAGTCGCCGTTCAGCCGGTGATCGCTGAGCGCCCTGCGCGCGTGATCGTCACGTGCCGCGGGGCATCCGCGTCGAGCTCGGAGGGGTCGAGATCGTCGTCGCCGCCGACGGGGCGCTCGAACTCGATGTCCCACCAGGTCTCGGCCAGGTCCTCAGCCATGCCGCGTCCCCACTCGACCACGACCACCGATCGTGCGAGGTCGAGGTCGAGGTCGTCGAGCTCGGCGCCTGAGCCGAGGCGGTAGGCATCGACATGCACCAGGGGGGCCCGTCCGACGAGCGAGGGATGCGTGCGTGCGATCACGAACGTGGGGCTCTGCACCGGACCCCGTACTCCGAGTCCTTCCGCAAGCCCACGAGTGAACGTCGTCTTCCCGGCCCCGAGGGGACCGGTGAGGATCAGCAGATCTCCGGCTTCGAGCTGCTCGCCGATGCGGAAGCCGAGCTGCTCCATGGCATCGGATGTCTCGATCTCGATGTGCCCGAGGAGGGCCGGGTCGACGCTCATGCCGACCGCCGGGGCACGCGCGGGCCGATGCGCGTGACGATCTCGTAGTCGATGGTCGACGCGGCGTTGGCCCACTCGGCTGCGGAGGGAACCCCGAGGGTCGGGTCGCCGAACAGCACGACCTCGTCTCCGATCGACACCGGGGAATCGCCGACGTCGACGACGAACTGGTCCATGGCGACCCGGCCGACGTTGGTGAACCGACGACCGCCGATCGACACCGGCAGGCGTCCGGAGGCGTGGCGAGGCACCCCGTCGGCGTAGCCGAGCGGCACGAGCACCAACGTCGTGTCGTGCGGGGCGCGGTGGTCGTATCCGTACGACACCCCTGCGCCGGCGGGCACGCGGCGCACAGCGGCGATCGCGCCTCGCAGGGTCATCGCAGGACGAAGCCCCAGCTCGGCCGACGAGCGGTCCTCGAAGGGCGAGAGGCCGTAGATGCCGATGCCGATGCGCACCGCATCCAGTCGCATCTCCGGCAGGTCGATCGCGGCCGCGGTCGCCGCGATGTGCCGGATCTCGGGGTGGATGCCGAACGAGGCCGCCGCGGCGACCGCCTCCTCGAACTTCGCCAGGGCCTCGCGGTCGTCTTGAGGCGAGGTGTTCGAGAGGTGACTGAAGAGCCCGATGATGCGCAGTCGTCCGATGCGCTCGAGACGCGCGGCCTCGGCGAGCACGCGCCGCCAGTCGGCCGGTGCGATGCCGTTGCGCGAGAGCCCCGTCTCGAACTTCAGGTGCACGCCGACCGGACGATCGACCGACGCGACGGCACCGGCAGCCTCGAGCTGGTCGAACGACGAGATGCCCACCTCGACGTCATGAGCTGCCGCCTGATCGAACCGCTCGCCCGGAGCGTGCAGCCACGCGACGATCGGCGCCGTGATGCCCTGGCGGCGGAGCTCGAGAGCCTCGGGGATCTCGGCGACACCGAGACGGGTCGCGCCGCCGGCGAGGGCCGCGACGGCTACGGCCGCGGCGCCGTGACCGTAGGCGTTCGCCTTGACGACCGCGATGACCTGCACGCCGGTGAGACGGCGGAAGTGGCGGACGTTGTCGCTGATGGCATCCAGCTCGATGCGGGCCTCGCGGAACGGAACGGTCACAGGGGCTCTCCTTCGGCGACGACGAACGCGGCGGCGAGTCCTGCGTCATGGGTGAGGGTCAGATGCAGTCGGGTGATCCCGCGCTCGGCGACGACGTCGGCGGTGGATCCAGACAGCACGAAGTGCGGGCGGCCCGATGCCTCGGAGGCGATCTCGATCTCGATCCAGTGCACCCCGTCAGAGCCGCCCAGGGTCTTGATCAGGGCCTCCTTGGCGGCATACCGCGCTGCCAGGGACGGAAGGCGCAGCGCCCGCTCCCCCGGCGCGAACAGCCGCTCCAGCAGCCGCGGCGTGCGCTCCATCGTGCGCTCGAACCGCGGGATGTCCACGAGGTCGATGCCGGTCCCGATGATCACCCGTTCAGCCTAGTCGCGGCATCCGCTTCCTTCGGCTCCTGCCCCGCCCCGACCCCCGAGACGGGGTCTATTCGACGGTGACGGACTTGGCGAGGTTGCGTGGCTGGTCGACGTCGAGGCCCTTGGCCGTGGCGAGGGCCATGGCGAAGATCTGCAGCGGGACGACAGCGAGCAGCGGCTCGAACATCGCTCCGGCGAGCGGAATCCGGATGACCTCGTCGGCGAACGGCAGGACCGCCGCATCGCCTTCTTCGGCGACCACGATCACGCGCGCTCCGCGAGCACGGATCTCCTGGATGTTCGAGACGACCTTGGAGTGGACCACGGCCGAGTGGCGCGGAGACGGCACCAGGACGAAGACCGGCTGCCCTGGTTCGATCAGGGCGATCGGACCGTGCTTGAGCTCTCCGGCGGCGAAGCCCTCGGCATGGATGTACGAGATCTCTTTGAGCTTGAGCGCACCCTCGAGCGCGATCGGGAAGCCGACGTGGCGACCGAGGAACAGGACGGAGCGGGTGTCGGCCATCCAGCCGGCGAGCTGCGTGACGTGCTCCTGCTCGCTCTCGAGGACCTTGGCGATCTTCTCGGGGAGGGCTGTGAGCTCCGCGACGTCGACGGATGCGTCCTGCACCGATCCGCGCACGCGCCCCATGTGCAGACCGAGCAGCAGCAGAGCGGTGATCTGCGCCGAGAACGCCTTGGTCGACGCGACCGCGACCTCTGGACCCGCATGCGTGTAGACCACGGCATCGGACTCTCGCGGGATGGTCGCTCCCTGGGTGTTGCAGATCGACAGGGTGCGCGCTCCTCGCTCTCGCGCGTACTTGACGGCCATCAGCGTGTCCATGGTCTCGCCGGACTGGCTGATCGAGATGACGAGCGTGTCATCGCCGATCACCGGGTCGCGGTAGCGGAACTCGTGCGCCAGCTCGACATCGACGGGGATCCGCGCCCACTGCTCGATCGCGTACTTGCCGACGAGCGCCGAGTACGCGGCCGTGCCGCACGCGGTGATGATGATGCGGTTGATGCCGATGAACAGCTCGTCGAGGCCGTCGAGCTCGGGGATGACGACCTGATCTCCCCGGATGCGACCGCGGATCGTGTTGGCGACCGCCTCGGGCTGCTCGGCGACCTCCTTGGCCATGAAGCTGGACCATCCGCCCTTCTCCGCGGCGGCGGCGTCCCAGGAGACGTCGAACGGCTCGGCCTGGACCGGCGTGCCGGCGAAGTCGGTGACCGTGACGGCATCCGGCGTGATCGAGACGATCTGGTCCTGCCCGATGGCGAGCGCCTTGCGCGTGTGCTCGATGAATGCGGCGACGTCGGAGCCGAGGAAGTTCTCGCCCTCGCCGAGGCCGATCACGAGCGGCGAGTTGCGTCGCGCGCCGACGACGAGTCCGGGGTGGTCCTGGTGCATCGCGAGCAGGGTGAACGCACCCTCGAGGCGGTTGACCACGGCGCGGAACGCACCCTGCAGGTCGCCGCCGTTGGTGCGGTACTCACGACCGAGCAGCGCTGCTGCGACCTCGGTGTCGGTCTCGCTGCGGAACGCCACGCCGTCGGCGAGCAGCTCGTCACGCAGCGAGGCGAAGTTCTCGATGATGCCGTTGTGGATCACGGCGAGCTTGTCGTCATCGGCGAGGTGCGGGTGCGCGTTCTCGTCGGTGGGGCCGCCGTGGGTGGCCCAGCGGGTGTGCCCGATGCCCGTGTTGCCGTCTGCCAGGGCGGCATCCTTCAGCGAGTCGCGCAGCATCGCGAGCTTTCCCGCCTTCTTGCGCATGCCGAGCGAGCCCTCGCCGTCGATGACCGCGACGCCTGCGGAGTCATAGCCCCGGTACTCGAGACGGGCGAGCCCTGCGAGCAGGATGTCCTGGCTGGGGCGCGGGCCCACGTATCCGACGATTCCACACATGTGGTCAAGAGTAAGGCGGGACTTTTGCGAAGGTTCCGAACGAAACCTCGAGCCTGCTCAGAGCTTGCGGAGAAGCACGCTCTCGACGCTGTGATCGACGCCCTTGTTGAGCACGAGACGCGCTCGGTGCTTGGTCGGCATCACGTTCTCGACCAGGTTCGGCATGTTGATCTCGTTCCAGTAGCCGAGTGCGGTCGTGATCGCCTCCTCGTCGGTGAGGTGCGCGAAGACGTTGAAGTACGACGACGGATTCGAGAAGGCTCCCTGGCGCAGGGCGAGGAAGCGGTCGACGTACCACTTCTCGATGTGCGAGGTGTCGGCGTCGACGAAGATCGAGAAGTCGAAGAGATCGCTGACGGCCACATCGTTCGGTGCGGGCGGCGGCTGCAGGACGTTCAACCCTTCGACGATCACGACGTCAGGACGCCGGACCACCACGTGCGCATCGGGGACGATGTCGTAGCGCATGTGCGAGTAGAACGGCGCCCGCACCTCTGCGGCCCCGCTCTTCACCTCGGTGAGGAATTCGAGCAGCGCTCGCCGGTCGTAGGACTCGGGGAACCCCTTGCGGTCCATCAGACCTCTGCGCTCGAGCTCGGCGTTCGAGTGCAGGAACCCGTCCGTCGTGACGAGCTCGACGCGCGGGGTGCCCGGCCACCGACTCATCAGCTCACGCAGCAGACGAGCGATGGTCGACTTGCCGACCGCGACGGAGCCTGCGACTCCCACCACGAACGGGGTCGTCGAATCGTCCTCCTGCAGGAACGAGCTCGTCGCGGCTCCCAGGCGCTTCGTGGCCGTCGCGTAGAGGCTGAGCAGCCGACTCAGGGGCAGATAGACCTCGCGCACCTCGGCGAGGTCCAGGCGGTCTCCGATGCCGCGGAGCTCGACGACCTCGGTCTCGGTGAGCGGCTGATCGAGGCCCGCCGCCAATCGCGCCCATTCGTCGCGTCCGATCTCGCGATACGGAGACAGA
The DNA here is from genome assembly GCF_000834175.1 of Microbacterium sp. MEJ108Y. Lineage (NCBI taxonomy): Bacteria > Bacillati > Actinomycetota > Actinomycetes > Micrococcales > Microbacteriaceae > Microbacterium > Microbacterium sp. MEJ108Y. The sequence goes on along the minus strand of NZ_JXQX01000012.1, from coordinate 155,939 downwards.
GGCAGCGTGGGGTCGGCGGTGGTCACGGATACATCGTAACGGCGCACGAGTAGTCTCTATCCGTGCGCCTCGGAGTCCTCGACATCGGTTCCAACACCGTCCACATGCTCGCCGCCGATGTTCGCCCCGGGGGTCGGCCTCTGGCGACGACCAGCGATCGCACCGTCCTGCGGCTGATGCGGTACCTCACAGACGACGGTGCGATCTCCGAAGAGGGCGTACGAGCACTCGAGGCGGCTGTGGTTCGGGCGCGAGAGGTCGCGGAGGCCGAGCGGGTCGACGAGCTGCTCGCCACCGCGACGAGCGCGGTGCGCGACGCCCGGAACGGGACCGACGTGATCGCCCGCATCGAGGCTGCCCTCGGCCAGCCGTTGCAGGTGCTCGACGGAGAGACCGAGGCCCAGCTCACCTTCCTCGCCGTGCGGCGCTGGTTCGGCTGGTCGGCAGGACAGCTGCTGCTCCTCGACATCGGCGGCGGATCGCTCGAGGTCGCGGCGGGCGGGGATGAGCTGCCGGATGCCGCGGCATCCGTCCCGCTCGGAGCCGGCCGGATGACAGTGCAGTTCCTCCCGCATGATCCGCCGGGTGAAGACGACGTCGAGCGTCTTCGGGAGCACGCGACCGCGACGCTCGCCGAAGTGCTCCCCCAGTTCGCCGCGCTGCCTCGCCCCGATCACGTCGTCGGCTCGTCGAAGGCGATCCGCTCGCTCGCCAGACTCGCGGGCTACCCGGTGCCGGGGTGGTCGGGAATCCAGCGCATGGTGCTCCCGCGGGTGTCGCTGGGATCGTGGATCCCGCGGCTGGCCCGTCTGCCCGCGTCCGCGCGACAGGAGCTCCCCGGCATCACCGCGGATCGCACGTTCCAGATCGTCGCCGCGGCGGTATCGCTGCACACCGCCATGACCGCGCTCGATGTCGACGAGCTCGAGGTGTCTCCGTGGGCGCTGCGCGAGGGGGTGCTGCTGCGATACATCGAGCAGCTGAACTGGAGCGCGCCGCGCGGCTGACCTGTGGTCGGTGCCGCGCGGCGCGCTCGACGGTTCAGAGGGAGAGTCGCTCCCGCACGACGGCGACCAGCCGGTCGGCGTACGCCTGAGCGGATTCGGCATCCGCCGCCTCGACCATGACCCTGACGAGGGCCTCGGTTCCGGACTTGCGGAGCAGCACGCGACCGGTCTCGCCGAGTTCGGCTGCGACCTCGCGAACGGCCGCCTGCACGACGGCGTCGGACTCGAGCGCGTCCTTGTCGACATCGCGCACGTTGACGAGCACCTGCGGGTACACGGTCATCACGCTCGCGAGTTCGGCGATCGTCTTGTTCTGACGTGCCATCTCGGCAACCAGGTGCAGCCCGGTGAGCAGGCCGTCGCCCGTCGTGGCGAACTCGCTCATGATGACGTGGCCCGACTGCTCGCCTCCGAGGGCGTAGCCGCCACGGTCCATGTCCTCGAGGACATAGCGGTCGCCGACCGCGGTCTGGCGCACGGTGATGCCGTGCTCGCGCATGGCGACGTGCAGGCCGAGGTTGCTCATCACCGTGGCGACGAGCGTGTCATCGGTCAGGTGACCGCGCTGCTTCATCGACACCGCGAGGATGGCCATGATCTGGTCGCCGTCGATGACGTTGCCCTGCGCATCGACAGCCAGGCACCGATCGGCATCGCCGTCGTGGGCGATCCCGATGTCGGCCCCGAGCCGCACGACGGCCTCGGCGAGCTGGTCGAGGTGGGTCGACCCGACGCCGTCGTTGATGTTCAAGCCATCGGGGTCAGCACCGATCACGGTGACATCGGCACCCGCATCGCGGAAGGTCTCGGGAGACACCCCTGATGCGGCGCCGTGGGCGCAGTCGAGCACGACCTTGATGCCGTTCAGCCGGTTCGGCAGCGAGCCGAGCAGGTGCACGACGTAGCGGTCTTCGGCGTCGGAGAATCGATCGATCCTGCCCACGCCCGCACCGGTGGGGCGCAGCTTCTCGCCCGCCATCGCCTCTTCGATGCGCTGCTCGACGACGTCGGGCAGCTTCACACCGCCGCGGGCGAAGATCTTGATCCCGTTGTCGGGTGCCGCGTTGTGCGAGGCGGAGATCATCACACCGAAATCGGCGTCACGGTCGGCGACGAGGAACGCGAGCGCAGGAGTCGGAATGACACCGGCCTCGAGCACGTCGACGCCGGAGGAGGCGAGCCCTGCGGCGACCGCCGCCGTGAGGAAGTGACCGGAGACACGAGGGTCACGGGCCACCACTGCGGTGAGTCGCTTGCCTTCGGCTTTGCGGGCCTCCGCAGTACGGCCCTGGCCCAGGACGACAGCAGTCGCCTGGGCCAGGGTGAGCGCGAGGTCGGCGGTGAGGATGCCATTGGCGAGTCCTCGCACACCGTCCGTGCCAAAGATCGGCATCGGAGCGGTTGACCTTAACGCTTCGAGTACTGAGGCGCCTTACGGGCCTTCTTGAGTCCAGCCTTCTTGCGCTCCTTGACGCGAGCGTCGCGCGACAGGAAGCCGGCCTTCTTCAGCGTCGGACGGTTGTTCTCCTCGTCGATGCCGTTGAGCGAACGGGCGATGCCGAGACGCAGCGCGCCGGCCTGACCCGAGGGGCCACCACCGGAGATGCGCGCGATGACGTCGTAGCCGCCGGCGAGGTTGAGGATCGTGAACGGGTCGTTGATCAGCTGCTGGTGCAGCTTGTTCGGGAAGTAGTCCTCGAGCGTGCGGCCGTTGACCGTGATCGTTCCCGAGCCGGGGACGAGACGCACGCGGGCGATGGCCTGCTTGCGACGGCCGACAGCGGCACCCGGGACGCTGAGCACGGGGCGGGGGGCCGCCTCGACTGCGTCGGTCTCGGGAGTCGAGGTCGAGAAGTTCTGGGGGTTTTCGGTGGTGTCCTGGATGTCAGCCACGAGTATGTCCTTAAGTCTTTACGGCGCTTACTGGGCGACCTGGTCGAGGGTGTACGTCTGCGGCTGCTGCGCGGCGTGCGGGTGCTCGGCACCGACGTACACCTTGAGCTTCGACAGCTGCTGACGGCCCAGGCTGTTCTTGGGGAGCATGCCACGGATGGCCTTCTCGACAGCGCGGATCGGGTTCTTCTCGAGGAGCTCGGCGTAGGTGACCGACTTCAGTCCACCCGGGTAACCCGAGTGGCGGTAGGCCAGCTTCTTCTGGAGCTTCTGACCGGTGAGCGCGACCTTGTCGGCGTTCACGATGATGACGAAGTCACCCGAGTCGATGTGGTTGGCGAAGGTGGGCTTGTGCTTGCCACGCAGGAGCGTAGCGGCGTGCGAGGCCAGGCGGCCGAGAACGACGTCAGTGGCGTCGATGACGACCCAGTCACGCTGGACCTCGCCGGCCTTCGGGGAGTAAGTGCGCGTCACGATAGTGCTGCTTTCTTGTTCGAACGGAGAAGTTCGTGAATCCCACTCCGGGGTGGTTCTTCCCTACAGGGATGAACACGCCAGTGGAGGGCTCACGTTCGTTAGTGCTCGGCAGTCGAGTACCAAAGTGACAGCTTACGTCATTCCGGGCGTTCTCCCAAACCGAGCCGGTCGGCGATCAGTCGAACCGAGTCGTCACCAGGATCGGACGATGGTCGCTCATCCCCTGCGGAAGCGTGGTGACCCGCTGGATCTCGAAGCCGACGGACGTCGCGAAGTCGTAGTGTCCGCGGAACACGCGGTACCGGGTGTAGGTGTGGTCGTCGCTCAGCGTCAGCGCGTACCCGTGCTCGCGGATCGTCTGACCGAGGTTCTCCTTGAACACCGGATAGTTGTAGTCCCCGACCATCAGCTGCGGCAGCTCTTCGCCGAGAGTCGCAAGCTCGGTGAGGGCCGCCCGGATCTGGTGCCGACGCAGGGAGTTCAGCGCTGTCAGCGGCGCCGCGTGGAACGACGCGGCGATGAACTCGCGCCCCGCGTCGATGTCTCTCAGGCGCGCACCCAGAACCCGCTCATGCGCGGGCTTCGCGATCCGGTCGTGCAGCGACTTCTTCAGCTCGATCGTCTTGACCTCCTGGAGATGGAACTCGCTGGCCCGATAGAACATCGCGAGTCCCAGGCGATTCCCCTGCGTCGCGTCGGCGATGGTGAGGTCGCCGATCGCCTCGGGCAGATCCGCGACATCGCACTCCTGGAGGCACAGGATGTCAGGATCGTGCGCCGAGACCAGCGCCGCCAGTTCTCCTGCGGCGCGGTGCTTCTGCAGGTTGTATGAGATGACCTTCATCGCACCTCACGCTAGTGGCTCAGTCTTGGATTCCGGTGGAAATCGCCGTTCGATCGGTGGAGTTCACCCGTTCGGCATCACTCGTCGTATCCCCATCGGAGTCCCAGGATCCCTGGGCCGAACCCGTGCCGAGCGAGATGGACCGAGCCCCCGTTCGTCGAGCGCATCACCGAGATGTACTCCCCCTCGGTCTCGATGTACTCCTCGCACCAGCTGGGGAGGGCGTCGGGATGGAAGCGCACCCAGATGAGGCTCTCGCGAGCCGATCTCGACGTCGCATGCCAGGCCGACTGCCGCGGCGGATATCCGGGCGGGAAGGTCTCGGTGAACTCGAACAGCGTCGTTCCGCCGGTGGTGATCGGCTCGTCGAGCGCGATGACCACGCCAGACACGAGCCGGCCCCGATGCAGGTATTCCCGATCGATCCTCCCACCGACGACGTCGGAGATCGCCGACATGACATCGGTCTCGATCGGCGCCACGTCGATGAGGGGCACCTCGGTGATCGTGCCTCTCGTCGCCTGCACGAGCGAGCGCATGATCGTCTTCTCGACCGCGCCGTCGGCACCGACGAACACCGTCATGTGGGTCGAGAGGTCGCGCAGGGCGTCCTGCGGAGCGGCACGCAGCTCTCGCAACGTCTCCTCGGTCTCGCGCTGCTCGCGCTCCTCGTCGAAAGGCAGACGTGGAGGTGCGATCGGCCCCAGGCGAGCGGTCGGGATCAGCAGGCTCCCGAGGTGTCCTCGATGCAGACCGAGGCGATCCTCTATGCCGTCGACGACGCTCAGCGATTGCGGGCCTTCGGGCTGCCGATCACCGGAGCGCCAGTAGCTCAACGTCGCCATGGATACCGGGTTGCCGTCGTCGATCAGCTGGCTCCGCAGCCGCGCGAGGGTGATTCCCCGGTCGGAGATCGCCGCACGGAGCGCAGCGGCGAATGCGCCGCCCTGATCCTCCAGCCGATCCGTCACAGTCCCCCGCCGCAGTGTGAAGATGCCCTTCGTACGATCAGCATACGGTTCAGCAGTGTCACACCCCTCCGGCCTGCACGAGTCGTCACCGCCGCGCCCGGCCTGGGGGCCCGCCGTCCGCGGCGGTGCTGCCGCATCGTGGCCGCCCCCGGGAAGGGCGGCCACGAACGGGTCACCTGCGGCGTCGGCGCTCCCGCGTGATCGCGGCGGGCTTGTCTTCGTCCACGCGTCCGACGTCGCCCGGGAACAGGGCGTCACGCGCGAGCTGTCGCTCTCTGCGGCTGCGTCGTGCATCCGCCCACCCGACCGCGAGCCCGAGCGCGATCAGCACCACGGCGGTGAGAAGCACGGCGCGCGTGTCCATGGCGGCCCACTCCGCCCAGAGCGCCCCCATGCCCACGACGACGGCACCCGCGCCGACGGCCGTCAGACCCAGCTGAAGGCGCACCATCGATCGGGTGCCGGAGAGCAGCGGCTCGACCAGGCTCACGTCGACACTGCGTGATGCTCCATCCGAGACCCAGCTCGCCAGAGCACGCTCGCGGGCGAACTGCAGGACCACTCCTCCGACCCAGGCGAGGATGCCGAGGGCTGCGCACACGGCGAGCGCCGCTCCGCTGCTCAGGCTCAGCACGTCGATGCCGTTCTCGATCGGTTCGTTCCAGTAGACCGGATCGCAGTTGCGACACTGCTGACGCATGAAGACCGAGATCATGAAAGCACCCAAGGAGATGAGAGTGGCGGTGAGCAGCACCCGGGCCACGCGACCGAGAGTCCGCCTGCTCGGAGTCGAGAGCCACTGCGGAGCGACCGCTCGGATCGCCGCCTCGCGACGATCCGAGTCGCACGCCTCCGCTCGAGGGACGAGCTGCTTCCACCGCGACCAGTGGTCGCGCATCCGCGCATCGTCGCGTTCGACGAGTCGTCGCCCCAACCGCCGCAGCATCGCCGCGGCGAGCGCCAGCACCGCGAAGACGAGCAGCACCGCCCAGACCACGCCGTCTTCGCGCAGGTCCTCTGTGAAGACGACGGCGAGCGCGAAGAGGGCTCCGAGCCCGACCAGGCACCAGAACAGCACGGTTCCCGTGGTCTGGAGGTATGCGGCGGGGGCCTTCGCGAGCTCCGTCCTCAGTGATCGCTGCGGCACGGCATCCGGGTTCTCCCGTGCGCTCGCCTCGACCGCACGGAGGGCGGCGAACCGCTCGGCGACCAGCACGAAGGGCACGACGATCGCGAGCACCGCGGCGATGAGCAGGATCACCCCCATGCTCGCGCGGAACAGCGGATCGAGGTCGATCTGCCAGTACAGGGAGGACAGTGCCTCCTCCCCCACGATGCCGACCACGACGATGCCGAGGAACGTGTAGAGCGTGCCGACGCTCAGGCCGACACAGGTGTCGAGCGCCGCCCGCCAGAACGCCCATCCTGGCGACGAGACCTCGACGAACACGGCCGTGGGCCGGGTCATGCGCTCGTGCCGTCGCGGCGAGCGCGCGTCTGCTCCGCCCTGGTCGACAGGAGCTCGTCAGCCGGGTATCCGACCTCGGTGAGCGTCAGCCCCCTGGCGGCCAGCACCTTGAACTCGCTCGTGCGGGTGAGCGCGTCGCGCAGCACGACCAGATCGTCGACGTCGAGACGCCCCTCACCCACGGCGACGCATGCGCCCACCAGCGCCCGCACCATGCTGTGGCAGAACGCGTCGGCCTTCACCTCGGCGACGAGCACGCCCTCGGAGTCCCGCGACCATCGGTAGTCGAGGAGGGTCCGGATGGTCGTGGCCTCCTCGCGGGGCTTGCAGTATGCCGCGAAGTCGTGGAGCCCGATGAGCGTCCGCGCCGCGGTATCCATCGCCTGATCGTCCAGAACACCCCGGTGCGCGGTCGTGTCGTGGCGTCGAAGGGGGTCATAGCCGGCGGTCGAGTCGGCGAGCCGATATCGGTAGCGACGCCAGACCGCCGAGAAGCGGGCGTCGAATCCGTCGGGAGCGACGGAGGAACGGGTGACGGTCGCATCGGGGTAGGCGCCGAGCACACCGCGCATGCGCCTCGCGATCGACGCCGCGGGGTCTTGCGGGGCGCGGCCCTGACGCGACTCGATGCGCGACCACTGCGCCTCGTCGAGGTCGACGTGCGCCACCTGCCCCACGGCGTGCACTCCGGCATCCGTCCGCCCTGCGACGACGAACTGCACGTCGGAGCCGACGATGCGAGCGAGCGCGGCTTCGAGAGTCCCCTGCACGGTGCGCAGGGTCGGCTGCTTCGCCCACCCGCGGAAGTGGGTGCCGTCGTAGGCGATGTCGAGCCGGATGCGCACGGATAAAGCCTAGGGCGTACCCGCGCGCGATCCGGCTCCGCTCAGATCCCGCCGTCGATCGAGCGGATGACCTCGCCCGGCTCGTCCGGCACCATGACCTGGGTGTCGCGGTTCAGGCTCTCGCCGCGGAAGAATCGCTTCGAACGCGGGAACAGGTACCAGGCGAACATGAGCACGAGACCGAAGGCGAGCGAGCCGATGCCGATCACGAACGTTCCGCCGATGCCGAAGAGCACGGTGTAGCCGTAGTCCACATCCCACATGTCGATCGCCGACTGCACGAACGCCCCCGTCAGCATGAGGCCTCCCAGCAACGGGAAGAGGCCCTTGAAGAAGAAGTCACGCGCCGAGGTCGTGAGGTCCTTGCGGAAGTACCAGACGCAGGCGAAGCCGGTGATCGCGTAGTAGAACGCGATGGCGAGGCCGAGCGACAGGATCGAGTCCTGCAGGATGTTGTCGCTGATCAGGGTCATGCCGACGTAGTACACCGAGGCGACGACGCCCATGACGATCGTCGAGAACGACGGCGTCTTGTAGGTCGGGTGCACGTCCTTGAACTTCGCGGGCAGAGCGCGGTAGACGCCCATCGCGAGTGTTCCGCGTGCGGTGGGCAGGATCGTCGTCTGCGTCGAGGAGATCGCCGAGATGATCACGGCGACCACCAGCACCCAGCCGAAGGGTCCGAGAAGTCCGTCCTTGATCGCGAGGAAGAAGTCGTCGGCGTTGGCCTCGTTGCCGAGCCCGGTGCCGGTGTCGCCCAGGCCCGCGTACATCATGGCCGCGATCGTGACGCCCACGTAGGTGAACAGCAGGATGACGGTGGTCAGCAGCGCGGCACGGCCCGGGATGCGCTTGGGGTCCTTCGTCTCCTCGTTGAGCGCGAGGCAGGTGTCCCAGCCCCAGTAGATGAAAAGGGCGAGCAGGATCGACTCGGTGAAGCCCGACCACGAGGTGAAGCCGAACGGGTTGAGCCATTCCATGTCGAACGGGGTGGGATCGGGCGCGGTTCCTGCGAAGAACTGCCACAGAGCGGCCACCACGAAGATCGCCAGTGCGAGGTACTGGATGCCGAGCAGGACGTTCTGGATGCGCTCGCCGATCTCGACACCGCGCCAGCTCACCCACGTCATGGCGGCGATGAAGAGCACGGCCACCAGGATGATGCGCCAGTCGTTGTTCTCGAGGTCGAAGCCGATCAGCGACCAGAAGTAGACCGAGGCGATCTGGGCGAGGTTCGCGAGCACGACCATTCCGGCGACCGCGACTCCCCAGCCGCCCATCCAGCCGACCCAGGGCCCGAAGGCCTTGGTGCCCCACGTGAACGTGGTGCCGCAGTCGGGGACGGCGTTGTTCAGCTCGCGGTAGGCGAAGGCGATCAGCAGCATGGGCACGAAGGCGATGATGAAGGCGATCGGCGCCTGTGCTCCGACCGCGAGCACCACGAATCCGAGCGTGGCCACCAGCGAGTAGACCGGTGCGGTGGATGCGAGCCCGATGACGGTGGACCCCCACAGCCCGAGCGAACCGGATGCGAGCCCCTTGCCGTCGGGGCGTTCAAGATGGATCGGCGTCGTAGCTGACATGCTCAGAACATACGGCTACCACGTATATCGCGTCAATCCTTTTCTTTCACCGACGGATTTCGTGCTCATCTACGCCGGGAGGCGACGGAATCCGTCGAACTAGCCCCGATCGATCATGTCATCGGCGTGCTCGGCGACCCACTCGACGAGCGGCAGCATCCGCCGCATGAGGTCACGGCCGAGCGGAGTCAGGCTGTACTCGACGTGCGGGGGCACCGTCGGGAAGGATTCTCGGCGCACGAGCCCGTCGTCCGCCAGGGTGCGCAGGGTGGAGGCGAGCATCTTCTCGCTGATGCCGCCGACCTCGCGGCGCAACTCGCCCCAGCGACGGGTCCCGTCGGAGAGCGACGAGAGCACCAGCACTCCCCACTTGCTCATCACGTGGTCGAGGATCACTCGTGTGCTGCATCCAGGCTCGAAGATCTGCGGGGTCGCTTCCCGGATCTGCGCATAACTAACCGTCATGTACGTACCTTACTTCAAAGTGGGTACCCATCAGTTGGAATGTTCGTCGCGGGTGGGGCGGTTGTCGCTCATGTCACCTACGAAAGGACACCCCATGACCATCCTCGTCACCGGCGCGACCGGCAACCTCGGACGCCTCGTCATCGCCAGCCTCCTCGAGCGCGGCGCCGACCCGCAGTCGATCGTCGCCGGCGCGCGCGACGTCGCGAAGGCCGAGGATCTCGGCGTGCGGGTCGCGCGACTGGACTACACCGACCCCTCCTCCGTCGCTGCAGCCGTCGAGGGCGTCGACAGCGTCCTGCTCATCTCGGGTTCGGAGGTCGGCCAGCGCGTCGCCCAGCACCAGTCCGTCATCGATGCCGCCAAGGCCGCCGGAGTGACGAAGTTCGTCTACACCAGCGCTCCGAAGGCGACGACGAGCGATCTCGTGCTCGCCCCCGAGCACAAGGCGACCGAAGAGCTCATCGCGGCCTCGGACCTCCCCTCGGTGATCCTGCGCAACAACTGGTACACCGAGAACTACGCCGCCGACGTCGCCCGTGCTGCCGAGACCGGCGTGCTCGCCTCCGGAGCCGGTGACGGACGAGTCGCCTCCGCGAGCCGCAAGGACTTCGCCGAAGCGGCAGCCGTCGTGCTGCTCGAGGACGGTCACATCGGCCAGGTCTACGAGCTCGGCGGCGACGTCGCGTGGAACTACACCGAACTCGCCGGTGCGATCGCCGAGGTCACGGGCCGCGAGGTGGAGTACCAGCCGCTCACCGCCGACGAGCAGCTCGCCGGCCTCCAGGCAGCCGGTCTCGACGAGGGCACCGCAGGATTCGTCGTCGCTCTCGACGCCGGCATCGCCGCAGGCGCGCTCGCAGACACGGACGGCACCCTCGCCCGGCTGATCGGCCGACCGACCACGCCCCTCGTCGACGGCATCCGCGCGATCGCCTGATCAGCCGTTCACCCTGATCACCCGTTCGCCCTGATCACCCGTTCACACAGCGAGAGGCGCCGATCCTCACCCAGGATCGGCGCCTCCGCGCGCTCACGCGCACTCAGTCCGACGATGCCTCCCGCGGATGGACGTACGCGATCGTGAGCGCGATCTCGACGGGCCCCAGCCCGTCGTCCGCGAGGACCTTGTCGATCGCCGCGCGGACATCTCGGAGCAGCTCGAGGGCGTTCGCCGAGTACTCGACACCGAGCGATGCCTCGACCTCGACCCCGTCGTCATCCGTTCGGACGGCCACGAGAGCCTCATCGCTCCGGCTGATGCCGATCGCCACGGCCCCTTCTCCGACGATGTTCGACACCAGCGAGCCCGCTCGGTAGACGTTGCGCACGCCGGCCGTCGCCAGCACCGCCGCCTCGATCCGCTCGGCGAGTCCCGGTAGGGCTGTGGTGCTCATGAGGTCTCCTCCGCTGCACTGCTGATCCGTTGGATGTCTCGCACCGTGACGTCGATCGAGGTCACGGTGAGGTCCGTCTGCCGGTGCAGACGCTCCGCGATCTCGGCGCGAAGCCGCTCGACCGCGGTCGGGATGGACTCCCCGTAGATGGCGTTGACCTCGATCGCGATCCGGATCGGCTCGCCCACGACGGTGACGTCTCCGTCGAGAGTCGACCGACCGACCATGATGCCGGGCACGGCGTTCTCCGCCGAGCGGATGAGTCCCCGAACCGCGCCTTCCGTGATGCCGAAGTCCACGGAGGGGTCGGATTCGTCGAACGGGATGCGGCGTCCTGCACGGGCATCCAGCGCGATCCCCGAGAGGATGCGGTCGACCCAGCTGTCGTCGACCTCCGGCCTCGCCGCGGCATCCGCTTCGATCAGCTGTCCCCCCAGACCCTGCAGCCGCTCGAGCGCGTCCAGTGCGAGCTGGCACCCCGGCGAGCCCTCGATCGACGGGTCGACGGGAAGCCTGCCGGCCTCGAGATAGTCGCTCAGCTCTTCGAGGGTGTGCCCGTCGAGATCGCTCGGCTCGAGTCCGAGCTGACGCACGTCGGGAGCCTTCTGCTCTTCAGTCATCGCCAGGCCTCCATTCGCACGATCATGAACTTTCTGGCTCGAGCGAGAAGGCCACGTGCCGTCGACACCGAGATGTCGAGCTCCGACGCGATCTCGTCGTACGAGTAGCCGCCCATCTCCCTCAGCACCCAGCATTCACGCTGAGCAGCGGGCAGCTCCTGCAACGCCGCGCCGAGCGCCTCGATCCCCGCGCGCGCCTCCACCACGCGCGCGGGCGCGCTGTGCGACGGAGCCGCCTGCTCCATGTCGTCGACGTCGAGCATCGGTCGCAGCGCGCGGATGCGGTCGACCGCCTTGCGGCTCACGATGCGCATCAGCCAGCTCTTGACCTTCGCCGGGTCCTCGAGCTCGGAGAACCGCTGCCATGCGGTGACGAACGTCTCCTGGACGATGTCATCGACATCGGCCGACGCGTTCAGCATCCGCTGCGTGTACGCACGCATCATCGGCGTGTACCGCCGCACCAGCACGGCGAAGGCGGCCACGTCGCCGTCCATCGCCCGACCGGCGACGATCCGGTCATCCGCCTGCTCGAGAGCAGAGCGAAATCGTTCCCCAGCCATACGTCGACTCCCTCTTCCATGCCCCGTGAGAAGTTCGGAACAGACGCACCATCGGATCGGATCGACGATCCGACGGAGCGGTCACGAGATGCTGATCCGGTCACTCGTACGCATCTCGAGGGGCTACAGGACACGTGTCTCCGTGCCGTCGTCTGTGGCGACCGTGTCGGCGGTCGTGTCGTCGTCGGAGGGGATGTGCACGTCGTTGATGGTCACGTTGACCTCGACAGCCTGCTTGCCGACGTACTCGCTCATCGCGACAGAGATCGCAGCTCGCACGTCGTCGGCGACCTTCTGCAGCGACACCGGGTATTCGGCGACGATGGTCACATCGACGGCGACCTGGGTCTCGCCGACCTCGACGCTGATGCCCTGGGTGAGGTCGGTGGAGTTGAGCGCGTCGCGGATGGCACCGACCGCGCGCGCTGCTCCGCCGCCGAGGGCGTAGACGCCGGGAACCTCACGAGCCGCGATGCCGGCGATCTTGGCGACGACGCCGTTCTCGATGATCGTCTGGCCGGTCGAGGCGACGGTCGAACCTGCCGGGGCGACCTGGACCTTGGGCTGCTGTGCGTTCGAGACGTTCGCCATCATGTGCTCCTTCATCAGTGTGTGGGATCCCCGGCGGGGAGGGCCGCAGTGCAGCGACACCACTAAGACGGATGCTACGAACGATTCGTCACAAATTGGACGTGAATCATGACGGAGGCCGCTCCCCGAGTGGGGAGCAGCCTCAGATCAGAGTCGATCTCAGCGCGCCGTGCGGGCGAATGCGACGGATGCCAGCGCCGCGGCCTGGTCGCCGAGCACCGCGTCGTCGAACACGACCCGCGGCGAGTGGTTCCACTCGATCGTGCTCGGATCGGCATCGGGCGGCGAGGTCATCAACGCGATGAACGTGCCGGGAACCTCGTTCAGCACGAACGCGAAGTCCTCCGACCCCATCATCGGCGTCGGCATCATCACGACCCGCTGCTCCCCGAACGCACCCCGCAGGACGTCGACCGTCGCGGACGTCTCCTCCGGGTCGTTCACCGTCACCGGATACATCGTGTCGAACCGGACCTCCGCCGACAGCCCATGGGCGGCCGCCACTCCCTCGATCACTCGAGGGAGCCCCTCCTGCAGCGTCGCGAGCGATGCCGGCGACATGTTGCGGACCGTCGCCGCCAGCTCGACCTGCTCAGGAATGACGTTGACCGCCCCGTCTCCCGTCGAGAGTCGGGTCACCGACAGCACGACGGGGTCGAACGCATCGAACCGCCGTGTCACGAAACTCTGCAGCGCGAGCACGATCTCGGCCGCCGCGGGCACCGGGTCGAGCGTCTGGTGCGGCTGCGATCCGTGCCCTCCTCGCCCCCTCACCGTGACGAAGAGCTGATTGGATCCGGCGGCCACCGCTCCGCCTCTCGTCGCGAAGAGGCCTCGGGGCCCCGGGGCCACGTGGATCGCGTAGGCGGCGACCGGCCGCTCTCCCGCAGCGTCGAGCAGCCCCTCTTCGATCATGATCTTCGCGCCGCCATGCCCCTCCTCCCCCGGCTGGAACATGAAGATCACCGAGCCGTGCAGCTCATCGCGCCGTGCGGCGAGCAGCTTCGCCGCACCGACCAGCCCTGCGGTGTGCAGGTCGTGACCGCACGCGTGCATGGTGCCGTTGACGGAGGCGAAGTCGAGGCCGGTCGTCTCCTCGATCGGCAGGGCGTCCATGTCGCCGCGCAGCAGCACCGCAGGCCCCGGCAGCCCGCCGCGCAGCACCGCGACCACCGAAGTCGTGCGGGTGCCGGTGGTGATCTCCAGCGGCAGCCCTGCGAGGGCGTCGAGCACCTTCTGCTGCGTGCGAGGGAGGTCGAGTCCGAGCTCGGGGTCGGCGTGCAGGGCGCGCCGCAGCGCGACGAGGTCGGGCAGGATCGCGACGGCATCCGCCGCGAAGTCTGGGGTGGTCAAGGGTCAGCCTTTCGTGAGGGAGGTGTCGGTCTCGTGCGGCATCCGCATGAACGCCAGGGCGAGCGCGGCGACGATGAACGCCCCGGCGCAGACGCTCCAGATCGTGATGTAGCCGCCGATCGACGAGCTGAGGGATCCGGATGCCGTGAAGCCCGCGAGCAGCACGGCGAACACCGCACCGGCAGCAGAACCTCCGAGGGTGCGCAACGAGTTGTACACGCCGGTCGCGATGCCGGTCGAGTCGCTCGGAGCCAGTTCGGCGACGAGCGCGGGAAGTGCACCGAGGAGGAACCCCATGCCGATGCCGTTGATCGCCGAGATCACGAAGATCTGCCAGAGCTCATCGTGGAACGCGATCTGGATGAGAGATCCCGACGCGGCGAGAACCGCACCCGTCACCAGCACCGCACGGATGCCGATCCGGCGCGCGATCGGCGCGAAGGTCGCCGCCCCCACGGTCGCGAGGATCGTCACGACCGCCGTGACCGCCGACGCTGTTCCCGCGGACGCCGCGAAGCCGTAGCCCGCGGTATCGGGATCGGCCGTCAGGAACGTCGTCGAGGGAGCCTGCGCACCGAACATCACCATGCCGAACAGGAATGCCGTGAGGTAGACGGGCCCGAGGCGCGGCGAGACGATCAGCCGCACATCGATCGCGGGTGACGTGACGCGCAGCTCCCACAGCACCCAGAGCACGAAGATGACGACTGCCGCAGCGAGGGTGGCGATCGTCGCTGCCGAGGCGAACCCGTCAGTCGACGCCAAGCGCAGACCGAACAGCAGCACGACCATCGCGAGTCCGATGCCGATGAATCCGACGACGTCGATCTTCGCCCCGGTGCGCGAGGTGGATTCGGGCACCTTGAAGAAGACCGCGTAGACGCTGACTGCGACGAACAGCACGGGCACCAGCAGTGTCAGCGTGAGTGTGGGCAGGATCGCGGAGAAGATGCCGGCCGAGATCGTCCCGAGAATGGCGCCGCCCGTCAGGCACGACACGAGCAGGCCGATCGAGGTGCGAGCCGTCTCGCCCTTGATGCGGTTGTGCACGAGAGCGATCTCGAGCGGGAGCCACACCGCGAGTGGCCCCACGAGGATGCGAGCGGCGAGCACCAGCGGGTAGCTCGGCAGGAACGCGGTGACGAGAGTGCCGATCAGCACCGCGACCACGGCGATCCGGAGCATCCGGCGATGCCCGAAGATGTCTCCGAGCTTGGAGAGCAGCGGCACGCAGACTGCTGCGGCCAGGGTCTGGACCGTGAGGAACCAGGTGATGTCGGCGTCGGAGACCTGGAGATGGCCGGCGATCTCGCCGAGCAGAGGGGCGTAGAACCCCTGGACGAATCCGCTCGCGAGTTCGCAGAAGACGAGGAAGCCGACGACCGCGCGAGCGCTCACGTTCGGCAGGGATCGGGTGAGGGGTGGAGTGTCAGTGGTCAAGGAGAAGCCTGTTCATCAGCGTCTGCAAGGCGACGCGGCGGGGTGCTGACGAGAGCGTCGATGATGTCGACGTAGTGGCGCTCATCGATGTGGATGCGCTTGACGGACTGCCGGTACAGGGTGAGCCCGGCGATCGTGTCGAGGAGGATGTCGTGGTGGACGTCCTCCGGGAGCTCGCCGCGGGCGATGGCTCGATCGATGATCTCGACGCCCTGCCTACGGCGGTGCTGGAAGAAGGAATCCCACAGAGTGGGAAAGACATCCGGCTCGAACATCGCGCGCAGGCCGTGGCTCTGTTCGGGAGACAGCTCCTGGTTGCGCTGGTTCTGCAGCACGTGTTCGAGCAGGTCGGCACGGATGTCTCCGCGATCGGGCATTGCTCCGATCTCGACCTGCGATCGGAGCACCGCGGCGACGAGCGCGCCCTTGTCGGCGTAACGGCGATAGATCGCGGTCTTGCCGCAGCCGACCGCCTTCGACACCTGCTCCACGCTGAGTGCCTGATAGCCGTTTCGGCCGAGCATCTCGCCTGCCGTCGCGAGGATGCGTCGAGTGAGGTCCTCGTCGGTGGGACGGCCGGGCTTCTCGATCGGATCGGAGGTCATGGCCCAACGATACGATACGGAGTGTTTCGTAAGTATTACGGATATGAAACGATGTCACTCGCGCTCACAGTGCACTCTTAGATTCGGAGTGCAATATTGCACTCTATGAGTGAGAGTGCAGATTCACTGCGAGAGCAGCGCAGGCGCGCGACGACGCGCGCGCTCACCGATGCGGCACGCCGACTGACGACGGAGCGCGGCTTCGCCGGTTTCACGGTCGAGGAGCTCTGCGCCGAGGTGGGCGTCTCGCGGCGCACGTTCTTCAACTACTTCGAGAGCAAGGAGAACGCCGTCTTCGGGTTCGCCGCGATCGACTCCCGACAGGAAGGCCTCGAAGCGGAGTTCGTCGCCCAGAGCGGCGACCTCCTCGATGATTTCCTCCGGCTGACGATCGCCCGATTCGAGCTCTTCAACCCGCTCGACGACGCGCACGCCATGTTCGCGGTGATCGAGCAGGAGCCTCGGCTGCTCAAGGCCGCGTTCGAGCAGCTGGCGAAGAACGAGCGTCGCGACATGGAGCTCGTCGTGCGGCGAAGCGGCGAGGGCGCTGCCGATGCCGAGTTGCACGCCGAGGTCATGGTCCACACCGTCGGCGCGCTGGTGCGCCTGTGCATGGACCAACTGCTGCACCATCACTCGACCGATTCCTTCAGCGATCTCGTCAGGCGTCGCCTCGAGATCGCTCGCGCCGTGTTCGCACCATCACAGAAAGCCGACTGAATGTCCGCCACAGCCACCAAGGACGCGCCGTTCCTGCTCACCAAGCGGCGCATCTGGATCATCTTCAGCGCCCTGATCGCCGGGATGCTGCTCTCGAGCCTCGACCAGACGATCGTCTCGACCGCCATGCCGACGATCGTCGGACAGCTCGGCGGCGTCGACCATCAGGTCTGGATCACCACCGCCTACCTGCTGGCGACCACGATCGTCATGCCGATCTACGGCAAGTTCGGTGACGTCCTCGGCCGACGCAATCTGTTCCTCGTCGCGATCGCGCTGTTCACGCTCGCGTCGGTCGGCTGCGCCTTCGCCACCGACTTCTGGATGTTCGTCACCTTCCGCGCGCTGCAGGGCCTCGGCGGCGGCGGACTGATGATCCTGTCGCAGGCGATCATCGCCGACATCGTCCCCGCGAACGAACGCGGCAAGTACATGGGTCCGCTCGGCGCCGTGTTCGGTCTCTCTGCGGTGGCCGGTCCGCTGCTCGGAGGCTTCTTCGTCGACCACCTGACGTGGCAGTGGGCGTTCTACATCAACATCCCCGTCGGCATCGCGGCGTTCATCATCGCGCTCGTCGCGTTGAAGCTGCCGAGCAAGAAGGCTCAGAAGCCGATCGACATCTTCGGCGTGATCTTCCTGTCGATCGCGACCACCTGCCTGATCTTCTTCACCGACTTCGGCGGCGACAAGGAGTTCGGCTGGGATTCCCTCGCGACCTGGGCCTGGGGCGCGGGTCTCGTCGTGGCCGCGACAGCCTTCGTGATCACGGAGGCGAAGGTGCAGGACCCGATCATCCCGCTGAGCCTCTTCCGCAACCCGATCTTCGTCAACGCGACCGCGATCGGACTCGTGCTCGGCATCGGCATGTTCGCGGCGATCGGCTTCGTGCCCACGTTCCTGCAGATGTCGTCCGGCACGTCGGCCGCGGCATCCGGTCTGCTGATGATCCCGATGATGGTCGGACTGATCGGAACCTCGATCTTCTCGGGCATCGCGATCTCGAAGACCGGCAAGTACAAGATCTATCCGATCGTCGGCACGATCCTCACCGGCATCGCGATGGTGTCGATGACCACACTCTCGGCCGAGACGCCGATCTGGCTGATCTGCGCGTTCCTGTTCGTGTTCGGCGCCGGGCTCGGCCTGATCATGCAGGTGGTCGTCCTGGTCGTGCAGAACGCGGTGCCCGCCGGCGAGATCGGCACCGCGACCAGCACGAACAACTACTTCCGCGAGGTGGGTGCCTCGCTCGGCACCGCGGTGTTCGGCACCATCTTCACCACCCGTCTGACCGAGAACCTGCTCGGTGTCTTCGCCGATGCCGGGGCATCGCCGGAGGACGCATCGCAGGCGGCGTCGACCATCGACCCGGCGACGCTCAACGCGCTTCCCGATGAGGTGCGAGACGGAATCGTCACGGCCTACGCGGATGCTCTCGCTCCGGTGTTCTGGTTCCTCGTCCCGTTCATCGTGCTCGCCCTCGTGCTGTCGCTGTTCCTAAAGCAGATCCCGCTGTCTGATCAGGCCGGGCTCGTCGCCCGAGGCGAGGCCATCAGCGGCGAGGAGGCCGAGCGCCTCGAAGCCGAGCAACGAGGAACGCCCGTCCGGACCGCCGCCGGTTCGGATGGCAAGGCGCATGTCGCGGCCGAGAGCGACGCCCCTCCGACCGCTCACTGACGCCTCTCCACAGATCACGGGCCCGCTCCTCACCTCGAGGAGCGGGCCCGTGTCGTCTGCGAAGTCAGGGAAGGTCGCCCACCTCGAGCTCGTCAGGGTGATCTGCGTTGTCGCCGTCAGCCTTCTGATCCTCACCCGGGGTCGCGGGGTCGATCTCGGGATCCGGGTCGTTCGTCACGAAGTCGGCGTCCACGCCGGTCGCGTCGATCTCGGCACCTTCGTCCGGGCCTGTCTGAGGGTCTGACATGATCGCTCCTATCGTCGGGGTATCGGACGATCAGTGTGACCGGGTCGGGCCCCGAGCCGGCATCCCCTTGACATCGTCGTGCCGTGCAGCAACCGTTCCGATGGCCGTCGTGCGACCATCGGATCATGAGCGATGCCCCTCTCGTCCTTCCGATTCTCTCCGGCAGACAGGTGCGGCTCCGCGAATGGCGCGACACCGACGTCGCCCTCGCGCAGGAGGCGTCGCGCGACACGCTCATCCCGCTCGTGACCACGGTCCCGCGGACCCCCGACGAGACCGCGGCCGTGGCGTTCATCCGTCGTCAGCATCAGAGGCTCGAGTCGGGCGCGGGTTATGCGTTCGCGATCGCGGACCTCGATGATCGCGCGGTCGGTCACATCGGTCTCTTTCCGGTCGGTCGCACGCGCGCGAGCGTCGGATATTGGGTCGCTGCGTCACAGCGCCGGCGCGGCTTTGCGGCCGACGCTCTCGCCACCCTGA
The DNA here is from genome assembly GCF_000834175.1 of Microbacterium sp. MEJ108Y. Classification (NCBI taxonomy): domain Bacteria; kingdom Bacillati; phylum Actinomycetota; class Actinomycetes; order Micrococcales; family Microbacteriaceae; genus Microbacterium; species Microbacterium sp. MEJ108Y. Next base: position 136,693 of record NZ_JXQX01000012.1, on the reverse strand, counting down.
CGTCGTGGGCATCGACTCTCGAACGCCTCGACCGTCTCGAGCTCTATGTGGAGCCGGCCGACGAAGGATCCTGGCGCGTGGCGGAGAGCGCAGGCTATGAACGCGAGGGCCTTCTGAAGGCCTGGCAGAGGATCGACGGGCGGCCACGGGACATGTACATGTATGCGCAGCTCACCGAGCGCGCGCGGGTCGGAGCCGGTCGCTCCTGAGCCCGGATACGACAAAACCCCCGGAAAACCGGGGGTCTTGATCTGTAGCAGGAGCGGGGCTTGAACCCGCGACCTCACGATTATGAGTCGTGCGCTCTGACCAGCTGAGCTACCCTGCCACACCGCATCCGCATCGCAGATACGAACGCTGTGAGCCCCGAGTCAGGATTGAACTGACGACCCCTTCCTTACCATGGAAGTGCTCTGCCACTGAGCTATCGGGGCGTGCTGCCCCTCGCGGGGCAACCACACGAGAATACCATCACTGTGGCGTCCTCATGAAATCGAGGTGTCAATACGAGGTGCGACCCGCGTTCTCGCGCAGCCACGGCAGCGGATCGATGGTGCCGCCGTTGATGATGATCTCGAAATGCAGGTGCGCACCGTACGAGCGGCCGGTGTTTCCGGTGTGCCCGACGATGTCGCCGACCTTCACGGTCTGCCCGGCCGTGACCTGCAGCGACCCGTACTGCATGTGCGAGTAGTGGCTCGTGACGATCTGTCCGTCGATCACGTGGTCGATGTAGACGGTCACGCCGTAGGCGCCACCCTGCTCGGTGGCGATGCGCACGACGCCGTCGGCGATCGCTTGGATGGGCGCACCTTCGCCGGGGACGAAGTCGATGCCCTCGTGCAGGCGACCCCAGCGCATGCCGTATCCCGAGCTCATCCCCACGCCGACCTTGAAGGGCCACTGGATGGCGGCCTCTGCGTCGTTGGTGAAGACCTCGTTGGAGTAGTTGATGCCCTCTTCGGACGCCACCTGGATCAAGGAGACGGTCGAGAAGCTGTCGGAGCGCGCGAGCGACTCGTTCTGCACGTCTGAGGACGTGACGAAGGCCTGGATCTCATCGTCGGCGCTGTCCGCCGACTTGGAGCCCGATGCGGCGACGAGAGACGTGGCCGCGAGCGACGGCGAGCCCTGCACTGCGGCGACGGCCTCAGCCGGAAGGGTCATTCCGACCGCGAGCAGTCCGGCCAGGCTCATCACACCGACGGTCGCACCGACCGTGAGGAACTTGCGCGCCGATGGACGACGACGGGCGACGTGCTCGACAGGCGTCTCTTCGGCCGCAGGGGCGTCAGGCTCGGCGGTCGGCTCGGACGCGCTCTCCGAGGCGACGCGACGGAATGCGCGGGCCGCGGTCTCGAACGCGTCATCGGTGCTCGGACGGCGGTGACCGGCGTCGTCGCGCTCGGCGCGCAGAGGCTCTGAATCAGCGTCTTCGACCATCGCGGGCATCGCCGCAGGTTCGACGACAGGTTCGACGACGACCTCGGGAGCCTCAGTCGGCTTCACCGCGACGACGTCTGCGGAATCGGATGCTGCTGACGCTGCGGCGACGGCGGTCGCCGCGATGAGCACCTCTGCGGTGTTCAGCCGTTGGCGGGCGGCGCGGCGCGACGTCGGGGTCTCGGATGCGACGGACGCGGATTCGGATACGGGTGCAGCTTCGGAGACGGCTTCCGTCACTCCTGCCGCAGAGGCCTCGAAGGCCGCAGTGCGGGGACGGCTGGACCGGCGCGTGGGCGCAGAGGCAGCCTGGGGATTCTCGAAGGGCAAGTCAGATTCTCTCGGGTTTAAAACGTCAAGCTCGGGGGCGCTTACGACCTTCACCGATTCGGGCCGATGAAAGTAACGATCGGATAAACCCTAGCCTGATCCACCTGTGAATGCCATGAATCGTTCACGTTTCATCGCGAAGAATATCGATCACGCGTCGGTGGACCTCGGTTCCACCCGCGATGAGCATGGGTCTCGTCGAGTCTCGGTCGATCAGCGAGACGCTGCCTCCGGCCTCGACGACGAGCAGCGCGCCCGCCGCGTGATCCCAGGGCTTCAGACCGCGCTCGAAGTAGCCGTCCAGGCGTCCGGCGGCCACGAACGCGAGGTCCAGCGCGGCGGAACCGGCGCGTCGGAGATCCCTGGCGATCGGCATGATCCTGCGCACTGTGGCGAGGTCGCCGTCGTGCGTCGCCGGGTCATAGCCGAAGCCGGTCGCCAGCAGCGCACCGGCCGGCGTCTCGGTCGTGACCGAAAGCCTCGCCTCTTCCAGAAACGCGCCGTGGCCCGTCGCCGCGGTGAACATCTCTGCGGATGCCGGGGCGTAGACGGCCGCGGCGAGCGCCTCCCACTCCCCCGCGATAGCGCTGCCGCGCACCGCCGCGATGCTCACCGCGTAGGAGGGAATCCCGTAGGCGTAGTTCACCGTGCCGTCGATCGGATCGACGACCCAGGTGATTCCGCTCTCGCCCCGTTCGGCCTCGGATTCCTCACCGAGGAAGCCGTCGCCCGGCCGAGCGACCCGCAGCCGTTCACGGATGAGCATCTCGACCTCGCGGTCGGCGTCGGTCACGATGTCTGCGAGCGTCGACTTCGTCGCGGCGAGGTGCACGCCCTCGGCGCGACGCAAGCGCGCCAGGTCGCCGGCCTCGCGTGCGATCCGAGAGGCGAGGTCGACGAGCTCGAGTTCGAGGCTCACTGCGGCGGGAACGGCGGAGCCGGCGGATAGGCAGCGGGCGCCTGCGGCACCGGAGGCGCGGGCTGCGCCTGCGAGTACGGCTCAGGGGCAGTCGGGAAGGGTGCGACCGGGAACGGCTGCGGGGCGGGAGGTGCGGGCAGCGCCTGCTGGGGGGCCTGCGGAGGCTGAGCCGACGGGTGACCGGTGTAGTAGGCGTTCCAGTCCGGCGAGCCGTCAGGCAGCACGGGCAGCGGGGTGCGACCGTCGGCATACGTCGGCCATGCAGGGGCGGCGGCGACGCCGTGAGCGTCGGCAGCCCGGGGGCCCGCAGGCTTGCGAGGAGCGAACAGAGCGTTCAGCAGGGGGATCAACGTGGTCCCCACCGCCGCGAGGATCGTGAGCGCCACGACGATGCGCCAGTAGAGCTCGCCGTAGTCGAACGTGTTCGGGAACGTGAGGAAGAAGATCAGCATGCCCACAAGCCCACCGAGGAACACGATCGTCGCGATGTAGATGATCCGGGTGAACGTCGTCACGTGTCGCTGGGCGGCCGGAGTGAACAGCCGCACATGCAGCAGAGCGAGTTGGAGGATTCCCACGACCAGGAGCAGTTGGAAGAAGCGCTCGGCGCCGGTGAAGAACTGATCGTCCTCCGGCAGCCAGATCTTGACGGCTCCGACCAGCAGAGCGACGATCCAGCTGACCATGCTCGACAGAGCGAGCCAGTCGGGACGGTTCGGTGCGAGTCCTGCCTCGAGGATCGCGATGCCTGCGAAGGCGGCGAGCAGGAGGATCGTGAGGAAAGCCCGGCCGATCAATCCGTCCTGATCACCGACCAGCACCCACACGACGCAGACGAGTGCGGCGGCGATGAGCGCGCCGATGGCGATCCAGATCGCCCCTCTGATGAGGAGGGACATGTTCTTCTTCTCGATCGGCACAGGGGGCTGCGGGGAGATCTCCGGCTGCGTCATCGCGTTCCTCTCGTTGGGCGGCGTTGCGTTCATCCTTGCATGCGCCGGCGCGAGGGCAGCAGTGGCGGCGCGATCCGTGGATACATCGGGGCGAACCGGCTCGCGTGCAGTGATCAGCTCTTGCGTGCGGAGGAGGCGGCGAAGGCGGCGATCCGGGCCTGGGCGTCCGGCGTCGCCATGGCGACCCCGATCGACCGCGCCTCCTCGCTCAGCTGCTCTGCGAACGTCCGCTCGGGCTGCGAGCGGACGAGTCGCTTCGCGTGTCCGTAGGCCTCCGCTGCCCCGGCAAGCCAGAAGCGTGCGACCTCCTCGGCACGGGCTCGGACGAGATCGGCTTCGTCCGCGGAGTCCGCCCCCTCGACGGCCTCTGCGACGAGGCCCCACTCCACCGCCTCGGCGGCCGACAGCAGGCGGTCCTGCAGCACCAGCTGCAGCGCTCGACGCTGTCCGACGGCTCGAGCGAGCTGGGCCGAGACCGAGAGGTCGGGGGTCAGCCCGATGTTCGCATACAGACTGCCGAGGCGAGACCGCGATCCGACGACGGCGTAGTCACTGCTGAGAAGGATGCCGAGTCCACCGCCCGCCGTCGTGCCATGCGCCGCGGCGACCACGGGCACTGCGGACTCCGTCAGGGAGCGGATGCCGGTGTTGATGACTTCGGCGAGCGCGGTGATGTCGTCGGCCGACCCCATCGTCGTCGCCATGTCGATCACGTCGCCACCCGCGCAGAACGCGGGACCCGCCGCGTCGATCAGGATCGCCGTGACGTCCGACCGTGACGTGGCCTCTGCCGTCGCATCCCGCCAGGCGTGCGCGAGATCTGCGTTGAACGCGTTGAGCCTCGCGGGGCGGTTCAGCGTGAGCCTGGCCAGCCCCTCATCGACGGCGAACAGGATGGCATCGTTCATGGCTTCTCCTTCGAGCACAGGACGTTGGCCACCAGGCTAACCGCGATCAGCGCTCGTCCCGCACCCGCTTGGTGAAAGCCTCCATACGCCGTCGAGTGCCGTCGAGGCGCATGTCCACCTGTCCGGGTGCCAGCACCTCGCTGGGGGCGAGGGGGTGTGCGAGCCTCACGTTCTCGTGGCACGAGAGATCAGCGCAGATGTAGGTTCCCACTGAATCTCCGCGCATCCCGGCCTCGCCGGCTCGCCGGGCCGAGAAGAGCGCGACCTGGTTCCCGGGCTGCATCGTGTGGCAGATGTTGCACATGCCCGAACGCCCGCGGCCGGGGTCGGAGGCTCGGAGGACGACTCCGAAGATCTCCCCGTCGTGCTGGGTGAGGACGTAGCCGCGGCGCCCAGCGCTCGGATCGCGCCATGCGAAGAAGTCGAGGTAGTCCCAGTCGATCAGCACCAGATCGAGGGGCATCTCCATGACCCTCAGCTCGTCCGCATCCGCGTTGACGAAGGACGCACGGATGTCTGCCTCGGTGAGCGCTCGCATCCGACCAGTCTATGAACCCCCCAGCCGCCTGCGTCCGCACATCGCCATCACGAGACCCCTGCAGCGGCCGGGGTGAGTGCTCGGGCAGGCGCGCGCTGCGTGCGCCCCCCTTATGATCCTGACTCTCAGGCGGTCTGCAACTCCCCGCCTCCCGAGACACCGACGCAGCCGGTCGGACTACTCAGCGGCGCGTTGCATGGCCTCGTCAGCTTCCGAGACGATGTTGCGCATGGCGACAGCCGCCGCATCCGCGTCGCCGCTCGCCACCGCGAACGCGACATCGCGATGCCACTGCACCGCGTTCTGGTCGGCCACGTGAGGCATGAGGGAATGAGCGGTGCGCCCGCGGAGGACCGCCTCCACCGTGCCGCCGAGCGCGGCGAGCATCCCGTTACCCGAGGCCTCGAGGAGGAGCCTGTGGAATCGGATGTCGGCTGTCAGATAGCGCTCGCGATCGGCCTCGTGGTCTTCTTGCCCCATCGCGACGACGAGCGACACGAGGTCGACCTTCTGCTCGGAGGTGGCCGTGCCTGCAGCGAGCCCGGCAGCGAGTGGCTCGATGACGGAGCGCAGTTGGCTGAGCTCGCGCAGCTGTTCGTCGCGGCCCGGTCCCGCGAGGCGCCACGCGATCACCTCAGGGGCATAGACGTTCCAATCGGCGCGAGGCCGCACCTCGACTCCCGACTTGCGACGCACCCAGACCAGGCCGAAGGACTCGAGGACCCGCACTGCTTCCCGCGCCGCGGAGCGTGAGACGCCTCTTTCGCTGGCGAGCTCGACTGTGAGCATGCGCGAGCCCGGGGGGTGCTCACCATCGACGATCGCGCGACCGAGCTCGGCGACGAGCGAGTCGTGGACGGGGCTTGCGGGGCCGGCGACGGTCATATGTCGAGTATGCCCGTCGCGGCTGCGTGACGTGGGACGTCTCACACGATTGTTTCGTTTATGTTGCGCATGACGTGGTATGCGTGCTTATTATGTACGGCATAAGGTCGTAAACCACGCCCGGATCAAGGAAGCTCATGGCACTCTTCACCCCCGCCGCCGACGCGCTCATGATGGCAGCCGCCGACACCGCAGCCCCCGACCGCCCCGCCGGTCAGCTGATCACAGCCGCCGTGCTGGGGATCGCGATCATCATCGTCCTCATCACCTGGGTGAAGCTGCATCCCTTCCTGTCGCTCACCATCGGCGCGCTCGCCACAGGTGCGATCGCCGGCATGGACATCGCCGCGTCCGTCACCAGCTTCTCGACGGGCTTCGGCACCACCATGGGCGGAGTCGGCATCCTGATCGCACTCGGCGCGATCTACGGAAAGCTCCTCGCCGATTCCGGCGGCGCCGACCGCATCGTCGACACGCTCGTCAGCCGCGCCAGCGCGCGTTCGCTGCCCTGGGTCATGGGACTCATCGGCGCCGTCATCGGCCTTCCGATGTTCTTCGAGGTCGGCCTCGTGCTCCTCGTGCCGGTCATCATCCTCGTCGCACGCCGCTCCGGTGCGCCGCTCATGCGCATCGCGATCCCGACGCTTGCGGGCCTCTCCGCCATGCACGGCCTCGTGCCGCCGCACCCCGGTCCTCTCGCGGCGATCGACGCGCTCGGTGCCAACCTCGGCCTCACCCTCGCCTTCGGTGTGATCGTGGCGATCCCGGCCGTGATAATCTCGGGTCCCCTGTTCGCACGCTTCGCGGAGCGCTGGGTCGATGTGCCGGTGCCCGAGCTGTTCGTCACCGAAGAGGACGAAGGACAAGAGCAGCGTCGGCGCCCGTCGTTCGGAGCCACGCTCTTCAGCATCCTGCTGCCCGTGTTCCTCATGCTCGCCAAGGCTGTCGCCGACATCTCGGCCTCGGGGTCGGATGCCCCCTGGAAGCTCGCTCTCGACTTCCTGGGCACGCCGGTCATCGCACTGCTCATCGCCGTGCTCGCCGGCTTCTTCATCCTCGGACGCGGCGCCGGCTTCGACCGCACGAAGATCAACGACATCGTGGGGTCGTCGCTCGGACCGATCGCCGGCATCCTGCTGATCGTCGGCGCTGGTGGCGGGTTCAAGCAGGTGCTGGTCGACACCGGTATCGGCAACGTGATCGCCGAGTTCGTCTCCGGGTCTTCGGTCTCGGTGCTGATCCTCGCCTGGCTGGTGGCCGTGGTCATTCGCATCGCCACCGGGTCGGCGACCGTCGCGACGATCACCGCCGCCGGCATCCTGCAGCCGCTCACCGAGACCCTCGACTCGCCCATGGTCGCGCTGCTCGTGCTCGCGATCGGCTCGGGATCGGTGTTCCTGTCGCACGTCAACGACGCGGGCTTCTGGCTCATCAAGGAGTACTTCGGCCTCAGCATCCCGCAGACTCTGAAGTCGTGGACGGTGCTCGAATGCCTCATCTCGGTCACCGGTCTGGCCGGGGTCCTCGTCCTGAGCCTCTTCGTCTGAGCGCGCCATGATGTCCGTCAACGCACCCGTCCTCGTCTTCATGGGCGTCGCCAGCACCGGCAAATCGACCGTCGCCGCCATGCTCGCCGGACGCCTCGGCTGGGCCTTCGAAGAGGGCGACGATCTGCATCCCGAGGCGAACGTCGCCAAGATGGCCGCTGGCCATGCGCTCGACGACGACGACCGCTGGCCGTGGCTCGACCTCATCGCCGAATGGATCGACGAGCGCATCGAGGCCGGCGAGCCCGGCATCGTCACCTGCTCGGCCCTGAAGCGCAGCTACCGCGACGTCCTGCGCCGAGATGCGGTCACGTTCGTGCACTTCGCGGGCGAGCGCGAGCTGATCCTCGATCGGATGCTGCGCAGGGAAGGCCACTTCATGCCGACGACCCTTCTCGACTCGCAGTTCGCCACCCTGGAGCCGCTGGAAGACGACGAGAGGGCGATCGAGATCGACATCGCTCTGACGCCCGCCGAGCAGGCCGCACAAATCGCCTCACGGCTGCGCCTGCACCCCGACTACTGAGACGATCCCTCGGGTCGCGACACTCAGAGCCATGGGGAACTCGATACGGCACCCGGTAGGAGCACTGCTCGTGGCGCTCCTGCTCAGCACCGGACTCGCGGGATGTTCACCGCAGACCGTCGGAGGTCCGAGTCAGCACGGTACGAGCAGTGACGCACCAGGCTCCGAGACCGGGGCGAACGCTCCCTCAGCTTCCTCGCGAGCGTGCGAGGAGTCGGTGATCCTGCTGACGGTCGACTCCCCGTCGCCGCGGGCGGGACAGACCGTCACAGTATCCGTCGATCCCGCCGGGTGCAGCATCGACGAGCAGTGGGCGGGAGAACTGATCGTCCGCACTTCCGGTGGTGACACGACGACCGGCTCACGCCTCGAGATCGGAGCGGCCTCCGTCTCGGTCGATCTGCCACCCGATCTCACGGGACCAGCGCTGCTGATGCTCGCGCCCGATCAGGACTGCGAGCAGGCCGGTGCGACCGGCGACTGCCACTATCCATACGTCGAGTTCCAGATCCGCCCCTGACCACGGGCCGAATGGACCCAGTCGTCATCGGGCGTTCGCGCATCGACGACGTTGGGCAGCCCTCACTGCGTCACCCGACTCGCCCGTCACCCGACCCGCCCGTCACCCGACGAGCAGTCCCAGCGCCGTGATCCCCTCGACGACGAGGTCGTGATCGTCCGCTGAAGGAAGCCCCGACACCGTCGCGACGGCGACGACGCCCACCCCTTCGACACGGACAGGCACAGAGCCGCCGGCGACGGCATACGTGACGGGGTCGAGCCATCCCGGCTCGAACATGTCGCGCCCGCCGCTGGCGACGCGTGCTTCGAGCAGCGCAGTGCTGGTCTCGAACCTCAGGGCAGTCGCTGCCTTCTTCTGCACCCAGGCGTCGTTGTCAGCCGTCGCGCCAGGCAGCGACGCGTGGAACAGGACGCCCGACGCAGTGCGCACATCGACCGCGACGGGAGCCCCCTGGGCCAGCGCGCGCTCTGCTATGGAGCGCCCGAGTCGCCACGCGTCCGCTCGGTCGAATCGCCGCACGACCAGTTCGACATGCTCCTTCTCCAGCTGTGCGAGCCTCGTCTGGTCAGTCATCAGCAGCGCCTCTTTCGTAGATGGTTCGCCTGAGACTGTAGCCGCCGCACAACGCTGCTCACGACGCGCGCGCCGCATCCTCAGCACCCCAGCACGATGCGGCTCCCGTCCGATGGACGGAATCGGTCAGCCGAGCTCGCCCGATCCGTACGGACGCACCGGTTGCTGCTTCTGGAACTCGTACTCGCCTCCCTGGCGTCCACCGAAGGGACGCCCATGGTCGGCGAACTCCTCGCGGTAGTACGCCAGGCGCCATGGCCCTATCTCGATGCGAGATCCGGTGCGCAGGATCCTGGCGTTCTCCGTGCTGTGCGGCAGATTCGGTCGGCCGCCGCCGGTCGCCGCATACGAGTAGAGGACGTACTCGTCGTCCTCATTGTGACGGACTTCGGCGTGGCGGGCTTCGAGTCCCTCCAACCGGAGGTCGGCGTCCGGTCCGGAACCGATGACGGTGCGCCCCGGGAGCAGGTCGAATTCACGCGGCCTGCTGGAGTTCCAGTCGCCTGATCCGACCGCGAAGATCAACCGCGGACGACCGGAGCCGGGAATGTAATGGGTCGTCGTGACTCGCCGCCGAACTCTCCGGGCGACTGTGGGGACGAGGGGGAACGGCGTCGACGGAGGGACGGGAAGCCGGAAGCCGCTGCCGCGTTCCCGATGCTGCGCCTCCGACAGGAGCGTCGAGAGATGCCCCAGTTTGATGTGCGAGGATCCGGCGATCGCCCGGCCCATGGGCCCCGATCTCACATCCCCGAACTGAACGAGAGTCCCCCGCGGCCCTTCCACACGCACACGGATTCCGCGTCGCGCGAGCCCATCGGCGAGCGGCACGAGCTGAGTCAGGTCTCGACGGCTCATGCTTCCGAGTCCAGGGGCGGATTCAAGGGAGACGACGACCTCCTGACCCTCAGCCCTGACGCTGAACCGTGTCGGAGGGCCGCCGTCGGGGCTGGCCTGCTCGACCTGCAGGTCGATATCGAGGCGAATCATCGGAGGAGCTCGCGCTCAGACCGAGCCCGCGCCACCGGACGCGCTGTCGCTGGTCGTCACCCGGAGCGTGCCGTTGAACTTCCAGGTCGCCCGCGGCGCATCAGGCCCGATATCCCGAGGCACTTCGACGGTCATGTCGTCGAACGTGTAGTTGACGGCGGCTCCTCGACCGGTGAGGTAGGCCCACATCTCCCGCCCGAGGTCTGTCCAATCGGTGATCGAGGCACCGGTCGGCCCCGACGCCGAGTCGAACAGCTCTGTCGGTTCATTCGGATCGCTCATGGCGTGCTCCTTTGCTAAAACCATGTCCCGTGGATCAGATTATGCGCCTGCCGTTCCGAGGTGTCCAGGGATTTCTGAACACTGTCTAGAAATCTCAGCGATGAGCCGACGGATCGGCGCCGGCGTGTGCGCGCAGTGACTCAGTGACCCGTCGGAGATACCTGGTGATCACGTCCTGTTCCTGTGGCGTAAAGGAGTCCAGCTCCGCATCGACACCCATGATCATGGGGATCAGGCGACCCATCGCTTTGTCGCGCGACTCGGGGCGGGGAGCGACGAGGATGCCGCGACGATCGTTCGGCCGAGGCTCTCGAGACACATGCCCGAGCGCGACGAGTCGATCGACGGACGTGGTGGTCGCTCCCGCAGAGAGCCCCACTCTCCGAGCGAGCTCGGTCGGAGCGAGCGGCCCGCTCATGATCAGGTGCTCCATGACCTGGAGGTCGGTGGGATTGACGCCCAGCTCGTCGGCGAGGGAGGACTCGAACAGCTCGCTGAGTTCGAGGAAGTCCCGCAGCAGCGCCGTCGCCGGTCGGGCAGGCGCGAACGCCGCTCTCTCGGCCTCCGGTGATGGACCCTCACTCGCTTGCATGACCTCCACGATATCGCTACTCTCTTTCGATAGTCATATAATTCGACTATCGAACTACTATCCAAGGTGGGGAATTCTCGTGAGTGCTCTGACCCGTTTCCTGACGTCCGCCAAGACGTCGTGGATCATCCTCGTCGTGACCGCCGTCGCAGCCGCCGCGCTCTTCGCGCTCGCGGGGAGCGAGGAGTCCGAAACCGCCCCTTCCGTGGGGCTCCCCTCGTCGGCGGAATCGGTCAAGGTCGATGAGCTTCTGGAGGAGTTCACGAGCGCGGAGGCGACCTCTGCGCTCGTCGTGTTCGCCGCCGAAGATGGCGAGCTGGACGCTGACACCCTCGCTCTGATCAATGAGAAGGCCTTCGGCGATCTGGCGGATCTCTCACGCGACGGTGCCGTCCCACCCGCGCAGATCTCAGATGACGGAACGGTCGCACTGGTGATCGTGCCCCTCGAGCCGGAGCCCGACGTCGCCGCACAGTCCGACCGCGCACAGGAGATCCGCGACATCTCCGCCGCAGACCTCGATGGGGTACGCGTCTATCTGACCGGCGCAGAGGGTTTCGAAGTCGACATCGCCGCTGTCTTCGACGGAGCGGACTTCACCCTGCTGCTCACCACCGTCATCGTCGTCGCGGTGCTTCTTCTGATCACCTACCGGAGCCCCTGGCTGTGGATCGTCCCACTGGTCGTCATCGGGCTGGCAGACGCCCTCGCCGGGATCGTCGCGCGACAGGTGGCCGGCGCTGTAGGAATCCAGCTCGACGCGTCGATCACCGGCATCCTGTCGGTGCTCGTCTTCGGCGCGGGAACGAACTACGCACTCCTGCTCATCGCCCGATACCGGGATGAACTGCGGTTGCACGAGGATCGCAGGGAAGCCATGCAACAGGCTCTTCGCGGAGCGGGTCCCGCAATCATCGCCAGCGGATCGACCGTCGCACTCGCGCTCCTCACTCTGCTTCTCGCCGAGATCGCCGGCAACCGCGCACTGGGGCTGGCGTGCGCCGTGGGGATCCTCGTCGCCATGTTCTTCGCTCTCTTCGTGCTCCCCGCAGCCCTGGTGCTGTTCGGTCGAGGTCTGTTCTGGCCCTACATCCCCCGGTTCAACTCGCCCGACGCCATCTCGCGCAGCGTCTGGGGCAAGCTCGGCCGCGGAGTGTCCAAGCGGCCGGTCCTGGTGGCATCCGTCGGCTTCGTGGCGCTCGGAGCCATGGCCAGCGGCCTGCTGTTCGTGCAGACCGGGCTGTCGCAGAATGACCGTTTCCTGCAGAAGCCCGAGGCGGTGCAGGGTCAGGAGCTTCTCGCAGTGGCGTTCTCGGCGGGAACCACCTCCCCCGCGATCGTCGTCGTTCCTCTCGATGATGCGGACGCAGCCGCCGCTGCCCTCGGAGATCTCGACGGCGTCGATTCGGCGACCATGGGAGAGACGACGGATGAGCTGGCGCGGATCGATGTCACCCTCGATGCCAGCGCCGAGACCGAGGCGGCGTTCGCGACAGTCGAGCGCATGCGCGACGCCCTCGACGACGTCGGATCCGGCGAGGGCCTCGTCGGTGGCCTCGACTCTCAGGCGCTCGATGTCGCCGATGCGCAGGCTCGCGACCAGGCGCTCCTCATCCCGCTCATCCTTGCGCTGGTCTTCGTCGTCCTCGTCCTTCTCCTTCGTGCATTCGTCGCCCCGTTGCTGCTCCTGATCGCCGTCGTCGCCAGCTTCTTCTCGGCCATCGGGCTGAGCTGGTGGCTCTTCCAGTCACCGCTCTTCGAGTTCCCCGCCATCGACACGAACGTGCTGCTGTTCAGTTTCCTGTTCCTCGTCGCTCTCGGCGTCGACTACAGCATCTTCCTCGTCACGCGAGCGAAGGAGGAGGCCGCGCACCTCGGGACCACGCAGGGAATGATTCGAGCTCTCGCCGCGACGGGCGCCGTGATCACCAGCGCCGGCATCCTGCTCGCCGCGGTGTTCGCCGTGCTCGGAGTCCTGCCACTCATCACGCTGACGCAGATCGGCATCATCGTCTGCATCGGCGTGCTGATCGATACTCTTCTCGTGCGAACCGTCATCGTCCCGGCGCTCGCCTTCATCACCAAAGACAGCTTCTGGTGGCCGCGCCGTCCGCCGCTTTCCGATGCCGAGGCCACCCGGAACGGTGCCGACGCGCTCTCCGCCGAGCAGAGGCCTGACGTCGTGAGCGTCGGCTAGGACGGCAGATCCTCGCCGCGACCGGGCAGCGGAAGAAGACTCCGCCAGAACAGAAACGAGAAACGCCCCCGCGGTGCGGGGGCGTTTCTCATCGTGTGCGAACTGTTCAGCGTCGACCTCGCATGGCCGAGGAACTTCTCTGGTGGCGAGTGAGGGATTCGAACCCCCGAATGCTGAGCAGTCTGATTTACAGTCAGATCCCTTTGGCCGCTTGGGTAACTCGCCAGAGCGCACCCGTCCGACTTCGACAGCCAACCGGGGGCACGATAGATAATCATACCTGCCGAGGGCAGGCGTGAGAAATCGAGCGCTCAGCTCCCGAAGACGCCCTGGTCGGGGTCGGCCAGGGACTCCGGAGTCCGCAGCAGGCCGCCCTCGGCGCGGCAGGTCGCGGCGGCCACATCCATCGCTCGAACGAGCAGCTGCCGCCACCCGTCAGCGTCGGACGGCGTGCCGTTCGCCAATCCCGCCGCCACAGCGGCGAGGGTCGCATCGCCCGCTCCGACGGTGTCGACGACGCGTCCTGGCAGCGTCGAGATGGGCGCCGTCACGATGCCGGCATCCGACTCGAGTGCGGCGCCATCAGCACCAGCGGTCGCGAGGACCGCGCTGACACCGAGGGCGCGCAGCCGTGCCCGGAGGGCGTCGAGATCGCCGTCGTAGAGAAGCGACGCATCATCGGCGCCGACCTTGACTATCGATGCCCCGGCAGCCGCACGCTCGAAGCCGCGGACGAACTCGGCGCGATCACTCAGCATGCCCGAACGCGGGTTCGGGTCGACAGCGAGTCGAGCATCACCGACGGCCTCGAGCAGCGCATCGACCTCAGCAGGCACATCGAAGGGGAAGCAGCTGACAGCCACGAGACCCGAGTCGGCGATCGCCTGGACGGCTTCGCCCGAGTACCGGATGCTGCGCCTCTGCGCCGCCTCGTTGAAGACGTAGACGGGCTCGCCGTCCGACGCACGCTGCACGATCGCACGAGACGAGCCCAGCGGCGCCTCGCTCGCGATCAGTCGCACGTCGTGATCGTCGAGGTACTCGCGGATGTGCGCACCCGCTTCGTCCTCTCCGACCATCGCGATCAGCGTCGTCGGCACGCCCAGCCGGCGAAGGCCGACGGCGACGTTCAGCGCCGCGCCGCCCACCAGCTCTCGCACTCCCCCGCCGTCGTGGATCTCGTCGATCAGTGCGTCTCCGACGACGACTGCACCGCGTGCTCGGGAGGATTCATCACTCATTCTGCCGACACTACCGCGAGAGCGGCTTCTGGGCCCGCTTGCGCGGCTTCCCTGCACTGCATCCCATCAGCGCTACGGTGAGCGCATGAACCCTCGAATCGCCGCCGGAGCTGCGGCTCTCCTGCTCGTGACGCTGCTCACCGGCTGCGGTTCCACCGGCTCAGGATCCGCCGGCCCGAGCGAATCCGGGGAGCCGTCGTCGAGTTCTTCGCCCGATGGATCGACAAGTCCGTCACCCTCCCCCACTCCGACCGAGACGCCGATCGCTCTGCCCTCCGATTGTCGCGCCATCCTGTCGGACGACGTGCTCGCCCAGCTCGACGGCATCCCGCTCAACGATGCGGCCCTCGGGCCCTCCGGAGTGGGCGACGACGGCACGCTGACCTGCATCTGGGCGGACCCGAAGGCCGACACCACCCGTCTCGTCACGACGATCTCTCTGATGAGCCGCGGCCCGGCCCTCGACATGCTGAACGCTCTCGTCGCCGACGAGGGCTTCACGTGCTTCACGCCGGACGGCGGCACCCGCTGCGAGAAGACCTGGCCGAACACGCAGTACCCGGTCACCGACGGGCGCACCCTGTTCTGGCGTGACGACGTGCTGATCGACTCCGAATACTCCAACCTGGCCCCCGAGGGCTATACCTCGAGCATCGTGGCGCACCTCTTCGACTGACGGCATCCGGACACGAAGAAGGCCCCGGGCGAATCGCCCGGGGCCTTCTCACTCACTCACTCAGTACGTCAGTTTTTCGACTCGCTCGCGCTACGCGCGTGCTCGCTCAATCATGACCCGCAAGCGGGTCAATTGTACGTACCCGGCGTGATGTCGTCCGTCGAGAACGCGTCGAAGTCGACGTAGCCGAAGTCGCCGTCAGCGTACGCGCCGTCGGATGCGAAGATCCGGTTCGGGTAGCGCTCGCTCTTGGCTTCCTCGGTGGCCTCGACCGTGACGTCGCGGTACTTCGAGAGACCGGTTCCGGCGGGGATGAGCTTACCGATGATGACGTTCTCCTTGAGACCGACCAGCGGGTCGCGCTTGCCCTGCATCGCAGCCTCGGTGAGCACGCGGGTCGTCTCCTGGAAGGAGGCGGCCGACAGCCACGACTCCGTCGCGAGCGACGCCTTCGTGATACCCATCAGCTCCGAACGGCCGGACGCCGGGCGCTTGCCCTCTGCCACAGCCTCGCGGTTGATCGCCTGGTAGCGCTTGAGGTCGACCATCTCACCCGGAAGCAGGGTCGTGTCGGCGTGATCGACGACGGTGACCTTGCGGAGCATCTGACGGACGATGACCTCGATGTGCTTGTCGTGGATCGGCACACCCTGCGAGCGGTACACGCCCTGGACGCCACCGACGAGGTAACGCTGCACCTCGCGGGCACCCATGACACGCATGACCTCCTTGGGGTCGAGCGTTCCGACCAGGAGCGGCTGACCGACGCTGACGTGCTGACCGTCCTCGACCAGAAGCGTCGCACGCTTCAGAACCGGGTAGATCACTTCCTCGTCACCGTTGTCGGGCGTCAGGATGAGCCTCTTGGCCTTGTCCGTCTCGTCGATAGTGATGCGACCGTCGGCCTCTGCGATCGGCGACGCAGCCTTGGGGGTACGCGCCTCGAAGAGCTCCTGCACGCGGGGCAGACCCTGCGTGATGTCATCGGCCGAAGCCGAACCACCGGTGTGGAAGGTACGCATCGTCAGCTGGGTACCGGGCTCACCGATCGACTGGGCCGCGATGATGCCGACGGCCTCTCCGATGTCGACGGTCTTACCCGTCGCGAGCGAACGGCCGTAGCACTGCGCGCAGACACCGACAGCGGAGTCACACGTGAGAACCGAGCGCACCTTGATGCTCTCGACACCCAGCGCGACCAGCTTGTCGATGAGCACGTCACCCACGTCGTCACCGGCAGAAGCGAGAACCTCGCCCTTGCTGTCGACCACATCGGAGGCCAGCGTACGAGCGAACACCGAGTTCTCGACGTTCGCATCGCGCACCAGCTCGCCCTGCGAGTTCGGAGCGGCGATCGGGAGCTCGAGGCCCTTCGACGTGCCGCAGTCCTCTTCGCGGATGATGACGTCCTGCGAGACATCCACCAGACGACGGGTCAGGTAACCCGAGTCGGCGGTACGCAGAGCGGTGTCGGCCAGACCCTTACGGGTACCGTGCGTCGCGATGAAGTACTCCGCAACCGACAGACCCTCGCGGTACGAGGAGATGATCGGACGCGGGATGATCTCACCCTTGGGGTTGTTCACCAGACCACGCATACCGGCGATGTTCCGGATCTGCAGCCAGTTACCACGAGCACCGGACGACACCATGCGGTTGATGGTGTTGTCCTCAGGGAAGTTCGCCCGCATCGCGGCCTGAACCTCGTCCGTCGCCTCGGTCCAGATCTTGATGAGCTCCTGGCGACGCTCGGTGTCGGTCGTCAGGCCCTTCTCGTACTGGGACTGGACCTTCGCGGCCTGCTTCTCGTAGCCGGCGACGATCTCCGCCTTGTTCGGAGGCGTCAGGATGTCGCTCAGAGCGACGGTCACACCGGAGCGAGTCGCCCAATAGAAACCGGCGTCCTTGATGCGGTCCAGCGACGCAGCCGTCTCGACCTTGGGGTACTCCTCGGCCAGCTTGTTGACGATCTGCGACAGCTTGTTCTTGTCAGCCTGCTCGCGGACGAACGGGTATCCCTTAGGAAGCGTGTCGTTGAAGATCGCCTGTCCGAGCGATGCGTCGACGAGACCGTGACGCTCGTAGCCCTCGGGAGCTTCGCCCTCGAGGAACGTCAGACCCGGGATGCGGATGCGGACCTTGGCCTGCAGGTCGAGGGTTCCCTCGTCCTTGGCCAGGATCGCCTCGCCCACCGAACCGAATGCACGGCCCTCACCGGCTGCGCCCGCCTTGACCGTGGTCAGGTGGTGCAGGCCGATGATCATGTCCTGCGAAGGCAGGGTGACCGGGCGGCCGTCGGACGGCTTCAGGATGTTGTTCGACGCGAGCATCAGCACGCGGGCCTCGGCCTGAGCCTCGACCGACAGCGGCAGGTGGACAGCCATCTGGTCACCGTCGAAGTCGGCGTTGAACGCCGCGCAGACGAGCGGGTGCAGCTGGATCGCCTTGCCCTCGACGAGCTGAGGCTCGAAGGCCTGGATGCCCAGACGGTGCAGGGTGGGTGCACGGTTGAGCAGCACCGGACGCTCGCGGATGATCTCCTCGAGCACGTCCCAGACCTCGGGACGGGTGCGCTCGACAGCGCGCTTGGCTGCCTTGATGTTCTGCGAGTGACCGAGGTCGATCAGGCGCTTGATCACGAACGGCTTGAAGAGCTCCAGAGCCATCTGCTTGGGCAGACCGCACTGGTGCAGCTTGAGCTGCGGTCCGACGATGATGACCGAACGGCCGGAGTAGTCGACACGCTTTCCGAGCAGGTTCTGACGGAAGCGACCCTGCTTGCCCTTCAGCATGTCGCTGAGGGACTTCAGGGCGCGGTTGCCGGTTCCGGTGACGGGACGACCACGGCGACCGTTGTCGAACAGTGCGTCGACGGCCTCCTGCAGCATCCGCTTCTCGTTGTTGACGATGATCTCGGGGGCACCGAGGTCGATCAGACGACGAAGACGGTTGTTGCGGTTGATCACACGACGGTAGAGGTCGTTGAGGTCGGAGGTCGCGAAGCGGCCACCGTCGAGCTGCACCATCGGGCGCAGCTCCGGCGGGATCACCGGAACGACATCCAGCACCATGGCGGCCGGGCTCATGCCGGTCTCCAGGAACGAGTTGACGACCTTCAGACGCTTGATCGCGCGGATCTTGCGCTGGCCCTTGCCCTCGGAGATCTGCAGGTGCAGGCTCTCCGCCTCGGCTGCCAGGTCGAACGCCGCGAGGCGACGCTGGATCGACTCGGCGCCCATGTAGGCCTCGAAGTACTGACCGAAACGGTCCTGCAGCTCGTGGAAGACGTCGTCCTCGGGACGCAGTGCGCCGACCTCGAGGGTGCGGAAGTCTTCCCACACGCGCTCGAGCTTGGCGATCGCCTCGTCGGCACCCTTGCGGATGAGCGACATCTCCTTCTCGGCGGCGTCCTTGACCTTCTTCTTCGCGTCGGCCTTGGCGCCCTCCGCCTCGAGGGAAGCGAGCTCCTCCTCCAGGCGTGCCAGACGCTCGGCGATCTTCGCGTCGCGACGGTCTCCGAGCGTCTTCAGCTCGAGACGGATGTTGTTCTCCTGCGTGCCCAGGTCGCGGTGACGAGCATCCTCGTCGACCGAGATGACCATGTAGGCGGCGAAGTAGATGACCTTCTCGAGGTCCTTCGGCGCCATGTCGAGCAGGTAGCCCAGACGCGAGGGAACACCCTTGAAGTACCAGATGTGGGTGACGGGAGCGGCGAGCTCGATGTGACCCATGCGCTCACGACGGACCGAGGACTTGGTGACCTCGACGCCGCAGCGCTCGCAGACGATGCCCTTGAAGCGGACACGCTTGTACTTTCCGCAGGCGCACTCCCAGTCGCGGGACGGGCCGAAGATCTGCTCTCCGAAGAGACCGTCCTTCTCCGGCTTCAGGGTGCGGTAGTTGATGGTTTCAGGCTTCTTGACCTCGCCGTAGGACCAGGCGCGGATGTGGTCCGCGGTGGCCAGGCCGATGCGAAGCTCATCGAAAGTGTTTGACTCGAGCACAAATTCTCCTGTGTAGGAATTCTTCTGAAGAAATCGGGGAGGTGGGCCGCCGACCGGGCATGCTGCTCAGTCGGCGGCCTGAACCTTAGATCTCGTCGATCGAGGCGGCCTCGAAGCGGCTGGAGATGTTGATGCCGAGCTCCTCCGCAGCGCGGAAGGCCTCGTCGTCGGTGTCACGCAGGTTGACGAGCGTGCCGTCTGCCGAGAGGACCTCGACGTTCAGGCAGAGCGACTGCATCTCCTTCATGAGCACCTTGAAGGACTCGGGGATGCCGGGCTCCTGGATGTTCTCGCCCTTGACGATGGCCTCGTACACCTTGACGCGGCCGAGGATGTCGTCGGACTTGATCGTGAGGAGCTCCTGGAGCGCGTATGCGGCACCGTAGGCCTCGAGGGCCCACACCTCCATCTCACCGAATCGCTGGCCACCGAACTGCGCCTTACCACCGAGCGGCTGCTGGGTGATCATCGAGTACGGACCAGTCGAACGCGCGTGGATCTTGTCGTCGACCAGGTGGTGGAGCTTCAGGATGTACATGTAGCCCACCGAGATCGGCGCCGGGAACGGCTCGCCGGAGCGGCCGTCGAACATCTGGGCCTTTCCGGTGGAGTCGATCAGGCGCACACCGTCACGGGTCGGGATGGTCGAGTCGAGGAGACCTGCGATCTCCTCCTCGCTCGCACCGTCGAACACCGGGGTGGCGACCTTGGTGCCGGGCGCGGCCTCGAAGGCGTCCTTCGGGAGCTTCGTAGCCCACTCCGGGTTTCCTTCGACCTTCCAGCCCTGCTTCGCGATCCACCCGAGGTGGGTCTCGAGCACCTGACCGAAGTTCATTCGACCCGGGATGCCCAGCGGGTTCAGCACGATGTCGACGGGGGTTCCGTCCGCGAGGAACGGCATGTCCTCGATCGGGAGGATCTTCGCGATGACACCCTTGTTGCCGTGACGACCGGCGAGCTTGTCACCCTCGGTGATCTTGCGCTTCTGGGCGATGTAGACCACGACTCGGCGGTTGACACCGGAGCCGAGCTCGTCGTCGCCGTCCTCGGCGTTGAACTCCTTGACGGCGATGATCGTGCCCTGCTCACCGTGGGGCACCTTCAGAGAGGTGTCACGGACCTCGCGGCTCTTCTCGTTGAAGATCGCGCGGAGCAGACGCTCTTCCGCCGACAGCTCGGTCTCGCCCTTCGGCGTGACCTTGCCGACGAGGATGTCGCCGGGGCGGACCTCGGCGCCGATGCGGATGATGCCGCGCTCGTCGAGATCCTTCAGCAGCTCAGGGCTGACGTTGGGGAGATCACGGGTGATCTCCTCCTTGCCGAGCTTCGTGTCGCGGGCGTCGACCTCGTATTCCTCGATGTGGATCGAGGAGAGGGTGTCGTCCTTCACGAGGTCCTGGCTGAGGATGATCGCGTCCTCGAAGTTGTAGCCTTCCCACGTCATGAACGCGACGAGGAGGTTCTTTCCGAGGGCCAGCTCGCCGTTCTCGGTGGCGGGGCCATCAGCGATGACCTCTCCGACCTCGACGCGGTCGCCCTCGTTGACGACGACCTTCTGGTTGTACGACGTGCCCTGGTTGGAGCGGTCGAACTTGCGCAGGTGGTAATCCTGCGTTCCACCCTCGTCGAGCATGACGGTGACGCGGTCTGCGGAGACCTCGGTGACGACACCCGGCTTCTCAGCCGTGAGCACGTCGCCGGCGTCGATGGCGGTGTAGCCCTCCATACCGGTTCCGACGAGCGGCGAGTCGCTGCGCAGCAGCGGCACAGCCTGACGCTGCATGTTGGCGCCCATGAGCGCGCGCTGCGCATCGTCGTGCTCGAGGAACGGCACGAGCGAGGTCGCGACCGACACCATCTGGCGAGGCGAGACATCGATGTAGCCGATGTCCTCCGGGAGGAACATGTCGACCTCGCCGCTGCCGCCCTTGGGGCGGGCCAGGACGTGGCTCTCGATGAAGCGACCGTTCTTGTCGAGCGGGGCATTGGCCTGCGCGATGTTGAAGTCGACCTCTTCGGAAGCCGTCAGGTAGTCGATCTCCTCGGTGACGACGCCCCCGGTGACCTTGCGGTACGGGGTCTCGATGAAGCCGAACGAGTTGATGCGCGCGAAGGTCGCGAGAGCACCGATCAGACCGATGTTCGGGCCTTCCGGGGTCTCGATGGGGCACATGCGGCCGTAGTGCGACGGGTGGACGTCACGGACCTCGACACCTGCGCGGTCACGGCTCAGACCACCGGGGCCGAGAGCCGAGAGGCGGCGCTTGTTGGTCAGACCCGCGAGCGGGTTGTTCTGGTCCATGAACTGCGAGAGCTGCGAGGTTCCGAAGAACTCCTTGATCGCTGCGACGACGGGGCGCACGTTGATCAGGGTCTGCGGCGTGATCGCCTCGATGTCCTGCGTGGTCATGCGCTCGCGGACGACGCGCTCCATGCGGGAGAGACCGGTGCGGACCTGGTTCTGGATCAGCTCGCCGACCGCGCGGATGCGACGGTTGCCGAAGTTGTCGATGTCGTCGGTCGCGATGCGGATGTCGGCCTTCTTGCCCGAGCGGATGCCGGGGAAGGTCTCTTCCGTGCCTGCGTGCAGACGCACGAGGTACTTGATCGTCGCGACGATGTCCTGAACCGTGAGGACCGAGTCGGTCAGCGGTGCGTCGAGACCGAGCTTGTGGTTGATCTTGTAACGACCCACCTTCGCCAGGTCGTAGCGCTTCGGGTTGAAGTAGAAGTTGTCGAGAAGCGCACGCGCAGCCTCGGCAGCGACCTGCTCGCCCGGACGCAGCTTGCGGTAGATGTCGCGGAGCGCATCTTCCTTCGTGACGATGGTGTCCTTCGCGAGCGTCTCCTCGATCGAGGTGTAGCCGGCGAACTCCGTGAGGATCTCCTCGCTGGTCATGCCCAGCGCCTTGAGGAACACGGTGACCGACTGCTTGCGCTTGCGGTCGACGCGGACGCCGACCTGGTCGCGCTTGTCGATCTCGAACTCGAGCCATGCACCACGGCTCGGGATGACGCGCGCCGACACGATGTCCTTGTCGGACGTCTTGTCGGGGGTCTTGTCGAAGTAGACACCCGGGGAGCGCACGAGCTGCGAGACGACGACGCGCTCGGAGCCGTTGATGATGAACGTGCCCTTGTCGGTCTGGAGCGGGAAGTCGCCCATGAAGACCGTCTGGGTCTTGATCTCGCCCGTGAGGTGGTTCATGAACTCGGCCTCGACGTACAGCGGAGCGGCGTAGGTCTTGCCACGCTCCTTGCACTCCTCGATCGAGTACTTCTCCGGCTCGAGGTACGGGTTCGTGAACGACAGCTGCATCGTTTCGCCGAGGTCCTCGATCGGGGAGATCTCCTCGAAGATCTCGCCGAGGCCGCTGTTCTCGTTCACGTCTGTGCGGCCGGCCTTCTTGGCCTCTGCGACACGAGCCTTCCAGGCGTCGTTGCCGACGAGCCAGCCGAAGGATTCGGTCTGCAGAGCGAGAAGGTCAGGGACCGTCAGCGTGTCGGAGATCTTGGCGAACGAAAGACGGGATGCTCCGCGTCCGTTCTTAGTGGTGGTGGTGGTGGATGCGTTGCGAGCAGCAGCCAAGGGAATAACCTCCGTGAGCCCCGCAGGGCTTCTCGATTCCTTTGTCGTCAGGTGAGTGTGCGCCCGGATGCTCAACGAAATGCCGACCACCATATGAGGGCAGGGAGAAGCGAGCGCAACTACCAACTATACGCGCGAACTTGCGACATGGCAAGCTCAATCCTTGACGTTCTTCGGATGCTGCGGTATTGGCGCCCTCAGGACGCCTCGTCGGACGTCGGTCAGACCCAGGTCCAGGTGACGAGGATCGACTCGGCGACCGCCTGCCGCTCGTCGGGAGTCACCGTGTCGCTGAACGAGAACGTGACGACGTAGGTCTGGTCGTCGGTGCTGACGTAGTACTGCTCGACGCTGTAGGTCGTGCCCTCGCTCGTCATCGACGCCGACAGGTGAGCGGACTCGGAGTCTGCGATCGTCACCCGGTCGTTCACGACGATGTCGGTCGCGCCGGCTCCCTCGAGCTCGGTCACTCCGGCGCTCTCGACGAGGTCAGGAGTGACGAGGCCGGCAGGCGACTCGAGGACGTTGACGTTGTCGGCGAACCCGTCCGTGTCCTGTCGGTTCGCGGCGAGCGTGTCCGGGCTGAAGCCGGCGATCTCCTGATCGGGCACGGCCCACCCCTCGGGGACGACGTAGGTGTACCCGTCTCCGGTGATCGTCTCTCCCGTGGCGGGTGCCGCGTCGAGACTCGTCGATTCCTGGGTGCTCGGAGCACTCGACTCCGCCGGCTCCTCGCCCGTCGAGGTCGACGACTCCGTGGTCGAGAAGGAGCATCCGGTCAGGACGAGCGATGCAGCGAGGAGGATGACTGCCGCGGACGGAAGGGGAGAGCGCATGGCCACAGCCTATATACCGGCTGTGACCATGCGCTCTCGGCGCCTCAGGAGGCGATGTTGAGTTCGTTCCCCGGGATCGACGCCAGCAGGCGGCGCGTGTACGGGTCGCGCGGGTTCGTGAAGATCTCCTCCGACGAAGCCGCCTCGACGAGAGATCCGTCCTTCATCACGCACACGTAGTCGCTGATCAGTCGCACGACCGCGAGGTCGTGCGAGATGAACAGATAGCTGAGCCCGTACTCGGTCTGCAGGTCGCCGAGCAGTGTGAGGATCTGGTCCTGCACGAGCACGTCCAGCGCCGACACCGGCTCGTCGCACACGATCAGATCGGGCGAGAGGGCGAGCGCCCTGGCGATCGCGACACGCTGCCGCTGCCCGCCGGACAGCTCCGACGGATACCGCCGCAGCATGGACTGCGGCAGGGCCACATCGTCGAGCAGCTGGCGGACGCGCTTGCGCCTGTCGGCGCTGCTCCCCCGCTTGTAGAAGTCGAGCGGCTCGGAGATCAGGCGCTCGATCGTGAACATCGGGTTCAGGCTCGAGTACGGGTCCTGGAAGATCGGCTGCACCCGCTGACGGAAGTCCTTCGTCTCCGCGCGGTCGAGGGACGCGATGTCCTTGCCCCCGTACCGGATGAGGCCGCTCGTCGGCTCGATGATCTTCAACAGCATCCGCGCCGTGGTGGTCTTGCCGGACCCGGACTCGCCCACGATGGCGACCGTCTCCCCCCGAGGGATCGCGAGGGAGACGTCGTTCACGGCGACGAAGTCCTCCTTCTGCCCTCGGACCGGATACACCTTGGTGAGGTGCTCGAACTCGACGATGTGGTCGGCGGCCGGAACCCCGGGCGTCACCTCGTCCGCCAGGGCCGGAGCATCCGCCCCTTGAGCGGGCCGGTCCTCGACACGGAACGCCTCCGGCCGCAGGCGCGCTGCCGCGACCGACGGTGCCGCCGCCACGAGCGACTGCGTGTACGGATGCTGCGGCGCCTCGAGGATCTGGTTGGCCGGCCCCTGCTCTACGACCTTGCCCCGGTGCATCACGACGACGCGCTCGGCGCGCTCGGCCGCGAGACCGAGGTCATGCGTGATGAGCAGCACGGCCGTGCCCAGCTCGCGCGTCATCTGACCGATCTGATCGAGGATCGTGTGCTGCACGGTGACGTCGAGCGCACTCGTCGGCTCGTCCGCGATCAGCAGACGAGGTTTGCACGCCAGACCGATCGCGATCAGCGCGCGCTGGCGCATGCCGCCCGAGAACTCGTGCGGATACTGCTTCGCACGGCGTTCGGGGTCGGGCAGGCCCGCGGCGCTGAGCGCCTCGACGACCTTCTCCTTCACGTTCTGCCTGGTGGCGAGACCGTGCGCGAGGAGGGTCTCGGCGACCTGGGTGCCGATCTTAGCGACCGGATTCAGGTTGGACATCGGGTCCTGTGGCACGAGGCCGATATCACGCCCCCTGATCGTGCGCAGCTCGTTCTCGGAGGCGCGCGTGATGTCGCGGCCGTCGAGGCGGATGCTGCCAGCGGCGACGCGGCCGCCCCCGGCGAGCAGCCCGATGATGGCCATCGCGGTCGTCGACTTGCCCGACCCCGACTCCCCCACGATCGCGACGGTCTCACCCGGAGCGATCTCGAGGTCGACGCCCTCGACCGCGTGCACGACGCCGTCCATGGTGGCGAAGTCGACGGCCAGGCCCTCGACAGACAGCAGGGGCGCGTTCGGCGCCCGGTTCTCGTTCGCAGCGTTCATCGTGCTCTCGTCCTCGGGTCCATGGCCTCGCGCAGAGCCTCACCGAACAGGGTGAAGCCGAGCGCGGTGACCGCGATGCAGATGCCGGGCAGGAATGCCAGCCACGGCGCGATGGCGAGCTCGGCCTGCGCGTAGGTGAGCATGCGCCCCCACTCGGCCGTCTCGGGGCGACCGCCGCCGAGACCGAGGAACGACAGCGCCGCCGCATCGATGACAGCCGTCGCCAGCGTGAGCGTCCCCTGCACGATGACCGGGCCGATCGCGTTGGGCAGGACGTGCGACATGGTGATCTGACCGCGTCCGAGGCCCAGCGTCTGGGCCGAGAGCACATAGTCGCTCGATCGCTGCTGCAGCATCGACGCGCGCAGCAGGCGCGCGAAGATCGGAACCTGCGACGCACCGATCGCGATCATCACCGCGAAGGGCGTCTGACCCAGGATCGCGGCGATCGAGACGGCCAGCAGCAGGTTCGGCACCGACAGGATGATGTCGACGACGCGCATGATGAGCGTGTCGACCCATCCGCCGAACGTGCCGGCGAGAAGACCGAGGATCATTCCGCCGACCAGACCCAGGGCGGTCGAGATGACACCGATCAGCAGCGACGCCTGCGCACCCCAGATGAGCTTGGAGAGCACGTCGCCGCCGAAGCGGTCGAGGCCGAGCGGGAACTCGGGCAGCTCCCCTGGTCCCGGGATGTGCGTCGGCGTGATGAACTTCGCGCCGGGCAATGCGGTCTCGGGGTACGGAGCGAGCACGGGAGCGAGCACCGACACCAGGATGAACACCAGGACGATGCCGGCGCCGATCCAGGCGGTGGGGTTGCGGCGGAGGCGGCGGAACACATCGTGCCAGAATCCGCCAGGGCCCTCTCTGAGCCCTGCTCGGCCGACGGCGACGGTGTCGACGACCTCGCCGCTCGCTGCGGATGGTCCTTGCGCGGGTGGGAGCGAGATGGTCATGACGCCACCCCCTTTCGGAGAACGAGACGGGACATCACTGCACCCGCACTCTCGGATCGATGAAGCTGTACGACACGTCGACCGCCAGGTTGATCAGCGCGTAGGCGATCGCGATGAAGATGATGAACCCCTGGAGCACCGGGAAGTCCCGCGTGAAGATCGCCCTCGCGAGGAAGGATCCGATGCCGGGGAACGCGAAGACGGTCTCGGTGAGCACCGCCCCCGAGATGAGGAGTCCGGTCTGCAGACCGATCGTCGTGATCACGGGCAGCATCGCGTTGCGCAGGATCACGCGACTGCGCAGAGTCGACGAACCGACGCCCTTCGCGCGGCCCGTGCGCACGTAGTCGGCGTTCTGCACCTCCAGGACACTCGCCCTGGTGATGCGGACGATGATCGCGAGCGGGATCGTGCCGAGCGCCAGCGCCGGGAGGACGAGGTGCATGAGCGCGTCCCAGGACGCGTCGAACTCGCCGGTGATGATGCCGTCCCAGACGTAGAACCCCGTCGGGTGCGTGGCATCTATTCGGGGGTTCTGACGGCCGTCCGAGGGAAGCCACCCGAGCTGCACCGCGAACACGTATTTCAGGATGAAGGCCAGGAAGAACACCGGGATGGTGATGCCCACGAGGCTCAGCACCACCGACGCGTGGTCGGTGAACTTGCCGTGGCGGCGAGCCGCCCAGTAGCCGAGCGGGATGCCGACGCCGACCGCGAAGATGAGCGCGAGAACACTCAGCTCGAGCGTCGCGGGGAAGCGACGGAAGAACTCCTCCGTCACGGGCCGGTTCGTCTGGATCGATGTTCCGAAGTCGCCCTGGAGGAGGCGGCCGACCCAGATGAAGTACTGCTCCAGGATCGGTTTGTTGAAGCCGTAGAGTTCGTTGACCCTGGCGACGGCCTCCGGAGTCGCCTTCTCGCCGAGAAGAGCGACGGCCGGGCCGCCTGGCAGGGCCCTGACCCAGGCGAACAGCAGGATGCTGAGGCCGATCAGAGTGGGAATGAGGAAAAGCAGTCGCCTGCCGATGGTGCGCAGCAAGAGGTCTCCGTTGATCAGAAGGTACGCCGGTCCCGGGCCTCCGCGGCGAGCGCGGAGACCCGGGTGGGCATCTCAGTCGGTCAGACCTACTCGGTGAGGACGATGTCCGTGAAGACCTCGTCGTTCACCGGGCTGGCGGGATAGCTCTCGACGCGAGGGTCGAATGCCAGTGTCGGCGCCGGGTGCGCGATCGGCACACCCGGGATGAACTGCGCGACCATCTCGTTGATCTCCTCGTAGAGGGCCGTCTGGTCCTCGAGGTTGGAGACACCGCGAGCCTCGTTCAGCTTCTGGAACAGCTCGGGGTTGTCGAAGCCCCACTCCGAGCTCTGCTGACCGAAGAAGACGCCGACGAAGTTGTCAGTGTCGTTGTAGTCACCGGTCCAGCCCAGCAGGTGGATGCCGTGGTCGGCCGTTCCCGTGGTGCGGTCGAGGTACTCGACCCACTCCTCCGAGACCGGGGTGGTCTCGACGCCGACCTCGGCCAGCTGCGACGAGAGCACCGTGAAGATCTGCTCGGGGTCCGGCATGTACGGACGCGAGACGTTGACCGGGTAGTTGAAGGTCAGCTTCAGCGGGTTGGCCTCGTCATAGCCTGCCTCTGCGAGCAGGGACTTGGCCTTCTCAGGGTCGTAGTCGTAGGTCGTGACGTCGGGGTTGTAGCCGTTGACGGTGTCGGGAACGAACTCGATCGCCTTCTCGGTGCCCTCGGGGAGGACCTGGCTGATCAGCGCATCCTTGTCGACCGCGTACGAGAGCGCCTCACGGACCTTGGGGTCCTGCAGCTCGGGGATGGCCTGGTTGAAGGCGAGGTAGAGGATCGTGAAGGGAGGGCGCGACACCATGGTGAAGCCGTCGTCCTCGAGCGCCTTGGTGTCGGCAGGACCCACGAGGTCGTAGCCGTCGATCGATCCGGACTCGAGAGCCTGGCGACGCGCGGTCGGGTCGTCGATCGTGCGGAAGATGATCTCGTCGATCTGGCCCGCCTCGCCCCAGTAGTCGTCGTAGGCCTTGAGCGTGACCTGCTCGCCCGGCGCCCACTCGTCGAACTGGTACGGGCCGGTGCCGACCGGGTGCCCCATCGCGTACTCGGAGAGCACGGGAGCCTCGGCGGAGCCGCTCACGTCGTCGGCGCCGAACTCCTGGAGTGCCGACGGGCTCTGCATCGAGAACGACGGCAGCGACAGCGACGCGACGAATCCGGCGAACGGCTTGTTCAGGTCGATCGTGACGGAGTAGTCGCCGTCAGGGGTGCAGGACTTGTAGACGGCGTCCGCCGGGCTGTCGGCGTAGCCCTTGAAGAGCTTGTTGTAGTAGTAGCCGAACGCCTCTGATGCCGCGAGGCCGGTCCAGTTGTACCAGCGGTCGAAGTTCGCGCACACGGCCTCGGCGTTGAACGGGGTGCCGTCGTGGAAGGTGACGTCCTCCTTCAGAGTGAATGTGTGGCTCATGCCGTCTTCCGACGACTCCCACGACTCGGCGAGCAGCGGTGCCGGGTCGGCCGTGCCGGGTTCGGTACCCACGAGGCCCTCGAACATCTGCCGCGAGACGCGGAAGCTCTCGCCGTCCTGTGCGAATGCCGGGTCGAGGCTGGCCGGGTCGGAGGATGCGGCGAACACGAACGTGCCGTCGACATCGCCCGCAGCCTCTCCGCCGTCGTCGCTGCGCTCGCTGGCGACGCATCCCGAGAGGACCAGCGCCGCCAGTGCGGCTCCGGTGACGGCGAGGAGTCCTCGCCGACGCGTGACTGAGTGGTGCATTGTGTGACCTTCCTGTCGAGCGCTACAGTGCGCGTCCCGAAGACATCGTCGACTTCGGAACGGTGATGCCTCGACGCTACCCAGTGCGCATTCCGATGCAAACACCTCCAGGTTGCATTCCTGTTACGGAAGTTACGTGGTCGTGCCCATCCGGTAATGTCCACAACGTGCCCGACACATCTCCCCTCGCCGTCTGCGTCGGCGAGGGCCTCGTCTCTTTCGTCCCCGCCACTGCCGCTCCTCTCGAGGACGTGCGCACCTTTCACCGATCGCTCGCCGGGGCGGAGTGGAACACCGCGATCGCACTGGCGTCGGCAGGAATCCGCACCGCTGTCGTGTCCCGCGTGGGCGACGACGGTTTCGGTCGGTTCCTCACGGCCGAGCTGCGCAGACACGAGGTCGACGATTCGGCCGTCGACGTCGACGCCGAAGCCCCGACCGGTCTCTACGTGAAAGAGCTGTCGCCTCGCCCAGACGGCTCGGTCGACGGGACGATGCACTACTACCGCTCGGGCTCAGCAGCCGCGGCGCTGTCGCCCGCGACCCTCGAATCCCCCGCCGCATCCGTCCTTCTGGGTCAGGCGGCGCTGGTGCACACCTCCGGGATCACGCCTGCTCTCTCGGCTTCCGCGCGGGCTGCACAGGATGCGCTGTTCGATGCACCCCGCGACGGTCGGCTGCTCAGCTTCGACGTGAACTGGCGCCCCGCGCTCTGGCGCGGACGCCAGGACGAAGGGCGCGCCGTGATCTCGGACTACGTGCGCCGCGCCGACATCGCGTTCTGCACTCGACCCGACGCACAGTCGGTGTTCGGCACCGCCGAGCCGGATCGGCTGCGCGAGCTGTTCCCCGAGCCGAGGTATCTGCTCGCCACGAGCCCCGACGGCGCCGTGGCGTTCGACGGAGCGGAACGCACCGACAGCAGGTCGCTCGACGTCCCCGTCGTGGAATCCATCGGAGCCGGCGACGCGTTCGCCGCCGGGTTCCTCGCCGGCGTGCTGACCGGACTCTCCCTCACCGGCAGCCTCGCCCGCGCGCACAGGATCGCGACCAGAGCGCTGGTCAGCACCCGCGATCACATCGACTGATCGGCCCCTACCGGCGGCGCCGAGACGCCGCGGCGTCGTGCGTGAGCTGCAGCGGGATGACCACGGGTTCGCCCCGGTGCTGCACGACGCGCACGAAGAGGATGTCGACCAGCGCCAGCTGTGCGATGCGGCTCGACATCGCGGCCATCCGGAACGGCGACTCCTGCGCGTAGGTGATCAGCACGATGTCGGCGGCGAGCGCGAGCGTCGAGTCGGGCGCGCTCGTGATCGCCACGGACAGCGCACCCGCGTCCCGGGCGATCTCGACGGCGCGGACGACCTCCTGGGTCTCGCCGCCGTGCGAGAAGGCGATGACGACGTCGTCCGAGGTCCGCAGCGATGCCGTCGTGAGGGCCAGATGCGGATCAGCGGAGTGCGCGACCGAACAGCCGATGCGCGCGAGCTTCTGCTGAAGGTCCTGGGCGGTCAACGACGAGGCCGCCTGCCCGAACAGATCGACGTGGCGGGCTGCCACGACGGCCCTCGCGACCCGGTCGAGTGCGTCCGCGTCGAGCCCGCGCGCCGTCTTCTCGATCGCGTCGATCTCCTGAGCTGCGAGCTTCGCGGCGATCGCCGACGGCTCGTCGTCCGGGTCGATCGCCGTGGTGTCGAGGCCGAAACGCGCCCGCTGCGCCTGGGCGAGCGTGACCGTGCGAGCGACCGCCACCCGCAGCTCCCGGTACCCGCTGAAGCCGAGCGACTGCGCGAACCGGGCCACGGTCGACAGAGACGTGTGACAGAGCTGCGCGAGATCGTTGATGGCGAGATCGACGACGAGCGTGGGGTCGCCGAGGATCGTCTCCGCGACCCGTGCTTCTGCAGCACTCAGTCGAGGAACGGATCGGCGCACCAGCGCGAGAACATCGTCGTCCACGGTGTCATCCTGCCTCAGTCAGGCGGTCCTGCGCTCGCGGGCGACCGAACGGCGCGGTGCGAAGCCCCGCCGGTGAGTCGATCTCTGGCGGCCTGAGCACCGATCCTGCTCGCGGATCCGACCTCCACGACGGGGAGCGGCAGTGGCCGCCTGGCCGCGAGTCCGACGTTGACCACGACGGCTTCGGGGTCGCGCAGAGCGGCGCGTTCGACCAGCGAGCGCTGCGCGTCATCGGCGTCAGGCCGATCCAGGAGGATGACCGTCAGCCCCTCGGCGAGGACGGCTCGCTCGAGAGCGGAGTCCTGCTCGTCGATCGACGAACGCGCGACGTCGACACGAACACGGTGGCCGTCGGCTGCGAGCGTCTGAGCCACATACGCGGACGCGCTGTCGACAGCGAGAGTCGAACGACGGCGGGCGTCGACCACCGCGAGCACTTCGGCATCCGCGGTCGCGCCGGTGATGGCTCGTCGGACGATCTCCGATCCGTCGTAGCCGACGGGAGGCGCGGTCGTGGCACGAGTGCGGAGGGTCTCGGCCAGACGGGCGACCCTCTGGGCCGCAGCGGCGAGTCTCTCGCGCGGCAGCGAGCCGTCGCTCACCGCCGCGAGGATCCCGTCGCGAGCGGCGAGGAAGTCCCGTCTGTCCTGGTCGGGGAGCGTGGCTTCACCCCGGTTCGTCGGGTTGCCGATGCACAGCAGATCGACGCCGGCCGCCACGGCGCGTGCGGCGCCCTGGCCGATGCCGACGGTCTCGCGGATCGCCGCCATGTCGAGTGCGTCCGAGATGATGACGCCGTCGAAACCCCAGTCCCGCAGCATCCCGAGCACCCGGGGATTCAGCGTCGCCGGTTCCTCCCCCCACGCCGGAACGACGATGTGCGCGGTCATGATGGCGTCGACCCCCGCGGCGATCGCGGCACGGAACGGCTCGAGGTGCACGCTCTCGTACTCGGCGATGTCGAGCGAGATCTCGGGCAGCGCGTGGTGCGAATCCAGATGCGTGTCGCCGTGTCCGGGAAAGTGCTTGACGCATGCGGCGACGGCATTGCTCTGCAGTCCGTCGACCGCCGCCTGCACGTGACGGGCGACGAGTTCTTCGTCGCTGCCGAAGGAACGGACCCCGATCACGGGGTTCCGCGGATCCGTGTTCACATCGGCGACGGGCCCGAGCACCACGTTGACGCCGACCGAGGCGACCCGTCGAGCGAGCTCCGCACCGGAGTCCCTCGTCGCATCGACATCGTCGACGATGCCGAGCTGGGCGGCCCCCGGGAGGGTGGAACCGGCCGCCGACTCGAGGCGCGTGACGTTGCCGCCCTCCTCGTCGATCCCGATCAGCGCGTCCGGGTTCGCGCGGAGGATCTCGTCGCTCAGGGCAGGCAGCCCATTACCGACGTTTTGGCTGAAGTACACCGCTCCAGCCAGGCCGTCGCGCAGCTCGGCGAGGAGCCAGTCCGGCGCCTCGGTGCCGAGGAACCCCGGCCAGAGCACCGCGTTGGCGAGGCGGACGAGCTCGTCGGTCATCCCTTCACCGCTCCCGCGACCATGCCTGCCGAGAGGCGACGCTGCACGATCACGAAGAAGACCATGACGGGGATCGTGATGATCGTCGACGCGGCCATGATGCTGCCCCAGTCGTTGGAGTGCAGACCGAAGAAGGACTTCAGACCGATCGAGACCGTGTACTGGTCGGTCTCGCTGCCGAGGATCGTCATCGCGAAGATGAACTCGTTCCAGGCCGTGATGAAGCTGAAGATGCTGGTGGCCACGAGGCCGGGCATCACGAGCGGCAGCAGGATCGAGCGGAACATCCGCCACCAGCTGGCCCCGTCGATGTACGCGGCCTCTTCGAGCTCGACCGGCACCGCGGCGACGAACCCGCGCAGCATCCAGATCCCGAACGCGAGCGAGAGCGCGACATAGACGACCATCAGACCGAGGATGCTGTTGAGCAGTCCGAGGCTCTTGACCTGAAGGAAGAGCGGGATGACGAGAGCCTCGAGCGGGACCATCTGCACGACGAGGATCATCATCAGGATGGTCGTGCGGAACTTGAACTTGAACCGGGCGACCGCCACTGCCGCGAGCAGACAGACCAGAGCACTCACCAGAACCGTCACCAGGGCCACGATGGCCGAGTTGCGCAGGTAGGTGCCGAAGCCGCCGTCGGTGAGGACGAAGGCGAAGTTGTCGAACGTGAATTCCTGGGGCAGCAGCGACTGACCGCCGCTGGATGCCTTGGCATCGAACGCGCTGGAGACCATCCAGTACACGGGGAACAGCGTGAAGATCAGGACGGCGGCGATCGCGATGCCGGTGCCGAGGCGCGACATGGCGGACGGGCGGGGGTTCACAGCTCGTCCTCCTTCATCAGGGAGCGGATGTACACGATCGTGATTCCGATCAGCACGAGGGTGAGCAGCACGGCGAGGGCGGCGCCGAACCCGTAGCGGTTCTGGCCGAAGGATTCGACGTACGACCAGACGCCGAGGTTGAGCACCGACCGGTTGCCTCCCCCGCCGCCCGGCATGAGGTAGACCTGCGCGAAGACCTTGAAGTCCCAGATCGTCGACAGGATGATGACGACGGAGAAGACGGGCTTGAGCGTCGGGAAGATGATCTTCCAGAAGCGCATCCAGGCGTTCGCCCCGTCGAGCGCGGCCGCCTCGAGCATCTCCTTCGAGACGCCGAGGAGACCGGCGAGCACCGTGATCGCGACGAACGGGAAGCCGTGGTGCACGACGTTCAGCAGCACGATCGCGTAGAACGACCACTGGTTGGTGAACCAGTTGACCGGTTCGTCCATCAGACCGAGGTTCTGCAGGGTGGTGTTGAAGATGCCCCGGTCGGCGTCGAAGATGAACGTCCAGACGTAGGTGCCGGTGACGGCCGGCATGGCCCACGCGACCATGATGCAGCTCGAGACGATGGTGCGCCAGACCGTGCCCAGCTTGGCGAGCAGGAGCGCGACCAGCGTGCCGACCGCCACCGTGACGAACACGGCGACAGCGGCGAAGCCGACGGTGTTCGGCAGGACGACGGTCCACAGCGTCGGGTTGGTGAGCGCCTCGACGTAGTTGTCGACGCCGATCCAGTTGTTCTCGCCCGTGTTGATCTCGCGCAGACCGTAGTCCTGCAGCGAGAAGATGAAGACCTGGATGAGCGGCCAGAGCATGAGCACCGCGAGGATGACCAGCCCGGGAGCGAGAAGAAGCCAGGGGCGGGCCGTGAGCAGCGAGAGTCCTCGCCGCCGGGGCTGGCCGCCGGCCACGGAGGCGGAGGTGGACTCCGCCTTCGTGGCCGGCAGTGGCGCTTGCACCATCGACATGAAGGGATACAGCCTTACTTGTTGAGCAGCTCGGTCATCTCGGCTGCGGCATCCTTCGTCGCCGTGGCGACGTCCTTCTGCCCGCCGAGGATCGCCTGGATCATCGAGTTGGTGGTCTTCTTCGCCTGGACGGCTCCGAAGTTCGGGGTGACGGGCACGGATGCGCCGCCCTCGACCATCTGCTGTGCGAACGGAGCGACGAGCGGGTCGGTCGAGGCGAGGGCCTCTTCCATCGCCGACTGGACGCCCGGGAAGTAGCCGGTCTCGTCAGCCCACTGCTCGGCGAACTCGCCCGTGGTCATCAGCTTGACGAACTCCCACGCGAGGTCTGCGTTCTTCGTCGTGTTGAAGACCGACAGGTGCGAGCCTCCGAGCACGGACGGAGCGATTCCGCCGTCCTCGCCCGGGATCACTGCCGCGCCGATCTTGCCGTCGAGTTCGGGGTTCGCCTCGATCAGCGCCTTCGGGGTCCACGAGCCCGAGAGCATCATGGCGACGTTCCCCTGCGTGAACGAGTCACGGAGGTCCGTCTCCTTCCACGTGGTGGCGCCGGCCGACGAGAAGCCGTGCTCGGTCGCGAGTCCGGTGTAGAACTCGATGCCGGCCTGCGACTCCTCGCTGTCGAGCTCGCTCGTCCAGGTCTTGCCGTCGAGGGTCGCGACCTCGCCGCCCGCGCCCCAGACCCAGGGGTACACCTGGAACTCGGCGTCGCCCGCGACGGGGAACGGCAGCATGTCGGGCTTGGCTGCCTTGATCGCCTCACCGGCAGTGACGATGTCGTCCCACGTCTTCGGAGCCTCGAGACCGAGCTCCTCGAACACGTCGGTGCGGTAGACGATCGAGCGGACACCGGCGTACCACGGCATGCCGTACAGCTCTTCGTCGTAGGTGCCGGCGACCGCGAGACCCTCGACGAGGTCGTCGCGCAGGCCCTTCTCAGCGTCGACGTACTCGTCGAGCGGCTCCAGGGCACCTGCGTCCGCGAACTCCGCCGTCCAGGTGGTGCCCGTCTCGGCGATGTCGGGCGTGGTGCCGCCGGCGATCGACGTGACGAAGCGGTCGTGAGCGTCAGCCCACTGGATCTCCTCGATCTTGACCGTGGCCCCGGTCTCGTCTTCGAAGGCGCTCGATACCTCGTCGTAGAACGCAGTCGCGTCGGGGTTCGTGCCCTTCATGATCCAGACGGTGAGCTCCTGGCCCTCTCCGTCGACGGCTCCGCCGGTGTCTGCTCCGCCACCGGCACAGGCCGCCAGGCCCAGTGTGGCCACGGCGCCCAGCGCCATGACCGGAAGAATGCGCTTGTGCATCAGGGATCTCCTCTTTGAACGTCCTGGCGGCATCGGGTGCCTACCACGTAGGAAAAAGTATTCATCACTAACTAATTCCCTGCAAGTTATTCTCGGAAACGTCATGCGGCCGTAACATCGGCCTCCGCGGGTAGGCTCACGGCATGTCAGGGGCCCTCGACGACGCGAAGCGCTCGACGGTCGCGCGCCACGCGGGTCTTCCTACGCCCAGTGCGTTCTCGACTCTCTTCAGACTCCTCGGAGTCGCCCTGGCGGTGATCCTCGTCTCGTCCGTCGCGGTGGCGGGCTTCGTCGCCGCGGACGTGCTGAACCGGGTCGGCGAAGGTGCGGTCACCCTCGAGGACGACGTGGACGTGGCTCCTCCGTCGCTGGGCGCGTACCCGAGCGACAGGGCCTTCAATCTTCTCATCGTCGGGACGGACGAGTGCGGAGAGGTCTCGACGAAGATCCTCGGCGATCGATGCGCCCAGAGCGAGCAGAGAGCCCTGAACGACGTGACCCTCCTGGTCCACGTCTCGGCGGCGCCTCGCGCAGTCACCGTCGTGTCGTTCCCCCGCGACCTCGGGCTGGAGGTGCCCGAGTGCGAGAGGGAAGACGGTTCGACCGCGTCGGCGATGTCGAAGGGACGGATCAACGAGGTCTTCGAGCACGCCGGTGTCTCGTGCGTCGCGAAGACCGTGACCGATCTCAGCGGACTGCCGGTCGAGTTCGCCGCCAAGATCAGCTTCGACGGCGTGATCGCGATCACCGATGCGATCGGCGGAGTCGACGTGTGCGTCGCGGGTGAAGGCATCCACGACACCCTCGCCGGTGTCGACCTGCCGGTCGGCACGCACACGGTGTCGGGCGCAAGCGCCCTCGCATTCATCCGCACACGGCACGGAGTCGGCGACGGGAGCGACCTCGCCCGCATCTCGAATCAGCAGCAGTACATGTCGCGACTGGCCAAGAAGATCCTGAGCGCCGAGACGCTGACCGACCCGTCGAAGGTGCTTCGGCTGATGGACACGGTCGCCGACAACATCGTGCCGAGCGAGTCGCTGAGCAACGCCCTGACCCTCACACAGCTGGCGCTCGCCCTCAAGGATGTCGAGTTCTCGGACTTCGTGTTCGTGCAGTACCCGAACCTGACGGACCCGGAGGACAGCGACAAGGTCGTACCCGATTACGACGCCGCGGCCCCGCTCTGGGCGGCGCTCAGCGCAGGAGAGCCCATCACGCTCGCCGGTGACGTCGCGACGCATCGGAGCGTGGAGCTCGCGACGCCGCCGCCCGTCGACGAGCCGGTCGAGACGGCGACCGAGGCGCCCGAGGCGCGGGCGACCCTCCCCCCGGAGATCTCGGGGCAGACCCTCGACCAGGAGACCTGCTCGGTCGGCGTCCAGGCGGACTGAGCGCGTAGTCTCGGAGGATGGGCAGGACGCGCGCGAAGGACACCGAACACCCGCAGGCCCGCCTCGACCACGGAGGCATCGCCCGTATCGTGCCGTCGGAGTTCACCACCGGGTTCGAGCTCATCGTTGACGACACCCCGCAGTCGCACGTCGACCTCGATGACCCCACGCACCTGCACTTCGAGTACATCGTGCGCATGGGCGCAGTCATCGACCAGCTCGCGGGCGGCCCCCTCACCGCGGTGCACCTCGGAGCGGGAGCGCTGACGATCCCCCGCTACATCGAGGCCACACGGCCCGGTTCGCGGCAGCAGGTGATCGAGCTCGAGGCTCCGTTGGCCGCACTCGTGCGCGAGCACCTTCCGCTGCCGAGAGGCGCGTCGATCAGACTGCGGATCGGTGACGCCCGCGGAGGCGTCCGCCGTCTTCCGCCGGCCATCGTCGGCAGCTGCGATCTGGTCGTGTCCGACGTCTATTCGGGCGCCCAGACGCCTGCCCACCTCACCAGCGTCGAGTTCTACCGCGAACTCGCCGAGCTGCTCGCACCGGGAGGCGTGCTGCTCGTGAACGTCGCCGACGGCCCCGGCCTCGCCTTCGCTCGACGTCAGGTCGCGACGATCGCGGAGGTGCTTCCCGAGATCGGCGTCCTCGCCGACACCCAGGTGCTCAAGGGCCGCAGGTTCGGCAACCTGGTGATCGCGGCATCTGCCGCTCCCCTCCCGACCGAATGGCTGCCGAGGATGCTGGCCGCCGGACCGCATCCGGCGAAGATCGCCCAGGGCGCCGAGGTGACCGCGTTCGTGCAGGGTGCACGTGTGGTCACGGATGCGGATGCCGTGGCCTCGCCTCGCCCGGATGCCTCGCTGTTCCTCCGCTGAGCACCTCGATCGAGATCGGATGCGAGGGTGCGGGGCGTGCCGCCCCGACGACGGCGCCGTCGCGAGGCACACTTGACGGGGGACGCTGCGGAAGGAGAGCAATGAGTTTCATCAGAGGCTATGACCACGAGAGCCTTCGCGAGCGCGTCGATCTCGATGAGTGTGCGGCACGGCTGGAGGAGATCGACGGTCAGCGCAGCCTTCCGGCCCTGCTCGAGCGCGTCTGGCTGCTGAAGGTGCTCGACCGCCTGGACGAAGCCCTCCCCCTCGCTGACGAAGCCGTGCGACAGGCTCGCATGGCCGGAACCCGCAAGGACGTTCTGCGTGCCCGGGTGCTGCACGCCACGATCCTGCAGTACCGCGGCGCACACACCGCCGCCGCACAGGAACTCGCCACGTGCGCAGCCGAGGCGGAAGGGCAGCGCTGGGTCTCGATCGCGGCTTTCGCCCATCACCACCACGGCAAGAACGCCTACGAAGCCGGCGACTACGAGACGGCCCGCGAGAGCTTCAAGCAGTCCCTCTTCCTGCGTCGTGAAGCGGGAGCCCAGGACGGAGAGCTCGAGACGGTGCTGCTCGCGATCGAAGCCGCCGAGCGGCGGCGTACGACCCAGCTCGTCGCGGGCTGACGGTGCATCGAGCCGGCTGACGCTGCGCTGAGCGGTCCGACGCTGCGCTGAGCGGTCCGACGCGGCGATGTCGGCGGTATGGCTTAGCCTGATCGCATGGCGGAACTTGACCGGGTGCGCGTGTGGGGCGAAGCACTGATCACGATGCACCTCGACGACAGCTGGTCGTTCGGTTTCGACCACGCCAAGCGCCGGGCGGGGCAGTGCGACTACACGAAGAAACGCATCACCGTGTCGCGATATCTGGCAGCCCGGTTCGAAGACGACGAGATCCACCAGGTGCTGCTGCACGAGGTGGCGCATGCGCTCGCCGGTCATGAGGCGGCGCACGGCGCGACCTGGAAGCGCGTGGCCCGCGACCTGGGTTATGTCGGCGGAACGACCCATCACGGCGAGACCGCGGTCGAGCTCGCGCCGTGGGTGGGCAGATGCCCCGCGGGTCATGTCACGTACCGGCACCGGCGCCCGTCACGCGCCACGTCGTGCGCGCGGTGCTCGCGCTCGTACGACGCCCGTTATCTCTTCGACTGGACACGTCGCGAGATCTCGGCCGACACGAAGCTCGCCGCCCAGATGTCACGCTGACAGCGTCGACACGCTGCGAGGTCGGAATCACGTCGGGCAGGACCGATGCGAGTGCGAGATCGACACCGCATCCCTCACATCGCGCAAGACCGATGCCGTCAGCGCGGTTGAGTTCCCGTCTCGGGATCGGCCCCGCGCGCTGACTCTGCCTGTGGCCCGTCCTCGACCTGAACCTCGTGTTCGGCGATCTCGTCGTGCACGACTCCATCGACCGGATCCGCGTCGTCGGAGTGTTCGGGTGACGCACCGCTGTCGCTCGTGCGCCCGGCGCGCCGGCGGAGGAGCGCCGCCGCGGCGCGCCAGCCGAGGAGGAAGACTCCGAGCACGAGTGTCGCGACGATGATGAACGCGATCTGAGCGGTGTCTCCCGTTGCGACCCGCAGCAGGGGTCCCCCCGCGACCGTGACGAGCCAGACGACGGCGCCCCATCCGAGCGACCACGGACGACGCGGCCGGGCCGGCAGCAGAGCCGCCACGACGTGCCCCACCAGCAGAGCGACGATGAAGGGCCAGGCGGTGATCAGGAACCCTCCGGGGCTCTCGCCGTGCGAGGCACGGCCAATCACGGCGAAGACGAGCACCAGGACGGCATCGACGATGAATGCGGGGACGAACCTCATGCCACGACCCTACGTCGCACGAGGCGAAACCCGTGCCGAGTGCGCGGCCTGTTGCCGACCGCACCGCGAAGCGACGCCGGCGAGCACACATTCGCGGGCTTCCGGCGATCTCGTCGTCGCGAGCCGGAACGAACCGGTCAGTCGAAGGCGACGAAGACCCCATCGCGCAGCACGGGCACGGCATCGATCGCATCGAGCTCGGCAGCGCTCGACGTCGTCGTCGGGACCACGCCGGAAGCCCGCATCCGATCGCTCGCGGCGACCCCTTCTGCGAGTTCGCGAGCCGATCCGCTGGCGCTGACCATATGGCGCAGCGCCCTCTTCAACGCTCGGAACCCCTCGGCTGCGACGGCCGCGTCGGGCGCGGTGTGGTCGATGCCCAGATCGGTCAGTGCAGCGATGATCGCGCCGGCACCCAGGTGGTCTTCGACTGCGAACCGCACTGCACCGTCGGCGTCGGCCTCGCCCGCCGCGATCACGCTCACCGATGTGCGCGCCTGATTGCGATCCTGCAGCGTGGCGATCGCTCGCGCCACCGCCGAGGCGTTGCGGAGGCTTCCGATCAGCACCACGGCATCGCCGCCACGGGTGGCGACCGCGGCGCCATTACGAGACCACCCACGTGCGTCGTCGAGCGAGACCGTGCACCCCGCGGCGACCGCATCCGCCACCGTGGAGGAGAAGCGGAGCACGTCGACGACCACGACGACGTCGGCCGGAGCGAGGCGATCGAGCCCTTCGACGCCCCAGTCGAGGCGCACCTGATACGTGGACTGGTCGAACGGAGACGGCATCCGTCCAGCCTAGAGCGACCGGATACGCCAGAACGCTCCGATGACCGATTCGGTCACAGAGCGTGCTGGCGCACGGCTGCCGTCAGTCTGCAGCGAGCGCGTCGACCGGCGCCACCCGCGTGGCGAGACGGGTCGGCGTCGCAGCAGCGACCAGGGTCAGCACGGCGGTCGCCGCGACGATGATGACGACGGGCAGCCACGGCACGTGAGGTGCGACGAGCCCGGCGGGCTCGAAGTCGGGCAGGGTCGGCACCGATCCGAGCAGCGCCTGCGCCGCGATCCACCCGTAGGCGATGCCGAGGATCAACCCGGTCACCGTGGCGGCCACCGTGATGTGCGCGGCCTCCAGCAGCACCATGCGGCGCACCTGACCGTTGGACAGTCCGATCGAGCGAAGGAGACCGAGTTCGCGGCGACGCTGCACGACGCCGATCGTCAGGAGATTGACCAGGCCGACCGCGGCGATCACCGCCGACACGGCGACGAGCACCATCATCACCGACGCGAAGGCGTCGAACGGGGTGAAGAACTCGGCGGGCGTCTCGCCGTCGACCTGACCGATCAGCATCTGCTTGACCGATTCGAGAGCGACCGCGAACATCGTGACGAGCGTGACCCCCATCACCACGCCGATCGCCATGCGTGAGGAGCGCTCCGGATAGCGCAGGGCGTTCTCAGCCGCGAGCCGTGCGGTGGCACTCGAGCCGAACATCCGCCCCACCAGACGCAGCACGGGCGGCATGAACAGCACCGATCCGAGCGCGAGCCCCGTGAAGGACAGCAGTCCACCGAAGAAGGCGACGACCACTCCGAGGGGATGCGCGAGTCCCACGACGACCCCCGCCGCCAGCAGGACGCTGCCGGCGCCCAGCAGCACCCACGCACCGATGTGACGCCCGGGGCGGGAAATCTCTTCGTGGCTGCGCTCGACCGATCCGCCGATCGCCTGCAGCGGTGTGACGGCGAGCACGCGTCTGGATCCTGCCCAGGCCGCAGCCCAGGTGGTCAGGGCGACGCCGATCACGGGCAGGGCGATGAACGGCTGTGCGAGGGAGAACCCCGTCGGCACGTTCTCGATCAGTCCGGAGCCGATCTGCACCCCGACAGCTGCGATCGCGAGGCCCGAGAGCAGACCCAGTGCCGCGCCGATGACGCCGACCACGAAGCCCTGTCTGCCGACCTGCGCCCGCTGCGAGCGCGCAGTCGCGCCGATGAGGCGCATCAGCGCGATCTGACGAGTGCGCCCCGCGATGATCGTCGAGAACGTGTTGGCGGTGACGATCGCCGCGACGTACATCGCGACACCCGTGAGGAGCACCGAGAGCAGCCCGACCACGAACGCGAGCGTCTCGCTGTCGCCGATGAACGGGTCGGCCTGCAGCACCGCTCCGAGATAGGCCGTGGTCTCGACCAGCACCACACCGAAGGCGGCCGAGAGCGTCGCGACCAGGATGCTGGCT
The DNA here is from genome assembly GCF_000834175.1 of Microbacterium sp. MEJ108Y. Lineage (NCBI taxonomy): Bacteria > Bacillati > Actinomycetota > Actinomycetes > Micrococcales > Microbacteriaceae > Microbacterium > Microbacterium sp. MEJ108Y. The sequence goes on along the minus strand of NZ_JXQX01000012.1, from coordinate 94,670 downwards.
CCCATGCCACGGTCGCGCAGCCATGCCAGGCGCGGACCCGTCGCAGACGTCTGAGCGACGACAGTGCGGACCGGAGAGTCGATGACGGCGCTCATGCCGCGACCTCGGCGGCGAGCATGTAGGCCGAGATCTGCTCAGCGCTCTGACGCGGGTGATCGGCGACGATCCGTCCGTCGCCGAGGAACAGCACGCGGTCGGCGTAGCTCGCCGCGATCGCGTCGTGCGTGACCATCGCGATCGACTGCCCGTGCTCGCGGCTCGCGGTCGCGAGCAGCTGCAGGACCTCGCGTCCGGTCTTCGAGTCGAGGTTGCCGGTCGGCTCATCCGCGAAGACGAGGTCGGGCGCGGTGGCGAGAGCGCGGGCGATCGCGACCCGCTGCTGCTGACCGCCCGACAGCTGATGCGGTCGGTGCTGCAGCCGCGATCCGAGCCCGAGCGTCTCGATCAGACCGTCGATGCGCGCCTTCTCGATCGCGCTCGGCCGGCGTCCGTCGAGCTCGAACGGCAGCATGATGTTGCCGAGGGCGGTGAGCGTCGGCACGAGGTTGAACGCCTGGAAGATGAACCCCACTCGGCGCCGGCGAAGGATCGTCAGGTCGAGGTCTCCGAGCTCGGTGATCTCGGTGTCGCCGATCCAGCTCCTCCCCTGCGTCGGGGTGTCGAGGCCGGCCATGATGTGCATCAGCGTGGACTTTCCCGAACCGGACGGACCCATGATGGCGGTGAACTGCCCGCGGCGGATGCCGACGCTGACGTCGTCGAGCGCGTGGACGGTGCCCTCGCCGGATCCGTAGGTCTTCGTGAGGTGCTGGACGCGGGCTGCGAGCCCGAGGTCGGTGGTCGTGATCTCCATACCTTCGACGCTACGGACGGCTGGTGCCTCGCCGCGTCGCCCTGACGACGCATCCGTCTACATCGCAAGGATGATCCCGCGGGCGCTCGTCCGGTCAGGCGAGCCCGTGCTCGAAGGCGAAGACCACGAGCTGCACGCGGTCCCGCAGGGTGAGCTTCGTCAGGATGCGGCTGATATGGGTCTTCACGGTCGCCTCGCTGAGGTACTCGCGAGCGGCGATCTCAGAGTTCGACAGACCCCTGGCCGCGAGCGCGAAGATCTCCCGCTCGCGATCGGTGAGCGCGGAGAACTGCGCGGGCACCGGCTTCGGCTCCTCGGCGAAGTGCTCGAACAGCTCACGGGTCGCGGACGCGGCGATGACGCTCGACCCCGAGTGCACGGTGCGGATCGCGGCGAGGAGGAACTCGGGGTCGGCGTCCTTGAGCAGGAATCCGCTCGCCCCCTGACGGATGGCGCGCGCGGCCGCCTCATCGAGGTCGAAGGTGGTCAGCATGACGATGCGCGGCGGGTCTGGCTGAGCGAGGATCTCGGCGGTCGCGGCGAGACCGTCCATGACAGGCATCCTGATGTCCATCAGCACCACGTCGGGTCGAGTCGCGCGCACGAGAGCGACTCCCTCGCGGCCGTCTCCCGCTTCTCCGACGACGTCGAGGTCGGGCTGCGAGGCGAGCAGCATGCGGACTCCGGCGCGGAACAGCGCCTGATCATCGACGAGGACGACCTTGATCATGCGACTTCTCCGATCGGGAGCGAGGCGGCGACGACGAACTGTGCGCCCTGACGCTCCGCCTGAAGGCTACCGCCGACGAGCTGAGCCCGTTCGCGCATGCCGATCACTCCGTGGCCGACGCCGATCTGCGGCTGCTCGCTGCCCACGATGTTGCGCACCTCGATGTCGACGCGATCAGGAAGCCAGGCGAGATGCACATCGACCGCCCCGTCGCCGTGTCGGATGGCATTGGTGAGCGCCTCTTGCAGGATCCGGTACACCGCGAGCTGGATCGCCCCCGGCGGCTCGCCGGGAGGCATCGGGTCGACGGTGATGCGAGGCTCGACGCCTGCCTGTCGCACCTGCGCGAACAGCGCTTCGAGATCTGCGAGCGTCGGCTGCGGGCCGTCGCCCTGTCGGTGGCGCAGCTGGGTGAGCAGCAGACGCACATCACTCAGGGCGCTGCGAGCGGTCTGCGCGATCGTTCCCAACGCCTCGGTGGCCATCTCGGGCTTCGTGACCGCCGCGTACCTTGCCCCGTCTGCCTGGGCGATCACCACGGCAAGCGAGTGCGCGACGATGTCGTGCATGTCTCGGGCGATTCGCACTCGCTCCTGCTCCTCAGCCGCGAGCGACTCCGCCTCCAGCTGGGCGGACCGTGTGCGTCGGGCGCGGAGGATGACACGCCACAGCAGGCCGCAGACCCACGCGAAGCCGAGAGCGAGCACCGAGACGACGAGGAGCAGCGTGCCGGTGGTCAGCTGATCCCAGCCGCTGGTTCCGGAGGTCACGCCGGTGACGACCACCAGGTAGACCGCTGACACGAAGGCGCCGAACAGTGCCGAGCCGAATCCCCACCACAGCACGACCCGCGATCCCCACGCAGCCGTCGCATAGAGCACGAGGAGGATGGCGACGTCGATCGGCAGCGGCCCGAATCCGGAGAGCATCTGCACGATCGCCCCTGCCCAGGCCGCAGCGAGAGCGAGCCCGGGAGCGAGCCTGCCGATCGCGACGCCGCCGAACATCAGGATGCCCGCGATCACGATCGCCGCGACCGCAGCACCGTCGATCCCCTGGCCGATCGTCCCCGGACCGTAGAACACGACAGAGAAAGGAGTGAGGATGCTGAAGAGCAGCGTCGCCCCGACGATGTCGAGCACGAGCGCCGTACGGGAGAGCGGGCGGATCACTCCCCCACGCTACGCGGCACGGCGTCCGCCTCGCATCCGCCTGCAGATGTATCCACTCGCAGATGCATCCGCGGAGCGCGTCAGGCGCGGGCGATGATCTCGCCGTGCGGCACGAGGTACCACCCGTCGCCGTCGGCGGCCCAGCGCTTCCACCCGTCGCTGATCGCCTGCAGGTCGCTCGACGTCGCCATCTCACTGTCGACCAGCTGCCGCGCGAGCGCCGACTCGAGGATGCGGTCTGCCCACATTCCGCCCCACCGGGCTCGATCCTCCGGGTTCGCGTACGTCCAGTTGGAGGTCGTCACCGTGATGTCGTCGAAGCCGGCCGCCCGCGCCCAGGCGAGGAGGCGACGCCCTGCATCGGGCTCGCCGCCGTTTGCTCGTGCGGCGCGGCGATACAGGTCGAGCCAGTGGTCGAGCTCCGGGAGCATGGGGAACCAGATGAAGCCCGCATAGTCGGCGTCGCGTGCCGCCACGACACCGCCGGGTGCCGCGACCCGGCGCATCTCGCGCAGCGCCTGCACGGGATCGCCGACGTGCTGGAGCACCTGGTGCGCGTGCACGACGTCGAAGGCGTCGTCGGCGAAGCTCAGCGCATGCACGTCTTCGACCGCGAAGTCGAGGTTGTGCAGACCTCTGCTCGACGCGAGATCGCGTGAGAGTGAGAGCGCGCTCTCATCGATCTCGGTCGCCGTCACGTGGGCGACGACGCCGGCGAAGTCGACCGTGATGCTGCCGGGCCCCGCTCCGACGTCGAGAAGCGCGGTGGTCTCGGTCAGGTACGGACGGAGGTACTCCGCGGAGTTGGAGATGTCGCGGCTGCTGTGGGACCGGAGGACGGTCTCGTGATGCCCGTGCGTGTAGGTGGCCATGCCTCAGTCTGGCAAGAACCCCTCGTCCGACCGAATCGATCGTCAGTGCAGTTCGAGGACGGCCCGTCTGATCGACTCGCGATCCGGCTTGCCCGAGGCCAGCACGGCGAGCTCGTCGACCATGATCAGCCGCACGGGACGCGCATGCTTGCCGAGCTCCTCCGCCACGAGATCCCGCGCGTGCGAGAGCTGCTCGGCCTCGCTGCGCCGCAACACCTCGCCGCGCGGCGCGACGATCACCGAGGCCTCGCCCCATCGTTCATCCGGCACGCCGACGACCACGGCGCCCGTGAGTCCTGGAACGCTGCGGACCAGCCGTTCGACGCGGTCGAGGGAGATGTTGATCCCGCCGGACACGATCACGTTGTCCGCGCGACCGTGCACCCGCACCACTCCATCGTCGAAGAGTCCGAGATCGCCGGTGTGGTACCAGCGGATGCCATGCTCGTCGCGCGAGAAGTTCTTCGCGGTCAGCTCCCCGTCGCCGAGGTACCCGTCGGCGAGCATCGGACCGGCGATGCGCAGCTCCCCGTCCACCGTGCGCACCGCGACCGTATCGAGGGGAACGCCGTCGTACACGCATCCGCCGCAGGTCTCGGTGGAACCGTACGTGCGGACGAGCCGGACGCCGAGATCGGCGGCCCGCTCCCGCAGCGGCTCGGGCAGGGACTGCCCCCCGACGAGGATCGCGCGGTAGGCCTGCAGCGCGGCCCGCACAGGTCGGTCGTCGGCGGCGTCGAGCAGTGTCGACAGCTGCGCGGGCACGAGAGACGTGTACAGCTCGGGGATCGCTGCGGAGCCTCTCGACGGACGGAGCATCGACAGCGTCGCATCGGCGAAGGACTCGGGTGAGAACCGACCGCCGAGCGCGACCGGGTGCGTGCCGGCGATCAGAGACCTCACCAGAACCTGCAGCCCCGCCACATAACCGGCCGGAAGCGCGAGCAGCCAGCGTCCGCCGCCGACCCTCGCCGCTGTGGCCTCGACGCTCGCCCGCAGCGCCTCGCCGCTCAATGCCACACGCTTGGGGACGCCGCTGGAGCCGGAGGTCGCGATCACCACGGCCGTGCCGTCCGGCACCGATCGCGGCGCGTCACCGAGCATCCCGAAGCCGAGCGCCGGCCCGCCGTCGAGCGCCCGCGCCAGGGCGTCGCGCAGCTCGGCCGGGTCCTCGGCGTCCGTCGGCGTCAGCGCGACCATGTGCGTCTCGATCCGCTCAGTAATGCCAGGGGAACGACGACCAGTCGGCGTCGCGCTTCTCGAGGAAGGAGTCGCGGCCCTCGACCGCTTCGTCGGTGCCGTAGGCGAGACGCGTGGCCTCGCCCGCGAACACCTGCTGACCGACGAGCCCGTCGTCCACCGCGTTGAATGCGAACTTCAGCATGCGGATCGCCGTGGGCGACTTGGTGAGCACGGTGCGCGCCATCTTCAGCGCCTCGCGCTCGAGCTCGGCGTGCGGAACGACCCGGTTGACGGCTCCTGCCTCGTACGCCCGCTGCGCCGAGTACTCCTCGGCGAGGAAGAACACCTCTCGGGCGAACTTCTGCCCGGTCTGCCGAGCCATGTACGCCGAGCCGTAGCCCGCATCGAAGCTTCCGACGTCGGCATCGGTCTGTTTGAACCGCGCCTCCTCCGCCGAGGCGATCGTGAGGTCGCAGACCACGTGCAGCGAGTGCCCGCCGCCCGCCGCCCACCCGGGGACCACCGCGATGACGACCTTGGGCATGAAGCGGATGAGGCGCTGGACCTCGAGGATGTGCAGGCGACCGGCACGCGCGGGGTCGTGCACGGTCGTCTCGTCGTCGGAGTACTTGTAGCCGTCGCGGCCTCGGATGCGCTGATCGCCGCCGGAGCAGAACGCCCAGCCGCCGTCCTTCGGACTCGGACCGTTGCCCGTCAGCAGCACCGCGCCGATGCGGGGGTTCTGCCGTGCGTCATCGAGCGCGCGGTAGAGCTCGTCGACGGTGTGCGGGCGGAAGGCGTTGCGCACCTCTGGGCGGTTGAACGCGATACGGGCGACTCCGCCGTCCGTGCTGACGTGGGCGGTGATGTCGGTGTAGTCCTCGGCACCGGGCGCGAGCACCCATTCGTCCGGGTCGAACAGGTCTGAGACGAATGTGCTGGTCACAGCATCCAGCCTATTCCCGCCGGGGTTGCAGACGCAGACGGCGCCGCCCCGAAGAGGCGACGCCGTCTGGGATCTGCGGTCAGGGTCGGCGGGCGCGAGCCGTCTTGATCCATCCGTCCACGATGTCCCAGATCGGGAAGGCAATCAGGCAGAAGCCCGTGATCACTGTGAGGATCCGCATGGTCTCATCGGTCACCCCGTTGTCGGTGAAGACGAAGCTCAGGAACTCGGGGTTGATCAGTGCTCCCTGCAGCAGCAGCGTGATCGACCAGGCGGCGAAGACCGCGGCGAGCAGTGTGTTGACCACCGCAGCACCGACCGTCCACCGTCGCTTCGCGTAGACCACGACCGCCAGCAGCGCCTCTGCGGCGAACAGCACGAAGAAGAACGTGATGCCCCACGGCCAGAGCCCCGGGTCGAGGATCGCGATCGGATCACCGCCGGTCGGGAAGAAGCCGAGGAGTGCGTCCCAGAACACCGCGCCCACGCCGAGCAGCAGGAAGATGATCGATGCGATCGCATCGGCCCGCCCCGCGCCGTTCTGCGTCGGCTCGGGGAGCTGGTCGACGCTCCACTTCACGCCGGTGTCCGTGCCGGCGCGCTCCAGGATCACGAAGACCAGCGTCACCCAGAATCCGATGTGCACGACCGAGCCGAGTGTCGCGACGACTGCGGTGCCGATGATCTCGCCGGTCGGAGCACCGTCGAGCAGCTGCCCGAGGACCACTCCTCCGAAGACGCACGCCGGGACGATCCACAGCAGCAGCTTGAGCAGCCGCCCCCAGACGAGGTAGTACTTCGGCCCGATCAGATGCAGTGGACGGTCGGCGTAGCCCGCCGCGAGGATCCCGGGGTCGCCGAGCTCGGAGAGGACGGCGCGCTCGGCGGCTGCAGGGGTCTCCCCCTGTTCGAGTTTCGCGTCGATCGCATCGGCGATCGACGCTTCGAGCTCTGCCCGGACGTCGTCCTGCACCTCGGGCGTGAGGCTGCGGATCGTGGCGCTGATGTAGCGCTCGGTGAGCGTGGCTGTCGTGGTCATGTCAGTGCTCCTCGACTGTGAGGGTCGCGATCGCCGCGGTGAGCGATCGCCATTCTTCGGTCAGGGTGTCGGCGAGCCGGATGCCGGCGTCCGATGTGCGGTAGAACTTGCGAGGTCGCGCCTCGTCGGTGTTCCACTCGCTCGTGAGGTACTCCTGCTTCTCGAGCCTGCGAAGCAGCGGGTACAGCGTGTTCGCATCGGTGGCGAAGCCGCGGCGCTCCAGGTCTTCGAGCAGTCCGTAGCCGTACCCCGCAGTGCGCAGCAGCTGCAGGCAGGCCAGCACCACGGTGCCGCGGCGCAGTTCCTGCAGATGCGTGTCGAGGGTCTCGTTCATGTCGGTCACATTACTGTGCGTCACACACTATTGTCAATCACACATAGGTGTGACGCGCCACGAGCTTCCATCCGAGCCGTCAGCCTTCCCGATCGAGCAACTACCGTGGGTGCATGACGATCGAGATCTCCCGCGTCGATCCCTTCGACGACGACGCGGTGGATGCATGGTGGGGGTGCTACGCCGCAGCCGAACGAGCCGACCGTGGCGCGGACGCCGTCGTCTGGTCTCGGGCAGAGTGCCGCAGCGAGCTGCAGCAGCAATCGGCCGTCGTCGATCGGCGCGCATATCTGCTCCGTGACGGCGCAGACATCGTCGGATCCGCGAGCCTCGGGCTGCCGCTCAAGGACAACACGCACGTCGCGCACCTCGCGATCAGCGTGCCGCCCCGCCACCGACGACGCGGCATCGGCACGGAGGCACTCACCCACCTCGAGCGCGAAGCCGTGACATCCGACCGCACGACCGCGCAGGGTTCGGCGTCGTGGCCCTACGAGCTCGGATCGGAGGGGGCCGGCTCCCCCGGCCGCGAGTTCGCGAGGCGGCACGGCTACACCCTCGCTCTCGGCGACGTGCAGAGCAGACTGCCCCTTCCGGTCGACCCCTCACTGCTCGACCGGATCGAGAACGACATCGCCTCGACCATCTCGCAGTACGAGATCCGCAGCTGGGTCGGCCGCATCCCCGACGACGTCGTGGAGCCCTGGACCATCCTCGACGCCACGCTCGAGACCGAGGCGCCGACCGGCGAGCTCGACATCGAACCGCAGAAGCCCGACGTCGACAGCATCCGCGAGAGCGAGGAGCTGCTCGCTCTTCAGGGCCGCATCTCGTTCGGCACGATCGCCCTCTCCCCGGACGGCGACGCCGCCGCCTATTCGCAGCTCGTCGTGTCGACCGACGACGGCAACGCGTATCAGTGGGGAACCCTCGTGCGCGCCGCCGACCGAGGCCACCGGCTCGGCATCGCGGTCAAGGTCGCCAACCTGCGGATGCTGCACCGCGAGGCCCCTCAGGCACGCGCCGTCTACACCTACAACGCGGAATCGAACGCGCACATGCTCGCCGTGAACACGCTGCTCGGCTTCCGCCCGAGCGAACGACTGGGCGAACTGCAGAAGCGCCTGAACTGAGGAGCATCCGTCGGCACGGCGGATCCCGGAGACAGCTCCGACAGAGCAGAATGAGCACATGCTCCCACCGCTCGCAGATCTGCTCGGCTCGGCCAGGGTCGTCTCTCTTCCGATGCACACCCGCTTCCGCGGGGTCGACACTCGCGAGGCGCTGCTCTTCGAGGGCCCGGAGGGATGGGCCGAGTTCTCTCCGTTCCTCGAGTACGACGATGCCGAAGCGGCGACCTGGCTCGCGGCCGCGATCGACTTCGCGTGGCGACCGCAACCGGCACCCCTGCGCGAGCGCATCGGCGTGAACGCCACGATCCCCGGCATCGAGGCGTCACGGGTCGCCGACGTGCTGGCCAGGTTCGCCGGGTGCCGCACGGCGAAGGTCAAGGTAGCAGAGCCCGGCCAGACACTGGCGGACGACGTCGCTCGCGTGCGAGCCGTGCGCGAGGCGATGGGACCGGAGGGACGCATCCGTGTGGATGCCAACGGAGCCTGGAACGTCGACGAGGCCGAGCATGCGGTGCACGCGCTCAACGAGTTCGACCTCGAGTACGTCGAGCAGCCCTGCGCCACGGTGCCCGAACTCGCCGAGCTGCGCACGCGCGTGAAGTACATGGGTATCCCGGTCGCGGCAGACGAGAGCATCCGCAAGTCGTCCGACCCGCTCGCGGTCGCTCGGGAGAAGGCCGCCGACCTGCTCGTGATCAAGGCGCAACCCCTCGGAGGCATCACTCACGCGCTGCAGATCGTCACCGCCGCCGGCCTCCCCGTGGTCGTCTCGAGTGCACTCGACACCGCGATCGGACTCTCGCAGGGTGCGGCGCTCGCCGCCGCGCTGCCGACGCTCGACTACGACTGCGGGCTCGGCACCGCATCCCTGTTCCTCGACGACGTCGCCGACCTGCGCCCGGTCGACGGCTCGATCCCCGCTGGACGCGTGACGCCGGACGCCGCGGCAGTTGCTCGACTCGCCGCAGACGACGATCGTCGCGACTGGTGGCTCGATCGCCTCAGCCGCTGCTACGAGGTGCTCGCCGCGCGCTGAGCAGCGACGTCACTCCGCGAGCAGCAGCTGCACGAGCCTGCCCAGCTCCTCGCTGCCAGAGTGCCGCAGCTGATCGGAGTCCTGGCCCGCCATAGCACCGCGAACGGTCATGCCCTCCCAGAGGATCATCAGCATGCGCGCGGCCTCCTCGGCCGGAACCTTCAGCTCGAGTGAGCTCACCGAGACGATGTCCGTGATGATCACCGCGATGCTCGAGACCATCTCGCGCTCCTGCACGAGGTAGGCCGAGCCAAACTGATGATCGCGCAGCGCGCGGATGCGGATCTCACTCATCAGCATCACACCGAGCCGGTCGTCGCCTCCCGCATCCATGATGCGCTGGACGAGCTCGACCGGGTCGCACCCCTCTGAGAGGCCGCCCTCAGCAGCGATCTCCTCGACGCGGGCACGCACCCCGTTGACGCGCTGCTCGCCGACGCTGCCGGCGAGCATCAGGAACAGCTCGTCCTTCGACTCGAAGTTCGAGTAGAACGCTCCACGCGTGAAACCGGCGCGATCGCAGACCGCTTCGACGGAGGCGCCGTCGAGTCCGACCTCGGCGAAGACCTGCGCGGCGGCATCCAGAAGCCTGGCGCGCGTGTTCTCTCGGCTTCGCGTGGCGGGTGTCGTCATCGAATCCTCCTGCCTCTCATTCTCACACCCCGCACACAGACTCCGGGGCTCGGATCACCTTACGATACATCTATGTATTGGATACACCTGTGTATCCGGCCCGCATTCCCTGAGGAGCCTCGTGTCCACACTCCTGTCCTCGCTCGGCCGCTGGTCTTACCGGCACCCGTGGCGCGTCCTCGTCTCCTGGCTCCTCGCACTCGGCATCGCCGGCGCCGGCGCCCTCGTTCTCGGGGCCGGCACGGACAACTCCTTCTCGATTCCCGGAACCGAGTCGCAGGCGGGTCTCGAGCAGCTCAACCGCTCTTTCCCCGCAGTCAGCGGAACCAGCGCGCAGATCATCGTGGTCGCCGCGGACGGCGACTCGATCACGGATGACACGTATCGGAACGACATCGACGATGCCGTCGACCAGCTCGCCGATCTCGACGATTCCGTGCTCTCGGCCACCTCCCCGTTCGACGAGATGGTCAGCGGCATGGTCAACGACGACGAGACCGCCGGCATCATCCGCCTGCAGTTCGACGGCCAGGCGAGCGATGTCTCGGACGAGACACAGGACGACCTGCGAGCCGTCGTGGCCGAGCTCGCCGACGAGCTTCCGGACGGATCGCAGACCTCTCTCGGTGGCGAACTGTTCGCCACCTCCATCCCCGGTGTCACACTGACCGAGGCCGTGGGACTGCTCATCGCGTTGCTCGTGCTGATCGTGACCTTCCGTTCGTTCGTCGTCGCAGGGCTCCCGCTGCTCACGGCTGTGCTCGGCGTGGGCATCTCGATGGCCGGCATCTTCGCGGCGACCGCATTCGCCACGGTCTCGTCGACCACTCCTCTCCTCGCCCTCATGCTCGGGCTCGCGGTCGGCATCGACTACGCGCTGTTCATCATGGCCAGGCACCAGGATCAGGTGCGCGAGGGGGTCGACCCCGAGGAATCCACCGCCCGCGCCGTCGGCACGGCCGGCTCCGCCGTGGTGTTCGCGGGCGTGACCGTGCTGATCGCCCTGATCGGACTCGGCTTCGCCGGCATCCCGTTCCTGACGACCATGGGCATCGCGGCGTCCGCCGCCGTCGCGGTCGCCGTCGCGATCGCGGTGACGCTCACCCCTGCGCTGCTGGGCTTCATGAAGGGCAGGGTGGCGGGTCGGCCGCGCAAGGCTCCGAAGGCGAAGAAGGGCAAGCCCGCTCCGGTTCCGCATGTGCGATTCAGCGAGCGCTGGGTGACCGGCGTCACCACCCGCCCGATACTCGTCTCACTCGCGGTCGTGATCGGCCTCGGCATCATCGCGGTGCCGGCCCTGAGCCTGAACCTCGCACTGCCCAACGCCGGCGTGCTGCCGAAGGACTCCGAGGCGCGTCAGAGCTACGACCTCGTGGCCGAGGAGTTCGGCCCCGGCTTCAACGGGCCGATGATCCTCACGGGCACGATCGTCACATCGACGGATCCGCTCACGCTGATGGAGGACCTCGGCGACGAGGTCGCGAAGATCGACGGCGTCAAGGAGGTCGCCCTCTCGACGCCGAACGAGACGGCCGACACCGGCATCGTGCAGATCATCCCCGAGACGGCGCCCGACGACCCTGCCACGGCTGACCTCGTGCGCGAGCTGCGGTCGCACCACGACGAGTGGCTCGACGAGTTCGGCATCGACCTCAAGGTGACCGGATTCACCGCGGTCGGCATCGACATCTCCGACCAGCTCGGCAACGCGCTGCTGCCCTTCGGCATCTTCGTGATCGGCCTCTCGCTGATCCTGCTCACGATCGTGTTCCGCTCGCTCTGGGTGCCGATCACCGCCGCAGCCGGATACCTGCTGTCGATCGTGGCCGCGTTCGGCATCGTCGGCGCGGTGTTCGAATGGGGCTGGTTCGCCGACGCCCTGCACGTCGCGAAGGTGGGCCCGATCATCAGCTTCATGCCGATCATCCTGATGGGCGTGCTGTTCGGACTCGCCATGGACTATCAGGTCTTCCTGGTGTCGCGCATGCGCGAGGACTTCGTGCACGACCCCGACGCGAAGAGTCCTGACCGAGCCGTCCGTCGCGCCGCCGCGCTGCGCGCCGTGCGCAGCGGCTTCACGGGGTCTGCGAAGGTCGTCACCGCGGCAGGACTCATCATGTTCGCGGTGTTCGTCGCGTTCGTCCCCGAGGGTGACTCGTCGCTCAAGCCCATCGCGCTGGGCCTCGCAGCCGGCATCGCGATCGACGCGTTCCTGGTGCGGATGACGCTGATCCCCGCTCTCATGGCCATCCTCGGCGAGCGGGCGTGGGAGATCCCGGCGTGGCTGGAGAAGGTCCTCCCCCGCGTCGACATCGAGGGGGAAGCGGTCGAACGCGAGCGCCACCTGGCCGGTTGGCCGGGAGACGACTCGGTCGTGGCCGCCGACGATCTCTCGGTGACGGATGCCGGCATCGACCGCCTCCACCTGCGCCTCGCTCCCGGCGGATCAGCGGTGCTCACGGGCTCCTCCGCCGGTGCGCTGCGCGCGCTGGCTCTGACGATCGCCGGCCGCGCGACGCCCGATGACGGACGCCTCCGGGTCGCCGGCCATCTGCTGCCGGGTCGAGCGGCGTGGGTGCGCGCACATGTCGGAGCGGTCATGACCGCCGATGCCGCCCGCCTGTCGGCCGACCTCTCCGAGGCGCTGCGCGGACGCCCTGCACTCGTGGTGATCGACGGAGCAGACCGACTCTCGCGCCCCGAACGCGATCAGCTGGCGGCGCGACTGCGCGACTCTCGCAGTACGACAGCGATCCTGCTCACCGCGCTCGACCCGAAGATCGGCCTCGAGATCCTCGCAGACGCCGGCCGCTCTCCCGCCGACGTGATCGACGTCGACGCGCCCTCAGCACAGACACGACCCGAGTCCTCGGTGCCCCGCACCGCCGACGGCACCACCGAATCGACCGAGGTGAACGCATGACCCTCCCCATCGAACGCGCCCGCTCGCGCAAGCCCATCACGTGGCTGACGATCCTCGGCATCCTGCTGCTGCCCGCAGCCGTCGGCGGCATCCTGGTCGCGGCACTCCAGAACCCGACCGAGCGCCTCGACTCGATGACCGCCGCGATCGTCAACCTCGACGAGCCGGTGGAGATCGACGGACAGCTGACGCCGCTGGGTCGGCAGCTCGCATCAGGGCTCGTCGAAGGATCCGACGAGCTCGACTCCAACCTCACCTGGGTGATCTCGAACGAGGATGACGCGGCCGACGGGCTCGCCGACGGGTCATATCAGGCTGTGATCACGATCCCCGAGGAGTTCTCAGCCGCCGCCACCTCTGCAGGGCAGGCGATCTCGGACGGCGGAGGCGATGCCGAGCAGGCCACCATCCGGGTCACCACACCGGACGACGGGCTCGTGGCCGACGATCTCATCACCGGTCAGATCGCGGATGCGGCCGCCTCGAGCATGGGCACGCTGCTGTCGGAGGCGACGACCGAGAACATCCTCGTCGGCTTCACCACGATCGGCGATCAGATCGGAGAAGCCGCCGACGGCGCGGCCGAGCTCGCCACCGGCGCACGGGATGCGGCGACGGGCGCGGCCGCGATCCCCGACGGCGCGACGCAGCTCGCCTCGGGCGCCGCCGAGCTCGGAAACGGTGCGTCCTCGCTCGCGTCAGGGCTCGACACGCTCGCTGCGAAGACCCGCGAGGCTGCGGGGGGAGCGAGCCAGATCGGCACGGGGCTGACCGCAGGTGCCGCGGAGCTTCAGAACCAGGCAGGGCAGATGCCCGCGCTCGTGGGGGCGATCACGACCGGAACCGATGCGGCGACGGACGCGGCGACGAAGACAGCAACCCTCGCGCAGACACTCGGCACGATGGCTGCGAGCTGCGACCCCGATGTCTCGGGAGAGCTGTGCGCGCAGCTCGCGACCGAAGCGGCGAACGCGGGAGCAGCGGCGAAGTCCGCGGGAACCGCGTCGGGATATCTCACGGCGGTCGAACCGCAGATCGCGACCCTGCCCGGCGCGTTCACCACCCTCGCGACCCAGCTCGGTGAGGCCGGCGCCGGCGCGACGACTCTCGCGGACGGCTTGAACCAGCTGGCGTCTCAGGGCCTCGACGAGTCCGCCGCCGGCGCACGTGCACTGTCCACGGGAGCCGTTCAGCTGTCCGACGGGACGACCGAGCTCGCGACCGGAGCCGCCGACCTCGCGACCGGCCTCGACACCCTCGCCACCGGAACGGGCGATCTCGCCGGAGGCCTGCGCACCGCATCCGACTCCCTCCCGTCGTTCAGCGACTCGGAGTCGACCTCCCTGGCCTCGGTGATCGCCGACCCTGTGGCGTCGAAGGGAGCCGACGGTGCAACGATCTTCGGGCCGACGGCGATCCCGCTGCTCGCGGCCGTGGTGCTGTGGTTCGGCGCTCTCGCCTCGTTCCTCGTGATGCGGGCCCACACCGCACGCACGCTCACGTCGCGGCGCTCCTCTGCCGGGCTCGCGCTGCGCGCTTTCGCCCCGGCGGCCGCCATCGGCGCCGCTCAGGGCCTGCTGGTCTCACTGATCGTGCAGATCGTCGCGAGCTACGACGCCGCCACCTGGTGGGCGTTCGCCGGAATCGCGGTGCTGGCGGGAATCGTCTTCGCCGCGGTCAACCAGGCGCTCGTCGCAGTCTTCGGCGGCATCGGTCGCTGGATCAGCGCTCTCGTCGGGGTGCTCGCGATCGCGACGGGACTGATCTCGACGGTGCCCGGCTGGCTGGCGGATCTCGGTGCGTCTCTGCCGACCGCCCCCGCGTTCGCCGGGCTGATCACCGCGAACGGAGGCGCAGCCGCCGGCCTCATCGTGTGGGGTGTGCTGTCGCTCGTCGTGACCACCATCGCGGTCGCCCTGCGTCGCACGACGTCTGTCAAGGCGGCCATGGCGACCGCCTGAGCGTCCTCTCCGGGCACGCAGCCCTGGCACACCTTCACATCACATCCGACGATGCGCCGTGCATGGCACTCGATGCACGGCGCATCGTCATACAGCTCCGACGCCGCGCTCGCCCGGGCAGAGGCGGTATTCGCATACTCCCCGACGCACGTACGATCAGAAGATGCGTCGCCCGTTCATGACCTCTCCCGCCCAGCTCGAGTCACTCGAGGGGCAGCAGTATCTCGTGCTGCGCCCGACGAGAGCGGTGTCGGACGTCTACCGGGCCGAGCAGAGGTCGGCACTCGGCCGAATGGATGCTCCGCACCCGCACACCGAGCACGTCACGCTTCGCGCATTCCACGAGCCAAAGCGTCGGGAGGAGCTGCTCGCCCTGATCCGCGAATGGGCCGTGGCGCAGCGCCCGATCGAGGTCGTCGCCGAGGCCGTCGACGTGTTCCCGGCTCCGTGGCAGGTCGTCATCCTGCGCCTGAGACGAACCCCCTCGCTCGTGTCGGCCTACGCGAACCTCAGCGAAGCTCTCGAGGGCACCGACTTGCGTCGACTCGACGAGCGCAGCACGGAGGACTGGACGTTCCACCTGTCGGTGATCTACGCGAAGACGCTCGCCCCCGCGGCATGGACGGAGCTGTCGCACAAGTCCCGTCGCTCGCTCAGCTCACGCCCCGCCGAGACCATCAGCGAGGCCGAGCTCGTCTGGTACGAAGACGGCGCCGAACACTCCGAAGTCATCCCGTTCGGACTGCGTTCGTTCAGATGAGAACCGCTCGGGCGCTCAGCTGAGGCCCGAGTAGGCGTGCAGACCCTTGAAGAACACGTTGACGATCGTGAAGTTGAAGAGCACGGCCGAGAAGCCGACGATCGCCAGCCAGGCCGAGGGGTTGCCACGCCAGCCGCGCGTCGCGCGCGCGTGGATGTACCCCGCATAGAGCACCCAGATCACGAAGGTCCACGTCTCCTTGACATCGAAGCCCCAGAAGCGGCTCCAGGCGTAGTAGGCCCAGATCGAACCGGCGATGAGCGTGAACGTCCAGAGGATGAAGCCGATGATCGTGAAGCGGTAGGCCATGCTCTCGAGGCGCTCCGACCCGGGGAAGGTGCGCAGGAAGCCGGGGCCGGTCTTCTCGGCACCCTCGGAGATGAGACGCTCCCGGCGGGACTGCATCAGCTGGATCACCGACAGAGCGAAGGCCAGGGCGAAGAACGCGGTGCCGAGGGAGGCCACGAAGACGTGGATCACCAGCCACACGCTCTTGAGCGGGTCCATCAGAGGCGAGACATCGACGTAGAAGTTCGTGGCCGAGAGACCCAGCAGCACGACGACGAGACCGGTGATGAACGTGCCGAGGAAGCGCAGATCGATGCGCGTCAGCACCACGAGGAACACCGCGACGATCAGCAGCGTGCCCATCATCGCGAACTCGTAGAGGTTGGCCCACGGCACTCGCCCGGCCGCGAGACCGCGCGTCACCGTGGCTGCGAGGTGGAAGATGAACGCGAGCACGGTGAGCGAGGTGCCGATGCGAGCCATCACGAAGCGCTGCGGGGCGACATCCGAGCCGGATGCCGAAGCACTCTTGGCGCCGCGCGAACCCGCGCCGGCACCGACCAATTCGAACTCCCGCACGCTCGCCGCATCGGCCGACAGCTGCGACCGGCGGGCGAGGTCGAAGGCGAAGGCCACGAAGGCCGCCGCATAGACCGCGATCGCCGTCCAGAGCAGGATCGGCGAGATCACTTCGAGATCGAACATGGTGTCAGTCTACTTTCGGGGTGTCGGATGCAGGATGCTCGGGGTCACCGTCGCGGACGGCCTCGGACGCCGTCGCGGCCTGGTCGGAGTCGTCGGCGGTCGGGCTCGGCGCCTCGACCGCAGTCGTCACTCCCGCGGCGTCCATCAGACGCGCGTGACCGGCCACGAGGTCGTCGACAGCCGTGGCGAGAGTCGGATCCTCGCCGCGCGCGAGACCGGCGTACTCGAGAGAGACGATGCCGTCCTGCCCCGTCGCCTTGACCCACACTCGACGCCGAGGGATGAACAGGGCGAGCATGAGTCCGCCCAGCGCGAGAAGTGCGAAGCCGAGCACCCACGGACCCGACGCGTCGCGGTGGATCTGCAGCGAGGCGAAGCGCTTGACCGACTGCGAGGCGTCGGTGGCCCCCGCCGGCGATTCGTCCTCGAAGGTCACGGTCCCCATGCCGTTCGGCAGGTCGGCCGTCTGTCCGGGCGTGAGCTCGATCGATTCGAGGTCTGTCGTCCGTCCGGTGACCTTGGTCATGCCGGTGGTGTCGAGCACGTAGACCGAGCGGGGGATGCCCTCGTTGATGCCCAGGTCGCCGGTGTAGACGTCGAGGGTGAGCGTCGGGTTGGTGAGGTCCCCGAAGCCGGAGAAGAACGCGCCCGTGTCGAGCACACCCGTGGTCGGGTAGAAGAAGCCGACGAGGCCGACCTGCTCGCTGAGACCGTCGGGGATCTTGATGACGCCGAGCGACGTCATGTTGTTGTCCTGGGGCAGGAAGGGCGTGCTGTTCGTGAACACGACCTCCCCGTCGGGGTCGCGCACGGTGATCGTCGGCGCGTAGCCGTTGCCGAGCAGGAAGACGTTGTCGTCGGCGACGCCGAGAGGCTCGTTGACCTTGACCGAGCCGGTGCGCTCCTCGCCGTTCTCCTGCACCGTGACGTTGGCCGAGAAGTCGCCGGCCTGACCCGAGCCGGGCTCGCCGAAGGGCTGGTAGGTGACGTCGAAGCTGTCGAGGCGCATCGAGTACGGCGCGAGCGCCCCGTCGCCGACGAAGCGGCCGCGGTTCATCGAGTCGTAGTCGAGCAGCGTGTTCGCGAACGTCTCGCCCTCGACCAGCACGCGCTGGCCGGTGTAGGCGAACCCTCCCCCGACACCCACGGTGATCAGCACGCCGACGAGGGCGAGGTGGAAGAGCAGGTTGCCCGACTCGCGCCAGTAGCCGCGCTCGGCCGAGACCGACGCGGTGCGGCCCGAGTCGTAGCGCTCGACGCGGTATCCGAGCGCTTTGAGCTGCTTCGTCGCGATGTCGATCGTCGCCGCAGCGTCGGCTGGCGCGTCTGTCGACGTGCGCTCGACGGCACGGAAGTCGGCGAGTCGCTTCAGACGTGCGGGCGTGCGAGGGGGCCGCGCCTGCAGCGCCTTGGCGTGGTGACGGATGCGCGGGATGACGCAGCCGACGAGGGAGGCGAACAGCAGCAGGTAGATGGCCGAGAACCACGGCGACAGGTAGACGTCGAACATCTTCAGCCCGTCGAGCACGGGGAAGAGATCGGGATTGTCGCGCTCCCACTGGGTGACGCCGTTGGGGTCGGCCATCCGCTGGGGGAAGATCGAGCCGGGGATCGCCGCGATCGCGAGGACGAGCAGCAGGATCAGCGCGGTGCGCATCGAGGTCAGCTGACGCCAGCCCCAGCGCAGCCAGCCCACGAACCCGAGGCGTGGCTGGGTGATCGACTCCTCGCCGTCGACGTGGTCTGACGGGCGCAGCGGATCGCTGGACCTCTCGGTTGTGCTGCTCACGTCATCCTTCCGATGCGTCGTGTTCTCATCAGAACGGGAGGGGGACACTGCCGATCACCACCGTCAGCCGAGACATGATGTCGGTCCAGAGGCCGGTCAGCATCAGCAGGCCGAGCACGATCAGCAGCACGCCGCCGATGACGTTCACGACGCGGATGTGGCGACGGAGGAACCCGATCGTCTTGGTGGCCCACCCGAACCCGAGCGCGACCAGGAGGAACGGCAGGCCCAGGCCGAGCGAGTACGCCAGGCCGAGCATGCCGGCACGCACCGGGTCGCCCTGGTTGAACGAGAGGGCGAAGATCGCGGCGAGCGTCGGCCCCATGCACGGAGCCCAGCCGATTCCGAGCGCGATTCCCAGCAGCGGTGCGCCGATCAGGCCGGCCTTGGAGTCGACGTGGAAGCGCAGCTCGCGCTGGGCGAAGCCGAAGAGACCGAGGAACACGAGTCCCATCAGGATGATCACGCCGCCGAGGATGCGGGTGATCAGCTCACCCCACTGCAGCAGGAAGACGTTGGCGAGCCCGCCGAGCGCTGTCAGCGCGACGAACACGAGACTGAAGCCCAGGATGAACAGCAGCACACCGAACACGAGTCGGCCGCGAGCAGGAGCTTCGACCGTCGCGACGCCGCTGCCGTTCTCCGACCGCTCTCGTCGAGGGGTGACCGCTCCCCCGAGAAACCCGAGGTAGCCCGGCACCAGCGGAAGCACGCACGGTGAGAGGAAGGAGATGAGCCCAGCGAGCATCGCTACCGGGATCGCGAGCCACAGTGCGCCTGAGTCGATGATCGTCCCGGGGTTCATGCCGCTTCCGCAAGACTCATGAGTCCTCCGCGAGCGCGTCCTTGACGAGCGTCGAGAGGATCGAGGTGCCGTCGATCGGCCCGATGATGCGGGCGGCGACCCGGCCCTGCTTGTCGAGCACCAGAGTGGTCGGCGTCGCCTGGATCGGCACCGACGACGCGAAGGCGAGCTTCGCCTCGGCGGTGTCGACATCGATGAGGCTCGGGTAGGTCACGCCGAACTCCGCCGAGAACGCCTTGGCGGTGTCGGCCTGATCGCGGGTGTTGATGCCCAGGAAGGCCACGTCGTCTCCGCCGTGCTCCTGCCACACGCTCTCGAGGTCTTCTGCCTCGACCCGACACGGTGCGCAGCCCGCGTACCAGAAGTTCACGACCGTCACCTTGCCCGCGAGCTCGGAGCTGCTGAAGTCGTCGCCGTTCTCGGTCACGCCGCCGAATTCGACGACGGGTTCGCCGCGCTCGGCGACCGGGATCTCGACGATCGCCCCGTCGGCCGCGACGTAGCCGGGATTGTCTCCGCTCAGGAACGAGTCGTTCACGGGATCGGGAGCGCAGGCGCTCAGACCGATGGCTAGTACCGCGGCGAGCGCGGCACCGACCGCACGGCGAGAAGGCCGGATGCGGGAGGGGCGGCCGCTGCGGATCGGAAGAACCGTCGAGGCGAGTGGCACGATTCCCAGTTTACGCGGGGGTTCCTATGCATGGGCCGGACGCCCCGGCCGTGGAAGCCCACTGTCAGAGCCGGGCGAGCACGTCGGCCACACTCGCGCGGAAGCGAGGACACGTGGCGATGTCGTGCGAACGGCATCCCATCGCATGCTCGGTCATCTCACGTGATCGGCGCATGTCCTCCATCCGGCGGTCGAGATCGTCGAGGTGCTGCTGCAGCACCTCGTGACGACCGGCGCTTCCGTCGTCGAGGAGCACGGCGATCTGGTCGAGGGTCATTCCGGCCGCCTTGCTGCGCTGGATCACCGCGATGCGCACCACGTCATCCTGCCCGTATCGGCGCCTCCCGGCGGAGTCGCGTGCGGGTCGCAGCAGCCCGACCGTCTCCCAGTGCCTCAGCACGTTCGTGGGCAGCTCGAAACGGGCAGCCACCTCGCCGACGGACCAGGGACTCTCGACACTTGACTTCATGTTGACATGAAGTCACAGACTGAGGACGAAAGCAACCGCCGCCCCTCGGAAGGACACCACATGTACGACGCGATCGTGATCGGAGCAGGCCCCGCCGGCCTGCAGGCGGCACTGACCCTGGGACGGATGCACCGCTCGACGCTGCTGCTGGATTCCGGTGAGTACCGCAACGGCACCGTGCTGCACATGCACAACGTCGTCGCGAACGACGGAACTCCCCCGGCGAAGTTCCGCGCGACCGCGCGCACTCAGCTCGCCGAGTATGCCGACGTCGAGATCCGTGACGTCGGAGCGCAGTCGGTCTCGGGCGCGGAGGGCGCGTTCTCCGTGATGCTCGCGGACGGAGTCTCCGCCGAGGCGAAGAGCGTCATCCTCGCGACCGGCGTCGCCGACGATCTGCCATCCGTGCCCGGCCTGCAGGAGCTGTGGGGAGTGAAGGCCTTCAGCTGCCCGTTCTGCGACGGCCACGAGCATGCGGGGCGCTCCATCGCCATTCTCGGCCCCGCGCCTCGGGCCGAGCACCTGATCGGGCTTCTGGGTCGCATCGCAGGAGACATCACGGTCTTCCCCGTCGATCAGGCGTTCTCCGCAGAAGACGTGCAGACTCTCGAAGGGCTGGGAGCGCGGGTGAGCGTGGACCTCGTGACGGCGGTAGCGCCGGACGGCGACGATGTGCGGGTCACCACCGATTCCGGCGATCGGACTGTGGCCGGCGTCTTCGTGGCATCGGGCTCGCTCCGCCACCGTGCGCCGTTCGCCGACCAGCTCGGGCTGCACATGCTGCCGTCCGGGTCGATCGAGATCGACGACTTCGGTCGCACCTCACTCGCCGGCGTCTTCGCCGCGGGCGACCTCGCACACCGTGCGTCGCTTCCGGGGCCGATGGCCTCGGTGCTGCTGGCCGCCGCGGCCGGTCAGCTCGCGGCGGTCGGGGTCATCCAGTCGCTGATGGCTCCGTGATCGCGAGCATCTTCGCCGCAGCGCAGTGATGGTCGCTTCCCGACTCGGGGAGCGACCATCACTGCGACCAGAGCCGCTAGCTCAGACTTCAGACCGCCCCGACATCGACTGCCCCACCCGTCGCCGCGGGTTCGGCGTACGCGACCTCGCGCCACACATCGCCGACGAGCTCGAAAGACGTGACGCTCGACAGCGCGCAGCGCCGAGTGCGTGGGTCGTGCTGCAGCGGCAGGCCCGCGACGCGGAGGTGGGTGATCCAGATCGGCGCCTGGTGCGAGACCATCACGAGGTCGCCGTCGTCGACGGATCGCCATGCCTCGGCCATCATGCCCAGCATCCTCTCGGCGATCGATGCGTACGGCTCGCCCCAGCTCGGCAGCGACGGCTGACGCAGGTGCCACCACTTGAGCGGGTTCATCAGCGAGCGGCGCATCTGCGTGCCCTCGAACACATTGGTCGGCTCGATCAGGCGGATGTCGATCTCGGGTGTGAGTCCGAAGCGCTCGGAGAACGGCTCCGCCGACTCCTGTGCCCGCTCGAGCGGCGAGGAGTAGAGAGCTGCGACCGGGCGATCGAGACCGGCGATGTGATCGGACGCGGCCCGCGCCATCTCCCTCCCCGCCTTGCTGAGGTGATAGTCGGGCAGCCGCCCGTAGAGCACGCGCTGGGGATTGTGCACCTCGCCGTGACGGACGAGGTGCAGTCGCGACGCCACCACGTCAGACCGCGCGGTAGCGGGACTCGCCGAAGCCGATGATCAGATACCCGATGTAGGGGAAGACGAAGAGCAGGAAGAACGAGAAGAGCCCGCCCTTGCCGAAGCGCTCACCCAGCTTGATCGCGACGATGATCCCGAAGATGAAACCGACGATCGGGATGAGGTAGAGCAGCGCGAGCCAGCCGGACATCCCGGCGATCTTGACGAGGAAGACGACGTTCACGATGGGGATGATCGCGAGGATGCCGGGGTAGCCGGCCTTCGTGAACACCTTCCACAGGCCGATGACGACGAGGACGTAGAAGACGAGGGCGATCAGGCCCGTCGTGCCGGAGAAGATCGATGCGTAGAGATCCGAGATGCCGTTGGAGTCCATGATGACCCTTTCGCTGGTCGAGCGGCTGTCGTGGCGATCCTACTGACCGATATGCCACCGGCGGAGGAGGCGACACCGCCCCCGTAGAATGGGCGGGTTCATCATTTCCCAGATCAGGAGGAATCCTCCGTGCTTCGCACCCACTCGGCAGGCTCACTGCGAGCCGAGCAAATCGGTCAGACCGTCACCCTCTCGGGTTGGGTCGATCGCCGTCGTGATCACGGAGGAGTCGCGTTCATCGATCTTCGGGACGCATCGGGCATCGCCCAGGTCGTCATCCGCGACGAAGAGGTGGCGCACCCGCTGCGCAACGAGTTCGTCCTCAAGGTCACCGGCGAGGTCTCGCGTCGCCCCGACGGCAACGCGAACCCGAACCTGCCGACCGGCGAGATCGAGCTCATCGCGACCGACGTCGAGGTGCTGAACGAGTCCGCTCCCCTGCCGTTCCAGGTGTCGACCGCTGTCGCCGACACCGAGACCGTCGGCGAAGAGGCCCGCCTCAAGTACCGGTATCTCGACCTGCGTCGCCCTGCCGCGGCATCCGCTCTGCGCCTGCGCTCGAACGTCTACAAGGCCGTCCGCGACGTGCTGCACGGTGAGGACTTCACCGAGGTCGAGACCCCGACCCTCACGCGCTCGACCCCCGAGGGCGCCCGCGACTTCGTGGTGCCCGCACGTCTGCACCCGGGCAGCTGGTATGCCCTGCCGCAGTCGCCGCAGCTGTTCAAGCAGCTGCTCATGGTCGGCGGCGTCGAGAAGTACTACCAGATCGCCCGCTGCTACCGCGATGAGGACTTCCGCGCCGACCGTCAGCCGGAGTTCACGCAGCTCGACATCGAGATGAGCTTCGTCGACCAGGAAGACGTCATCAGGCTGATGGAGTCTCTCATCCAGGCCATGTGGAAGACCATCGGCGTCGAGGTGCAGACCCCGCTGCCGCGCCTGACCTATGCCGACGCCATGGCGAAGTACGGCTCCGACAAGCCCGACCTGCGCTTCGGGCTCGAGCTCGTCGAGGCGACCGAGTACTTCAAGGACACCCCGTTCCGCGTCTTCCAGGCCGAGTACGTGGGTGCCGTCGTCATGCCCGGCGGCGCGAGCCAGCCGCGCAAGCAGCTCGACGCGTGGCAGGACTGGGCCAAGCAGCGCGGCGCCCGCGGTCTCGCCTACGTCCTCTTCAACGAGGACGGCTCGCTGGGCGGCCCCGCAGCCAAGAACCTGTCCGAGGCCGAGCAGGCGGGACTCGCCGAGTTCGTCGGCGCATCCGCTGGTGACTGCGTCTTCTTCGCCGCCGGATCGACCAAGGAGAGCCGCGCTCTCCTCGGCGCCGCCCGAGTCGAGATCGGCCGCCGTCTGGGCTACCTGAACCCTGACGAGTTCGCGTTCACGTGGGTCGTCGACGCCCCGATGTTCGAGCCGGCCGCGGATGCCGTGGCATCCGGTGACGTCGCCGTCGGCGCCGGAGCGTGGACCGCCGTGCACCACGCGTTCACGGGGCCCAAGCCCGAGTTCCAGGACACGTTCGACACCGACCCCGGTTCGGCTCTCGCCTACGCCTACGACATCGTGTGCAACGGCTCGGAGCTCGGCGGCGGATCGATCCGCATCCACCGCGAAGACGTGCAGAAGCGCGTGTTCGAGGTCATGGGCATCAGCGACGAGGTCGCGCAGGAGCAGTTCGGATTCCTGCTCGACGCGTTCAAGTTCGGCGCACCGCCGCACGGTGGAATCGCGCTCGGCATGGACCGCGTGCTGCAGCACCTGGCGAAGACCGAGTCGATCCGCGACGTCATCGCCTTCCCGAAGTCGGGCAACGGCTTCGACCCGCTGACGGCGGCTCCGGCGCCCATCACGGCCGAGCAGCGCGCCGAGGCCGGCGTCGACTTCGAGCCCGAGGACGACGAGGCCTGACCCTCTCACGCAGAGGCCCTCTCCCGCTCAGGCAGGAGGGGGCCTCTTCGCGTACCCCGGTCGTTCGGCCGGAACGATGCGACGCGACTCGACCTCACCACGTTTCGTCTCGGGCGGCTCCGCCGGCCTCGCTCAACGACCGATCTGCGCGAGCGGCCGCCCCGCTCATCTCCCGTTCGCTGAGCGAAGACGACGAAGTCGACTGAGACGAAGCGTCGCGACCCGGCCTCGCTCAACGACCGATCTGCGCGAGCGCGGGAGCGATGTTCTCGTTCCACACGTCGACGCCGAGCTTGGCGATCAGGGCGACCACCACGACGAGGAACACGACGCGGATGAAGGTCGTGCCGCGTGAGATCGCCATGCGCGAGCCGAGATAACTGCCGGCGACATTCGCCACCGCGAGGATTCCGCCCAGCAGCCACAGCACGGCACCGTGTGGGATGAAGAGCAGCAGCGCGCCGGTGTTCGTGGCGAGGTTCACGATCTTCGCCTTCGCACTCGCCTGCAGGAAGTCATACCCCAGCAGTGCGACGAGCGAGATCACAAGGAACGTCCCGGTGCCCGGCCCGATGAGCCCGTCATAGAACCCGATCACGAGACCGGCGAGCCCCGCCATGATGTGGTGCTTGTGGCCCCTGAAGCGCAGCCGCGTCGCGGCGCCCATCTGCGGGCGGAACGCCGTGAAGAGGGCCACGACGAGCAGTGCGATCACGATGATCGGCTTGAATGCCGCGGCCGGCAGCACCGTGGCGACGGCGGCTCCGCCGAATGAGCCGACGAGCGCGATCACCGCCATCGGCAGCGCCGTGCGGATGTCGGGTTTCGCTCGGCGGTAGTAGGTGACGCTGCTCGTGGCCGTGCCGAAGACCGAGGCGAGCTTGTTGGTGGCGAGTGCCTGGATCGGTGAGATGCCGGGGATCAACAGCAGGGCGGGAAGCTGCAGCAGCCCTCCACCGCCTACGACGGCGTCGATCCAGCCGGCGGCGAAGGCCGCGATGACGATGAGGATCAGCGTGCCCCAGGTGAGCTGCTCGAGCCCGAGCACACTGCCGATGTCCATCCGTCCAGGATGTCAGACGGCGTGACGCCCCGAGCACCATCGCGGCCCGACCCGCCACACTGCGGACACCTCACGTTCACCGGGACCGCGATGATCGGCAACCCTCGGCTCATAGTGTCCTCTCGCAACCCGAATCCGGCTCACAGCGCCGGACACCGAGAGGACCCTGATGACCAACTTCCACCGCCGCGCGCGCATCGGCGCCGGCATCGCCCTGTTCACCACCGCCGCGCTCGGCCTGACCGCCTGCGCCACCGGTGCTGAGACCCCCGCTGCCGGCAGCGACGACGTCGACGCCGCAGCCGCGACCTCTGTCGAGGACTTCGGATCGTTCGCCGATCTCGAAGAGGCGGCGAAGGCCGAAGGCCAGCTCAACGTCATCGCCCTTCCCCGCGACTGGGCCAACTACGGCGAGATCCTCGACCTCTTCGCCGAGAAGTACCCCGAGATCACGATCAACGAGGCATCGCCCGACGTGTCGAGCGCCGAAGAGATCCAGGCAGCGAAGACCAACGAGGGGCTCGACACCGCACCCGACGTGTTCGACCTCGGCCTCACGGTCGCGCTGCAGAACACCGACACGTTCGCGCCGTACCAGGTGCAGACGTGGGACGAGATCCCCGACGCGCTCAAGGAGCCGACCGGGCTCTTCGTCGGCGACTACGGCGGATACATGTCGATCGGCTACGACTCGTCGAAGTTCGATGCCCCCGAGTCGCTCTACGACCTGAAGGACGCCGCCTACAAGGGTGCCGTCGCCATCAACGGCGACCCGACGCAGGCCGGTGCGGCGTTCGCCGCTGTGGGCCTCGCCACGGTGCAGTCCGACGGCACGCTCGACGACTTCCAGCCGGGTATCGACTTCTTCTCAGAGCTGCAGAAGGCCGGAAACCTGCTCAAGGTCGACGTCACCACGGCGACCGTCGCGAGCGGCGAGACTCCCGTCGTCTTCGACTGGGACTACCTGAACGCCTCGCACACCGCCGACAACGAGGACTGGAAGGTCGTCGTGCTCGACGGCACCGGTTACGCCGGCTACTACAACCAGGCGATCAACAAGGATGCCCCGAACCCGGCAGCCGCACGCCTCTGGCAGGAGTTCCTCTACAGCGACGAGGTGCAGAACCTGTGGCTCAAGGGCGGTGCACGTCCGGCTCGTATGGAGGCCATGACCGAGGCCGGCACGATCGACGCCGACCTGGCCGCGGCTCTTCCTGAGGTCCCGAGCGAGACGGTCGTCCCGACCGAGGAGCAGTCGACGAACGCCGGCACGCTGCTCGGCGAGAAGTGGGCAGCGGCGGTCCAGTGACCACTGCCACCACGACGGGGGCGGATGCCACGGCATCCGCCCCCGTCCCCCTCGCTCCGGCCGGCGCCGGGCCCGTCGTCTCGGGGGTCCGACGCTCGGCGCCGTCCGCGGCCTGGCTCGGTCTCGTGCCCTTCACCGCCTATGTGCTGCTCTTCCTCGCCGTTCCGACGATCCTCGCGATCGGCTCGGGCTTCTTCACGGAGGACGGCTCGTTCACCTGGTCGAACGTCTCGGCCCTCGGCGATCCCGTGGTCCTCACGACGTTCGCGAACTCGGCCGGACTCTCGCTGCTGACAGCCCTGGTCGGCGCGATCCTCGGAGCCCTCGTCTGCTACGCCCTGCTCGGCATGAACCCCGACGGCGCCGTGCGCTCGACCGTGGATGCCGCGGCCGGCGTGCTGGCCCAGTTCGGTGGTGTGATGCTCGCGTTCGCCTTCATCGCGACGATCGGCATCCAGGGCGTCGTCACGCTCTTCCTCAAGGACGACCTCGGCGTCGACATCTTCGCGAACGGCACCTGGCTCTACGAGCTCCCCGGCCTGATCCTGCCGTACATCTACTTCCAGATCCCCCTCATGGTGATCACGTTCATGCCCGCCCTCGCCGCGCTCAAGCCGCAGTGGGCCGAGGCGAACCTCACGCTCGGCGGCACACGCTCGAGCTTCTGGCTGCGCATCGGCATCCCGGTGCTGGCGCCCTCGTTTCTCGCGAGCCTTCTGCTGCTGTTCGCGAACGCCTTCTCTTCCTACGCCACGGCCGCAGCACTCGCCAGCCAGGGCGCGCAGATCGTCCCGCTTCAGATCCGGGCCGCGCTCACCAGCGAGACCGTGCTCGGCCGCGAGAACCTGGCCGGCGCACTCGCGCTCGGCATGATCGTGATCGTCGGAGTCGTCATGGGCCTGTACTCGATCATCCAGCGACGAGCCGCGAGGTGGCAGTCATGAACCGTCTCGGCCCCTCTCTTGCGACCCGCTGGATCATCGGCATCGCCGTCGGCGCCTTCTTCGCCATCCCGCTGATCTCCACGTTCCTCTACACGCTGCGTCAGACCGACGGCACCCTCGGCCTCGAGCGCTGGTTCGCGCTGTTCGACCCTGCGAAGTCTGCGGCCATCAAGCCGATCTGGATGGGGCTCGGCAACTCGCTGATCCTGGCCGTGGTGACGGTCGCGATCGTGCTCCTCCTGCTCGCGCCGACGATGATCCTGGTCAACCTGCGCTTCGCGAAGCTCAAGCCGGTGTTCGAGTTCGCGGTGCTGCTGCCGATCTCGATTCCCGCGATCGTGCTGGTCGTCGGGCTCGCGCCGATCTACCTGCAGATCGGACGCGCTCTCGGCACGGGCACCTGGACGCTGGCCTTCGCCTATGGCATCACCGTGCTGCCGTTCGCGTATCGCTCGATCCAGGCCTCCATCGACGCCGCCGACC
Source organism: Microbacterium sp. MEJ108Y (assembly GCF_000834175.1). NCBI lineage: Bacteria > Bacillati > Actinomycetota > Actinomycetes > Micrococcales > Microbacteriaceae > Microbacterium > Microbacterium sp. MEJ108Y. Next base: position 66,606 of record NZ_JXQX01000012.1, on the reverse strand, counting down.
TGCGCACCCTCGCCGAGGCCGCCCGATCACTCGGTGCGAGCTGGCCGACCGTCGTTCTCACCGTGCTCGCGCCGAACCTGCGCCAGGGGCTGCTCGCGGCGTCGCTCATCTCGATCGCCGTCGTGCTCGGCGAGTTCACGATCGCGTCGCTCCTCAACCGCCAGGTGTTCCAGACGGCGATGGTCGTCGTCCAGAAGCAGGACCCGTACGCACCGGCCATCTTCACCCTGCTGGCGCTGCTGTTCGTCTTCCTCCTGCTCCTCCTCATCGGCCGCGTCGCGCGCGGCAACGGAAAGGCCCGCTCATGACCCTCCCCCAGACCGCCGACAACATGCTCCTCGCCGAGGCCGGCGAGGGCACGCGTGTGCAGCTGCAGAGCATCGTGAAGAGCTACTCGGGCAACACGGTGCTGCACGGAGTCGACCTCGACATCGCTCCCGGCGAGTTCGTCTCGCTGCTCGGTCCGTCGGGTTGCGGCAAGACCACGCTGCTGCGGGTGCTCGCGGGGCTCGAAGGTCTCGACAGCGGCGCGGTGCTTCTCGGCGGGAGCGACGTCTCCCGCGTCCCGACGAACAAGCGCGACATCGGCATGGTCTTCCAGTCCTATTCGCTGTTCCCGCATCTGCGCGTCGCGGAGAACACCGCGTTCGGGTTGCGCCGCCGTGGACTCGGCAAGGCAGAGGCCTCGAAGCGTGCTCTCGACGCCCTGGCCCTGGTGGGGCTCGCCGACTTCGCCGACCGCTTTCCGCACCAGCTCTCCGGTGGCCAGCAGCAGCGCGTGGCGCTGGCCCGTGCACTCGTGACCGAGCCGAAGGTGCTGCTGCTCGACGAGCCGCTGTCGGCCCTCGACGCGAAGGTGCGCGTGCAGCTGCGTGACGAGATCCGCCGCATCCAGCTGCGGCTCGGCATCACCACCGTCTTCGTGACGCACGACCAGGAGGAGGCGCTGGCGGTCTCCGACCGGATCGCCGTGATGAACGCAGGGACCATCGAGCAGATCGGCACCCCCGAGCAGCTGTACACGACGCCGTCGACCGCAGGTGTCGCCGCCTTCGTCGGTCTCTCGAGTGTCGTCTCGGGCGTCGCCGAGGGCGACCACGTCGTGGTGTGGGGACAGAAGCTGCCGCTGCAGGCTCAGGCCGACGGACCGGTCGACGTCTACCTGCGCCCGGAGAACGTGCACTTCGCGTCCGAGGCGGATGCCGCGACCGATGCGCTCGTGCAGGAGAGCACGTTCCTGGGCAGCATGCGCCGCACGCTCGTCCGCACCGAATCGGGCGAGCTGGTGCGTCTGCAGCACGCCCCCGGCATTCATCCGGCGTTCGGAGATCGTGTGCGGATCGCCGTCGCGCCCGAGCCCGTGGCCGTGCATCCGCGCGGCTGAATCGCGCTCTATCCGTGGGCCAGTACTCCGGGATACCGTGATCCCGAGGGGCGCCGCCCCTTCGACAGGACAGAGAAAGGACGCCTCATGGCAGGCAAGTTCGAGCTGTACGCCGACCGCTCAGGTGGGTACAGGTTCCGCCTCAAAGCCGGAAACGGTGAAGTCATCGCGACCAGCGAAAGCTACACCACGAAGGCCGCCGCCAAGAACGGGATCGAGTCGGTGAAGACCAACGCCCCGGGCGCAGAAGTCGTCGACGTCGACTGACTTCCGAGTTCACGCGTCACACACAGAGACCCCCTCCTGCTGTTTCCTCAGGAGGGGGTCTCTGTGTGTGAAGCGTCAGACGATCAGAGCACGCGGGCCAGGAAGTCCTGCGTGCGCGGATGCTGCGGGTTGGCGAGCACCTCGCGCGGGTCGCCCTCTTCGACGATGTGTCCGCCGTCCATGAAGATCAGTCGCGACCCGACCTCGCGGGCGAAGCCCATCTCGTGCGTGACGACGAGCATCGTCATTCCCTCATCCGCGAGTGAGCGCATCACCTGCAGCACCTCGCCGACGAGCTCCGGGTCGAGCGCCGACGTCGGCTCGTCGAACAGCATCATGTCGGGGTTCATGCACAGCGCGCGCGCGATGGCGACGCGCTGCTGCTGACCGCCCGAGAGGTGTCCGGGAAAGGCGTCAGCCTTCTCGGAGAGGCCGACGCGTCCGAGCATCTCCTTCGCGACCCGCTCAGCCTCGGCCTTCGACCGCTTCTTCACGCGCTGCTGCGCGATCATGAGGTTGCCCATCACGTCGAGGTGGGGGAAGAGGTTGAAGCTCTGGAACACCATGCCGATGCGCGTGCGCACGCGGTCGATGTCGACGTCGGGGTCGGTGATGTCGATGCCCTCGATGAGCACCTTGCCCCCGGTCGGCTCCTCGAGCAGGTTCACCGAGCGCAGCAGCGTCGACTTTCCGGAGCCCGACGGGCCGATGATGCAGACGACCTCGCCGGCGGTGACGGTGAGGTCGATGCCCTTGAGCACCTCGTTGTCGCCGAAGCTCTTCACGAGCCCCTGCAGGTCGATCGCCGGCGCGTGGACGTCAATCAGATCGGTGATCATCGCTGCCTCGACATCCTTCGTTCCAGGTACGCGCTGAAGCGCGTGAGGGGGATCGTCACGATCAGGTAGAGCGCCGCCGCCATGATCAACGGCGTTCCGTTGGCGTTCTGCGTGCTCGCGTCACGCGCGAAGTTCGTGAGTTCCTTCGACCAGATGAAGGAGCCGGCGACGAAGAGCAGCGAGGTGTCCTTCAGCAGCAGCACGAACTCGTTGGTCAGCGGCGGGATGATGATGCGGAACCCCTGCGGCACCACGATCCAGAACGTCGTCTTCATGGGCGACATGCCGAGCGAGCGGGCGGCCTCGGTCTGCCCCTTCGGCACCGCCTGGATACCCGCCCGGATGGTCTCGGCCATGTAGGCCGACGCCACGAGGATCAGACCGATCAACCCGAGCACCACCGGTCCGCCCAGCTTCGTGCCCGGCACGCCGAGTCCGATCGGCAGGATGAACGCGATGGCGAAGATCGTGAGGATCGCGGGAAGCCCGCGGAACAGCTCGATCCACGCCGTCGCGATCCACCGGAAGGGCCCGATGCTCGACAGCTTGAGCAGCGCCAGCACGATGCCGAGCAGCAGACCACCGGCGAACGCGACGGCGGTGAACCACAGCGTGTTGACGAGTGCCGTGGTGATGATGCCCGGGAGCATCTTCGCCGCGATCTCCGGATTGAAGTAGAGCTGCGCGATCCGCGCCCAGTCGGTGCTGACGATCAGCCAGACGGCGACCGCGATCAGCACCGCATAGACGGTGTACCGGTACAGCTTGCTCTTCGTGGTGCGCCTCAACGCCATTGTCAAGGTCTCCCTGCTCTACGTGGCTCGCCGATTACTTCGCGGTGAAGTAGGTGTCGTAGATCGTCTGGTAGTCGCCGCTGTCGCGCAGATCCTGCAGCGCTCCGTCGATCGCCTCGCGCAGCGCGTCCTTCTCGTCTTTGGCGAACGCGAAGCCGTAGGACTCGCCGGTCTCGTACTCCTCGACGATCTTGTAGGCGCTGTCGGCCTTCTCGTGCTCGAGGTTCACCGGCTGGTCCTGCAGGATCGCGTCGATCTGACCGGCCTGCATGGCGGGCCACAGCTCGCCGTCGGACGGGTACTGCACGAGCTGCGCGCCCTCGGCGTTCTCGGTCGCGTACGCCTCACCGGTCGTGCCCTGCTGCACACCGACGTTCTTGCCCGAGAGGTCGTCGATCGACTCGATGCCCGAGTCGGTGCGCACGAGCAGCGACTGCAGCGACTCGTAGTACGGCTCGGAGAAGTCGATGTTCGCCTTGCGCTCGTCGGTGATGGTCATCGCCGAGGCGCCGACGTCGCACTGGCCTGCGGCGAGGGTCGTGCCCGACTGCAGAGCGTCGAATCCGACGTCCTGCACCGCGAGCTCGAGGTCGAGCTCCTTGGCGATCGCATCGAGCAGGTCGATGTCGAAGCCGGTGTACCCGGTGCCGTTGTCGCCGCCCTCGAACTCGAACGGAGCGTAGGGGATGTCGGAGCAGACCGTCAGCGTGCCCGCCTCGATGAGGCCGTACTCGTCGCCGGCCGCCGGCTCTCCCGAGCCTGCGTCTCCGCTGCCCGTCGCACAGCCGGCGAGGGCGAGAGTGGCGGTCGCGGCGAGCGCGATCCCGGCGATGATGTTGCGACGGCGCATGTCAGCTCCTGAACGACGAGGGTGTGAGTGCCCACGGACGGGTAGGAGAACATCTAAACATGCACCACCGGGCCCGACCGGTCGCCAGCCGCCTTCCGCGGATCACATTTGTGTTGCAAGTGTGACGGGATATGACATGGCCCGGGACCGGCGCGGCACCGATTGTTCACCTTGCCTGAGTATCCTCTGTGCCAACTCCCGGGCGGACGCGCTCGGGTCGCACAGGAGGATCGACCATGGCCAAGAAGAGCCCAGCCCACCGGAATGCCGAGGCAGCACTCGATGCCGCCAAGGATGCCGCGAAGGATGCGAAGAAGCTGATCAAGACCCTTCCGAAGAAGGCGGCCAAGAAGCTCAAGCCTCTCGTCGAGGACGCGAAGGACGCGGCGAACGCCTCGAAGAAGAAGATCGCCGACCGGCCCAAGAAGGTCGCGAAGTCGGCCACCGCCGCCACCGAGCGACTTCAGGAGGCCGCCGCGCGCCTGCAGGCGCCGAAGAAGGCCGACACGAAGAAGGGCGACAAGAAGAAGTCCGACAAGAAGGAAGAGAAGAAGTCCGAGGCGAAGAAGTCGGTCGCTGAGAAAGCCGAGACGAAGAGGCCCGAGGGGAAGAAGCCCGGCGCGAAGAAGGGCGACGCGAAGAAGCCCGGCGCGAAGAAGGGCGACGCGAAGAAGTCCGAGACGAAGAACACCTCGCCCTCGAAGAAGGCCGACGCCACGACGTCCGACGCTCCCTCGTCGCCCGCAGTGACGACCACCGAGGCGAAGACCGCCCCGGTCGCACCGAAGGCAGCGAAGCCGGCGACCGCAGTGACGCCGGCGACGACGAAGGTGGCCCCTGCTCCCGCGGTCCCCTCCACGACCACGGCGACGGCTGCCGCTCGTCCGGCGAAGAGGACGGCCACCGCGAGGACCGCGACGCCGAAGTCCGCCGCACCGTCGTCATCCCCGGAGTCCGAGCTGAGCGATCTCACGGTCGTCGAGCTCCGAGCCCGTGCCCGTGCCGAGGGCCGCACCGGATACTCGCGACTGTCGAAGGCCGCTCTGCTCGACCTCCTTGCGAACTGACGTGCAGGAGGCGCTCGACCGCGCTGCCGAGGCGCCACTCCCCCGCACACTGATCGACATCCTCCGCGACACCGCCGAGCAGTATCCCGACGCGTCAGCGGTCGAGGACGCCGACGGCGCGGTGAGCTACGCGGAACTGCTGGCGCAGGTGTGGCGCACGGCTGCCGTGCTGCGAGAGCAGGGCATGAGTCAGGGCGATCGCGTCGGCATCAGGATGACGTCGGGTCGCCGTGACCTCTACATCGCGATCCTCGGCACGATGGCGGCCGGCGCGGCATACGTCCCGGTCGACGCGGACGACCCCCAGGAGCGGGCCGATCTCGTCTTCCGTGAGGCGCGCATCGTCGGCATGATCACCGATGCGGGATACCTCCCCGCGGACACCTCTGATGCGAGGCAGCTGTTCTCCAGCGCGGCACCCCACCCGAGCACGTCGGCGGTGCCCGTCGTCACCCCGCCCACCGTCGACGACGACGCCTGGATCATCTTCACCTCCGGCTCGACGGGGGTCCCCAAGGGCGTCGCCGTCTCACACCGTTCCGCAGCGGCCTTCGTCGACGCCGAGGCGCGACTGTTCCTGCAGGATGCCCCTCTGGGCCCCGGCGACCGCGTGCTCGCGGGCCTCTCGGTCGCGTTCGACGCATCGTGCGAAGAGATGTGGCTCGCCTGGGGCCACGGCGCATGCCTCGTTCCGGCGCCGAGGGCTCTGGTCCGGTCGGGCGAGGATCTGGGCCCCTGGCTGCTCGGGCACGGGATCACCGTCGTCTCGACGGTTCCCACGCTCGCAGCACTGTGGCCCCAGGATGCGATCGAGAACGTGCGGCTGCTGATCTTCGGAGGCGAGGCCTGCCCACCAGAACTGGTCGCCCGACTGGCATCCGATGGACGCGAGATCTGGAACACGTACGGCCCGACCGAGGCCACCGTCGTCGCCTGCGCTTCTCTCATGGACGGCACCGGCCCCGTGCGCATCGGCCTGCCTCTGGACGGCTGGTCGCTGGCCGTGGTCGACGCAGAAGGTCAGCGTGTCGCCGACGGCGAAGCGGGCGAGCTCATCATCGGCGGCGTCGGCCTCGCCCGCTACCTCGACCCGGTCAAGGACGCCGAGAAGTACGCCCCGATGCCGACGCTCGGCTGGGACCGCGCCTATCGCTCCGGCGACGTCGTGCGCGTCGAGCCCGAGGGCCTGATCTTCCAGGGCCGTGCCGACGACCAGGTCAAGATCGGCGGTCGCCGCATCGAGCTCGGCGAGGTCGAGGCGGCGCTGCAGGGGCTGAGCTCGGTCTCGGCGGCGACCGTGGTCGTGCAGAAGACCGATGCCGGCATGCCGATCCTCGTCGGCTATGTGGTTCCCGACGACGGATTCGACCGGCAGGTGGCGCGCGGCGAGCTCGCCGAGATGCTGCCGGCTCCCCTGATCCCGCTGCTCGCGATCGTCGATGATCTGCCCGTACGCACGTCGGGCAAGGTCGACAAGGCGGCTCTTCCGTGGCCCCTCGATTCCGGCGACGCGGGCGAATCCTCGCTCTCCGGAACCGCCGCGTGGCTCGCCGAGCAGTGGTTCGCCGTGCTCGGCATCCGCCCGAGCGATGAGGACGCCGACTTCTTCCAGCTGGGCGGAGGCTCGCTCGCCGCCGCCCAGCTGGTCTCGCGCCTGCGCACCCGCGCACCCGAGTTCACGATGACCGACGTCTACGACCTGCCGAGACTGCGTCAGATGGCCGATGCCGTCGACGAAGAGGCCGACGATGAGGACACCGCGGAACGGGTCTTCAGCCAGCAGGCACCCACACCGCGGCGGATGCAGTGGGTGCAGACCATCGCCGGGTTGCCGCTGTTCGTGTTCACCGGCATCCGCTGGCTGCTCTTCCTGCTCACCGCGAGCTGGATCCTGCGCCTGTCACCCGGATTCGAGTTCCTTCCCGCCGTCCCGGTGTGGTCGATCATCGTCGGCCTGGTGGTCTTCGTGACCCCGCTGGGCAAGATGACGATCGCCGCGGTCGCCGCCCGCCTGCTGCTCGCGGGACTCCGGCCCGGCGACTACCCGCGGGGCGGCGGCGTGCACCTGCGCCTGTGGCTCGCCGAGCAGATCGCGCAGCAGGTCGACCCGGTGGGACTCGCAGGCGCGCCCTGGGTCGTGTACTACGCCAGGGCGCTCGGCGCACGCATCCACAAGGACGTCGATCTGCACACGGTGCCCCCGATCACGGGCATGCTCGACATCGGGTCAGGCGCCTCGATCGAGCCCGAGGTCGACCTCACCGGGTACTGGATCGACGGCGACACCGTGCGCATCGGCGGCATCCGCATCGGCGCCGACTCGACGATCGGCGCACGAAGCACCCTCGCCCCGGGCACGAAGATCGGCCGCGGCGCCGAGATCGCACCCGGTTCAGCCGTGTTCGGCCGCGTGCGGTCAGGGCAGCGCTGGGCCGGATCCCCGGCGGCCCGCGTCGGCGGCGTCTCGAAGCCGTTCGCGGCCGGTCGCCCGCCGAGCCGCACCCGTTGGCTGTGGGCCTACGCCGCGTCCTCGGCGTTCCTCGGCATCCTGCCGGTCATCTCTCTGGCGACCGGGGCGTGGGTGGTGGCGCTCGGCATCCGAGGAGCAGACTCCCTCACCGCCGCCGTTCCCGGCATCCTGGCGCTGCTCGTTCCTGCTGTGCTTCTCTCGGGCGTGGTCTTCGCCGCCCTCGTGCTGGTCCTAGTGCGCGTGCTCGGGGTGGGTCTCGGCGAAGGCGTGTACCCGGTGCGCTCTCGCGTCGCGTGGCAGGCGTGGACGACCGAACGCCTTCTCGATTCTGCTCGCACCTTCCTCTTCCCGCTGTACTCCAGCAGCTTCACCCCGTTCTGGCTGCGTGCCCTCGGCGCCGACGTCGGTCGCGATGTCGAGGCGTCGACCGTGCTGCTCATCCCGAAGCTCACGACGATCGCCGACGGCGCGTTCCTCGCCGACGACACCATGGTCGCGACCTACGAGCTGCAGGGCGGGTGGATGCGACTGGGCACGGCGCGGATCGGCAAGCGCGCCTTCCTCGGCAACTCCGGCATGGCGGCCGGTGGGCACAATGTGCCCCGAGACGGCCTGGTGGCCGTGCTGTCCGTCGCGCCGCCCAAGGCGAAGGCCGGATCGTCGTGGTTGGGCTCGCCCGCCGCGCGACTGCGTCGTGTCGTCAACGACTCCGACCTCGAGCGCACCTACCGCCCCCGCACCGGTCTGCGGGTGGCGCGGGCGCTCTGGGAGCTGGGCCGCATCATCCCGGTGTTGGTGACGTGCACGATCGGACTGGCCGTGATGCTCACGCTCGCCGCCGTGGTCGAGGCGTGGGGGCTCGGATGGGCGGTCGTGCTCTCGAGCGCCGTCATGCTCGCCGCCGGCGCGATCGCCGCCCTCGTCACGACAGCGGCGAAATGGATCATCGTCGGGCCGATTCGCGCGGGAGAGCATCCGCTCTGGTCGAGCTTCGTCTGGCGCACCGAGGTGTCCGACACCTTCACCGAGATGGTCGCCGCCCCCTGGTTCGCGAACGCGGCATCCGGCACCCCCGCCCTCGCCATCTGGCTGCGCACGCTCGGAGCCAAGATCGGTCGAGGGGTGTGGACCGACAGCTACTGGCTGCCCGAACCGGATCTCGTGACGCTCGGCGACGGCGCCACGGTGAACCGCGGATGTGTGGTTCAGACGCATCTGTTCCATGATCGAGTGATGAGCATCGACGCAGTGACCCTGGAGAACGGTGCGACCCTCGGGCCGCACAGCGTGATCCTCCCCGCGGCGACGATCGGGGCGGATGCGACGGTCGGCCCTGCGTCGCTCGTGATGCGCGGGGAGTTCGTGCCCGTGGGCAGCCGATGGAGCGGAAATCCCATCGGCCCCTGGCGCGCGGTCAAGGTGCGCTCCTACCAGGCGTCGGACGCATGAACGTCGACCCCTACACCCCGCACAGCGGCGATCGACGCTACGGGGTGCTGCACTACGACCTCGCCATCGACTATCGGGTGACCACGAACCGGCTCGCGGGCATCGCCACGATCCGGCTGCGGATGCAGGAGACGGCCAAGCACGTGTCCTTCGATCTCGTCGGGCTCAAGGCCACGAAGGTGCGGGTGAGCGGCGACCGAGCCGCCTCGTTCCGTCAGGACGACCGGCGACTCAAGGTGGCCTTCGGCGGCGAGCGCGAAAGCGGGCAGGAACTCACCGTCACGATCGAGTACTCGGGGGCCCCCTCGCCCCGACGCACCCGGTGGGGACTCCTCGGCTGGGAAGAGCTGGAAGACGGCGTGCTGGTCGCGTCGCAGCCCACGGGCGCCCCGACCTGGTTCCCCTGCAACGACATCCCGTCGGACAAGGCGACCTATCGTCTGGAGTTCACGGCCGACCCCGAGTACACCGTCGTGAGCGGCGGCGCAGCCACCCGGTCGACGCAGCGGGGTCGCACGCGCTGGACCTTCGACCAGCCGGTGCCGACGGCGACGTATCTGATGACCGTGCAGCTCGGTCAGTACGACGACGACAAAGTCGAGCTCGGCGCGACACCGGGGCGCCTGTTCCACCCCCGGGCGCTCGCGCCCCGGGTGCGCTCCGACTTCGCCGCGCTGCCGCAGATGATGAAGACGTTCGTCGAGGCCTTCGGCCCGTACCCCTACGAGTCCTACAAGATCGTCGTCACCCCGGACGTCCTCGAGATCCCGCTCGAGGCGCAGGGCATGGCGATCTTCGGCGCGAACCACGTCGACGGGTCGGGTGGCAGCGAGCGGCTGATCGCGCACGAGCTCGCACACCAGTGGTTCGGCAACAGCGTCGGCGTCGCCCGCTGGCAGGACATCTGGCTGAATGAGGGATACGCGTGCTACTCGGAGTGGCTGTGGTCGGAGGCCGCCGGAGGCCCCACCGCCCATGCGAAGGCCCGGTCGCATCACGCCAGCCTCCGCATCCTCCCCCAGGATCTCGTGCTCTCGGATCCCGGCCCCACCGACATGTTCGACGACCGCGTGTACAAGCGCGGCGCACTCACCCTGCATGCTCTGCGTCTGACGATCGGCGATGAGCGGTTCTTCACTCTGACGCGGGAGTGGACGTCGCGCTTCGCCGGGCTCGCGGTGACGAGTGACGACTTCCTCGGGCTGGTCGACGAGATCGCCGACGGCCAGGCGCGCGCGCTTGTGCGGACCTGGATCGACGAGCTCCCGCTGCCCGCCCTTCCTGCTGCGCGGCCCCGGCGCTGACGCTGACCCCGCGCTGACGGTGACGCCGAGCTGACGGTGGAGGATCAGCCGACGGCGACGCTCAGCACGAATCCGGGGGGCCCGACGAGCGTCGCGATCTCCAAAGGACTCGCACGCCCGGGAAGCACTGCTGACCACGCGCACGGGTCCGCGTCATCGGCGCTCGGATGCAGGAGCACCTCCGACGGGTCGATCTCAAAGCCTCGACCATCCGCCTTCACGGCTGCTTCGATGCGCGTCCACGCCGCGAGACCGGGGGCGGCGCCGTCGGGGAACATCGACCCCATTCCGTGGAGGCGTCCGGCCGCCGCCTCATCCTCGACATCCACGCCCAGCAGAATGGACCCCGCTGTCGCCGCGACCACGACAAGATCCTCCGCGTGGCTCACGCTGAGCGACACGCCGGCCGAGCGCGGTCGGCCGTGGTCGGCTCCGCACCTGTCGCAGCGGCTGGAGAGCAGGACCTCGTCGGAGCCTCGGATCCTGCGCACGAGCGCGCGGATCAGCGCCCTCCCCGCCAGGAAGCCCTGAGCGCGGCTGCCACTCAGCTGGCGGAGGCGGTCGACCTGCCCCTGCCCCATCGCGGCGGCATCGATCTCGGTGAACCCCCGCAGGTCCGAGGGCCGCGCCCACACGACGATCACGTCGTGCCAGATGATCTCGCCCATGACTCCGCCTGCTCCCGTCGGATCGGCAGCTGCGGTCCGGCGGCTCAGACCTCGAAGTCGACAGCCACGCGCGACGCGACCACCGAGCGCACGTATGCCACGACCTCTTCATGAGCGGGGTGCACCTGGTACTCCTCCAGGGCCTCGATGGAATCGACGTCCGCGACGAGCGTGACGTCCCAGTTCGCGTCCGGATATGCGATGTTCGCGCCCGCGGAGATCGAGCGAAGCTGCGGCACGACACCGTCGAGTGCGTTCAGCCTGCGGGCGACCTCGGAGGCCTGTTCGGAGCGCGTCGCGGGGTCCTCTGCGGCGAGCTTCCAGGTGACGACGTGACGGATCATCGCGCTTCCTTCTTCAGTGCGTCATGCTGCACAGCGGCTTCGAGAGCATCGCGCAGTCGGTCTGCCGACAGGCGCCAGTGCGCGTGCAGCTCTCCGTCGATGAGGACGACCGGGATCTTCTCCCACCACAGCTCGTAGAGCGCAGGGTCGTCCTTGATCGACGCCTCGACGATCTCGATCCGCTCGGCAGCCGCGTCGGGGAGTTCGGCGACGACGGAGTCGATGATCTCGGACGCGACGTCGCACAGGTGGCAGTCGGGCTTGCCGATGAGGGTCAGCGTGGTCACGCCGACGGCACCTCGACCTCGCGGCCCTGGGCGATCCACTCGCCCGTTCCGCCCTCGACGTTGGTCGCGTCGTACCCGCGGGATTCGAGCGCCTCGACGACGCGCGCCGACCGTCCGCCGGCCTGGCAGATGACGTCGAACGACTCCGCCGGGAGCTCTTCGAGTCGGTTGCCGATCTCGGACATCGGGATGTTGACCGCCCCGGGGACGTGTCCGGCGGCGTACTCATCGACCTCGCGGACATCGATGAGCGGAGTGTTCGAACGCTCGGCGAGTTCGGTGACGGTGATCGACTTCATGGCATGCTCCTGCGACGAGTGGGAAACCGGGGGGTAGAGACACAAAGCGCCCGTCCGGAGACAGGCGCTCGTGTCTGGTCGCTTACTTCTTGTTGCGACGCTGGTGGCGAGTCTTACGAAGCAGCTTGCGGTGCTTCTTCTTCGCCATGCGCTTGCGGCGCTTCTTGATGACAGAACCCACGGAAACCTCACTAAGTCAGTGGCTGGGTGTCGTCGGTGACGGACACCCGGGTACGGGCACGGAAAAAATGCCTCGGATCAGTCTAGCAAACAGTGAAGCTCTCGCTGCACGCGCCCACGGGACCGAGCGGAGAGCGTCAGCCGACGTCGGCTATCGGTCGCTGCAGAGCATCGGCCACCGCGGATTCCGGAACCCGGAAACTGCGACCGAAGCGAATGGCTGGCAGCTCCCCAGCATGCACCATTCGATAGACGGTCATCTTCGACACGCGCATCAGTTCGGCGACCTCAGCCACCGTAAGGAACCGGACATCTGGAACCTCGGGCATCCCACGTACCCCTTTCTCGATTTGTGCACACTCTAGGGGGAATCTGGGACGCGTGTAAACCCATGTGGCCTGTGTGATCAGTGAGCATCGCCGACGGTGGCGAAGGCACGCACCGGGAACGTCCCGAATCCACGCACGGCCGGAGGAGCCGCCGTGAACCGCGCACCACGGGCGGGCACCTCGGACAGGCGGGTCAGGTGCTCGACCACATGGATGCCGGCGGCCAGCAGGATGCTGTGAGCCGGCCGCTCGCCGCCGCTCTCCGTGTCGTCGATGTTGAGCGAATCGATGCCGACGAGTGCGACCCCGGCATCGGCCAGGAACCGCGCTCCTTCTTCGGTGAGGAACGGTGCCCCGCGGCCGTACTCCGGAGTGCCGAAGTGCTCACTCCACCCGGTGTCGAGCAGCACCGCGGCGCCTCGGAGCTCACGGTCCGCGAGCGTCACAGCTTCGATCCCCCGGCGCTCGGCGCTCCACGCGTCGTGCAGATGGAAGACCTCGGCGCGTAGCCCGACGAGGGAGCAGAGCTCGAGCGAGGCCAGGTCCCCGCCGTCCTCATACCGGTGGAAGGGCGAGTCGAGGTAGGTGCCCGTGTTGCCGATCATCGTGATGATGTCCATCGCGAACTCCGTGCCCTGCGCGTACTTCGAGCGGGAGTCCTCGCGCGTGAGGTGCGGAGTGATCGTGGGGGCAGGGAGGCCGGGGTAGGTCTCGAGCCCCGCTTCGATCGTGTGGCTGAGGTCGATGACCCGTGGTGACGGAGCGCTCCCCTCCACGCCTCGGCTGCCACGGTGCGCCTCTTCCACGATGCGGAGCCGCTGCAGCTCGACGGCGCTCACAAGAGCGAGCCCGAGATGCCGCACCAGCAGCGCTCCGATCGCATCGGAGTCGATGTCGGGACCGGGAAGGTCGAGACGGAAGCCTTCTCCCGTCATCCCCCCGCCATTGGCGAACGAGATCGTGAAGTCGAAGTGCGCTCGGTACGAGGGCGAAGCTGTCGTCATGCTCACATCATGGCAAGCGCGAGACACGGTCGGCGAGACCTGTTGGTTCTCGCCGTTCGTGCACTCCTGACTCGGCGCCCCTCACGAGCGGAGCATGCGGGTCACAGCGGAGACATAGGACGTGTGCCGCAACCGTTCAGACTGCACTGGGATGCTGAATGCACGACTCACGATGGCACCGTCCGAGTCACGCGGGCTGGGGCCCGCGGCCACGCCCCCGAAGACAGACCCCCCGCTGTCAACGGGGGCGAAGTGCGTCCGGGGGCGTCAGCCGCCGAGGCGCTTGAGCGCGGTGGTGACGACGTGCCTCGCCGACGCGGCGGCACGACCGACGACCTCGGCCGCGTGCGCGGCTCCGTCGGGAAGCGGCAGTCCGGGGTAGTCGATGTCCGGTGCATCGTCGCCGTAGGCATCCATGAGGAACGGGACGAGCCAGTCGTCGACGACCTCCAGCGGCTCGACGGCGAGGCTGTAGAAGCGGCGCTGGCCGTCTTCGCGCACACTGACCAGTTCAGCCTCGCGGAGCACCTTGAGGTGCTTCGAGACGGTGGGCTGGCTGATGCCGAGCTCGGCGACGATATGGCTCACGCTCGTGCCGGCGTCCCCTTCGGTGGTGCGTCGCAGGAGAAGCTGGAGGATGTCGCGCCTCGTACCGTCTGCGATCACGTCGAAGATGTCCGTCATGTGATCAGGGTAGTCGTCCCCGGCACGGAGTACCATGACGAAGGCTCGGCGATCGGCGTCGTGCAGCCGCGGTGCGCGGCGAGGGGAAGCGAAGGGGGACTCGATGTCGGGCATCGCTTCGGCGTCGTCACCTCGACAGCGTCTTGAGAACGCCGCCTCCTGGGGCAAGCACATCGTCACCTCGTCGCCCTCGCGCTTCGCGATCGTCATCTTCGCGATGCTCATCCTCGTCTTCACGGTGCTGCTGTCTCTGCCGATCGCGTCGGCATCGCGCACGGTCACGCCGCTGGCGGATGCGCTGTTCACGGCTGTGTCGACCATCTGCGTCACGGGCCTCGCCACCGTCGACATGGCGAACCACTGGTCTCCGTTCGGGCACGTGCTGATCTTCATCGGCGTGAACATCGGCGGGCTCGGTGTGCTCACCCTGGCGTCGCTGATGGGCCTGGTCATCTCGAAGCGCCTCGGGCTGCGGGCCAAGCTCATGGCCGCCGGAGACACGAACCCGCTGCGAGCCCACGGCGGCGTCGTGAACGAGAGCCAGACCGTGCGGCTGGGCGAGGTCGGTCAGCTCCTGCGCACCGTCGCGGTGTCGTCGCTCATCATCGAGGGCGTCCTCGCGATCCTCCTCTACCCCGCGCTGGTCCTGGCGGAGGTCGACCCGATCGCCGCCCTGTGGGAAGCGCCGTACTTCGCCGCCATGGCATTCACGAACACCGGGTTCGCTCCCAACGACGGCGGCGTGGCCGTCTTCGCCGACGACTACCTCGTGCTGTCGCTGCTGATGGTGGGCGTCTTCCTCGGGAGCATCGGCTTCCCCGTGATCTACACCCTGGCCAAGCACGTGTGGCACGTGAAGAAGTGGTCGCTGCACACCAAACTCACCCTCGTCACCACCGTGCTCCTCTTCGTGTTGGGTGCCGCGGTGTTCCTGATCCTCGAGTACGCGAACCCGAAGACGTTCGGCTCGATGGATGCCGCAGACACGACGTTCCAAGCCTTCTTCCTCTCGGCGATGACCCGTTCGGGTGGCTTCAACGTGATCGAGATGGACGACCTGAACGGCTCGTCGCTGCTGGCCGCGAGCATGCTGATGTTCGTCGGCGGCGGTTCGGCATCCACCGCCGGAGGAATCAAGGTCACCACTCTCGCCGTGCTCGCCATCGCCGTGTGGTCGGAGGCGAAGGGGCGCCAGTCGGTCGAGGTCTTCGGCCGCCGCATCCCCAGCGACGTGCAGCGTGTGGCGCTCAGCGTCGTCGCCTGGGGAGCCACGATCGTCGCACTGTCGACGATCATCATCGCCCAGATCACCAAGGCCGACATCAGTCATGTGCTGTTCGACGTGATCTCGGCGTTCGGCACCGTCGGCCTCTCGACAGGTCTCACCGCCGAGCTCCCCGATTCCGCCTCGTACGTGCTGGCGACCACCATCTTCATGGGGCGCGTTGGTACAGTGACTCTCGCCGCGGCAGTCGCCGCGACGTCGCGATCGCAGTATTACTCGCTGCCCGTGGAAAGGCCGATCGTTGGTTGAAGTGCTCCGGGGCGACGCTCCCGTACTCGTCATCGGCCTGGGCCGCTTCGGCGCCGCGTGCGCCGGCGAGCTCGACCGACTCGACCGCGAGGTGCTCGCGATCGACGGCAATCTGGAGCTCGTGCAGAAGTGGTCCGACCGCGTCACGCACACGGTGCAGGCGGACGCCAAGAACATCGACGCCCTGCGTCAGATCGGCGCGCAGGACTTCCAGGTCGCCGTCGTCGCCGTCGGCTCGTCGATCGAAGCATCCGTGCTGATCACCGCGAACCTCGTCGACCTCAAGGTGCCGCAGATCTGGGCGAAGGCCGTCTCGCAGTCGCACGGCAAGATCCTCGCCCGCGTGGGTGCCAACCACGTCATCTACCCCGAGCGCGAAGCCGGCGAGCGCGTCGCTCACCTCGTCTCCGGCCGGATGCTCGACTTCATCCGCTTCGACGACGACTTCGTGCTGGCGAAGATGTACCCGCCGAAGTTCATCCGCGGCGTGGGTCTGAACGAATCCGGCGTGCGCAGCAAGTACAAGGTCACCGTCGTCGGCGTGAAGAGTCCGGGCAAGCCGTTCCGCTACGCCGAGGCGAACACGATCGTCACCAACCACGACCTCATCATCGTCTCGGGCACCAACAGCGACATCGAGCGCTTCGCCGCGCTCGACCGCTGAGTGGCAGCCCCGCGGGTTCAGGCGTCGATGTCGAGCGTGATCTCGACGACGTCGTCGATGCCGATGCCCTCCCGATCCTGCAGCGCCTTCTTGATCGGCACGATGTACCCGCCGTCCTTCGGCCACAGCGCCGTGGTCACGGTCGTGCGTCCGATCGTCACGGATGCGGGGATCATCCCCCACCCGTAGGTGACGACGCCGGCGATCTCGCCGATCATCGCGCTCTCGGCCGGCGGCACGGTGACGAAGTGGAACGGCGCCGGTCCGCGCCAGAACCAGATCTCTCCCGAGAACCGCAGCTGCATGTCATCCTCCTGCGGCGAGTTCCTTCGCCCGCGCCAGCGCCGCGTCGGCGACCTGTGCGAACGTCCGGTCGAGGTGCGCGTCCTGCAGCACGGCGACGGCCCGCTCGGTGGTGCCCTTCGGACTCGTGACCCTGCGACGGAGCTCAGACGGCTCCTCCCCCGACGCGTCGAGCAGCGCGGTCGCACCGATGAAGGTCTGCTCCACCATGACTCGCGCGTCGCTCTCGCTGAAGCCCATGCCGACGGCGGCCTTGGTGAGCTCCTCGATGAGCAGGTAGACGTAGGCGGGGCCCGAACCCGAGATGGTCGACAGCGCGTCGATCTGCGACTCGGGAACCTCGACGACAGCGCCCACGGTCGCGAAGAGGCGGTGCACGAGGGCGAGGTCGTCGGCGGATGCGGCCGCCCCCGCGGCGAGGCCGGTGACGCCCTTGCCGACGGTCGACGGCGTGTTCGGCATCGAGCGGATGACACGGACATCGGCGCCGAGGTTGTCGGCGAAGGTCTGCAGGGTGACCCCGGCCGCGAGACTCACCACGATCGCGTCTTCGGGCAGAGAGGGAGCGATCTCGCGCAGCAGATCGGGGACCATCGCCGGCTTCACCCCGACCAGGACGACACGCGCCGACTGAACCGCCCGCGCGTTGCCGTCCGGCGTCTCGGAGAGCGCGATGCTCGTGACGCCGTCGAGGTCGGCGAAGGCCGCCGCCTTCTCGGGCGTGCGGTTCGTCGCGGTGATGCCTCCGTCGACGGGGATGCCGGATGCGACGACCCCTCGCAGGATCGCGCCGCCCATGGAACCGGCACCGAGGAACGCGAGAGCAGGAAGAGATTCAGCCATGTCGTCATCCTACGGCGGGCGCACCGGGCGACCACGGGCGAGCCGATCTAGACTCGTCGCATGAGTGCATCCGGCGGCGGCAAGGCCATTCTCGCGGCGTTCCTGGCGAATCTGGGCATCGCCCTGGCGAAGTTCATCGCCTGGGCGCTCTCAGGATCCGCGTCGATGCTCGCCGAGGCGATCCACTCGGTCGCCGATTCCGGCAACCAGCTGCTGCTCATGCTGGGCGGCCGCAAGGCGAAGCGCGAGGCCGACCGAGCGCACCCGTTCGGCTATGGCCGAGAGCGTTACGTCTACGCGTTCGTCGTGTCGATCATCCTGTTCTCCGTCGGTGGCCTGTTCGCGATCTACGAGGCGATCGACAAGCTCACCCACCCGCACGAACTCGACAAGACCTGGTGGTGGCTGCCGCTCGTCGTGCTCGTGGTCGCGATCGGCCTCGAGTCGTTCTCGCTGCGCACGGCCGTCAAGGAGAGCAACCTCGTGCGCGATGAGGGCCAGTCGTGGGTGTCGTTCGTGCGTCGCGCCAAGGCGCCGGAGCTGCCCGTCGTGCTGCTCGAGGATGTCGGGGCGCTGACCGGTCTCACCTTCGCACTGCTCGGTGTGGGATTGACCATTATCACCGGCAACCCCGTGTTCGACGCACTCGGAACGCTGATGATCGGCATCCTGCTCGTGCTCATCGCGATCGTGCTCGGAGTCGAGACCAAGAGCCTCCTGGTGGGCGAGGGAGCCACCCCGGCCGATCACGATCGCATCGTCGACGCGATCAACGCCGGCGACGAGATCGAGAAGATCATCCACATGAAGACGCTCTACCTCGGACCGGACGAGTTGATGGTTGCGGCGAAGATCGCACTCAATGCCGACAAGCCGCTGCGCGAGGCCGCGGTCGACATCGACGCGATCGAGGCCCGCATCCGCGAGGCCGTGCCGACGGCCAGGGTCATCTACATCGAGCCCGACGTGTACCGGCCGTCGCTCGACCCGGAGCCGTCGACCGACGTGTTCGTGCTCAAGTCCTCGGACTGACTCCCCCGAGGTCCGCGACCGTCAGCGGCGCTGCTCGAAGAAGTCCCGCAGCAGGGCCTTGGCGGCGTCTGCCTCGACCCCGCCGATGACCTCGGCGCGATACGGCAGCCGACGATCACGCAGCACGTCGTACATGGATCCGGCGGCCCCCGCCTTGTCGTCCCAGGCTCCGAAGACGACCCGAGTGATCCGCGCCTGCAGGATCGCCCCGGCACACATGAGGCAGGGCTCGAGCGTGACGACGAGGGTGTGGCCCTCGAGATTCCACGAGCCGACGGATGCCGCGGCGGCACGCAGTGCCTCGACCTCGGCGTGACCGGTCGGATCCCCGGTCGCCTCACGATTGTTGCGACCGTCCGCGACGATCCGCCCCTCGGCGTCAAGCACCACCGCACCGACGGGGATCTCCGACACCGCTGCCGCCTCGGCCGCGAGCTCGAGAGCGCGGCGCATCGCGATGAGGTCGGGGGCGGTCATGGGTCGAGCCTACGACAGCCGCAGAGGCCACTCCCGTGCAGCCGATGTCGTACGCGAGCGTCCGGCGCATTAGCCTGTAGGCATGCGTGTTCACGTCGCCGACCACCCTCTCGTCACTCACAAGCTCTCGGTGCTGCGCGACCATCGCACACCGTCGCCGGTCTTCCGCCAGCTGACCGAAGAACTCGTGACGCTGCTCGCGTACGAGGCGACCCGCAACGTGAAGGTCAGCCCGGTCGAGATCACCACTCCCGTGACCACCACGATGGGCGTGAAGATCTCGGAGCCTCGCCCGATCGTCGTACCGATCCTGCGCGCAGGACTCGGCATGCTCGAGGGACTCGTCAAGCTTCTGCCGACCGCCGAGGTCGGATTCCTCGGGATGGTCCGCGACGAAGAGACCTTCGAGCCGACGACCTACGCCGAGCGCCTCCCCGATGACCTGAGCGATCGCCAGTGCTTCGCCATCGACCCGATGCTCGCAACCGGTGGCTCGCTGGCTGCGGCCATCCAGTTCCTCTTCGACCGCGGGGCCAAGGACGTCACGGCGATCTGCCTGCTCGGCACGCCGGAGGGTCTCGCCGCGATCGAGGCGCTCGTCGGAGACCGCGATGTGACCATCGTGCTCGGCGCGCTCGACGAGCGTCTCAACGAGAAGGGCTACATCGTCCCCGGACTCGGCGACGCCGGCGATCGGCTCTACGGCACCGTCTGACGCATCGGCTGCTCGCGCTAGCCGAGCAGCGCCACGCCGAACCCCGCGACGACGTCGCGGACCTCGGCGAGATATCGCTGCGCCTGCTCGGTCAGGGGGATGGCGGTGCGTCCGACCCATCCGATCTCGATGTGGTCGTCGACGTCGAGAGGCACCGCGACGATCTCAGGATCGAGGTCGTCGCTGATGATGCCCGTCGAGATCGTGTACCCGTCGAGTCCGATCATGAGATTGAAGATCGTCGCTCGGTCGGAAACCCTGATCTCGCGAGCGCTCGAGAGGGTCGAGAGGATCTCCTCGGCGAAGTAGAACGAGTTGTTCGCCCCCTGATCGAAGGTGAGCCGCGGCAGGCCGACGAGATCGTCGAGGGTCGCCCGCTCGCGGGAGGCGAGCGCGTTCCGTCGCGAGACGAAGATGTGCGGCTCGGCGACGAAGAGCGGATGGAACGCGAGCCCCGAGTCGCGCAGCAGCTTGTCGATGACGTTCCGGTTGAAGTCGTTGCGGAAGAGGATGCCGAGTTCGCTGCGCAGCGTCCGCACGTCTTCGATGATGTCCCACGTGCGGGTCTCCCGCAGTGAGAACTCGTACTCGGCCGCGCTCGAGCCCTTGACCATCCGCACGAAGGCATCGACAGCGAACGAGTAGTGCTGCGTCGACACCCCGAGGAGTCGGCGCGACGGCGGCCGCCCCAGGTAGCGCTGCTCGAGCAGCTCGGCCTGCTCGACGATCTGTCTGGCGTACCCGAGGAACTCCGAACCGTCACTGGTGAGCGTGACGCCCCGGGCCGAGCGGGCCAGAAGGGCACGACCCACCCGACTCTCGAGGTCTTTCATCGCCGCGGACATCGTGGGCTGAGCCACGTAGAGCATGTCGGCCGCGGCGGTGATGGATCCTTCCGCGGCGACCTCGATGAAGTACTGGAGCTGTTGCAGCGTGATGCCGCTCGATCGCCTGGGCATAGGAGAAGGCTATAGCACCGCATAGTGGAGCTGAATTACCCGATGACCCTCGTTCGGCAGCACCATGAGAGCACAGCATTCGCGAGGCCCTGTCGGCCTCTCTCCCGGATTGGCCCCTCATGGCGAACGAGATCACGTTCAGCATCACCACCACGCGCTTCGACGAGGACTACGCCCCGTCGGACAGTTCGCGGATCACCACGAACTTCGCCAACCTCGCCCGCGGCGAGCGTCGCCAGCAGAACCTCCGCAATGCCCTCACGATGATCGACCGACGGTTCAACGATCTCGCACGCGG
This sequence comes from Microbacterium sp. MEJ108Y, assembly GCF_000834175.1. Classification (NCBI taxonomy): domain Bacteria; kingdom Bacillati; phylum Actinomycetota; class Actinomycetes; order Micrococcales; family Microbacteriaceae; genus Microbacterium; species Microbacterium sp. MEJ108Y. The sequence goes on along the minus strand of NZ_JXQX01000012.1, from coordinate 45,562 downwards.
CGACGGACTCGACGGCGACGGCCCAGACGGCGGCCGCTACTCGGTGGAACTCGACATCGTCTCGGTGCAGCTGCGATTCGCCGACGGCGAGGACCGGGAGTTCCCCGTCCTCGAGGTGCTGGACATCCACATCGTTGACCGGCTGACCGGCGAACGCCACCAGGGCATCGTGGGGAACAACTTCTCCTCCTACCTGCGCGACTACGATTTCAGCGTCGTCCTGCCCGCGGCGAGCGCAGCCGCCGGCGGGTTCGCGACACCCGACGACTTCGGCGAGCTGCACGGCAAGCTCTTCCAGCACTTCCTCGAGTCCGACGCGTATCAGGAGCGGTTCTCGACCCTGCCGGTGATCTGCATCAGCGTCTCGACCAGCAGGACGTATCGCCGCAACGGCAACGTCCACCCCGTGCTCGGCATCGAGTACGTCCAGGACTCCTTCTCGCTCACCGACGAGTACTTCGGGAAGATGGGCCTGCAGGTGCGGTACTTCATGCCGCGCGGCAGCTCTGCCCCGCTCGCCTTCTACTTCCGCGGCGACCTTCTGAGCGACTACTCCGATCTGCAGCTCATCGGCACGATCAGCACTATGGAGACGTTCCAGAAGATCTACCGCCCCGAGATCTACAACGCGAACACACCCGCCGAGAGCGTCTACCGTCCGAGCCTGGCCCACGAAGACTTCCAGCAGACCGAGATCACCTACGACCGCGAGGAGCGCAGCCAGCTCGCGGTCGTCCAGGGACGCTACGCGGATGAGCACTTCGTGACGCCCCACCGGCGCGTGCTGGATCAGTGGGCCGCCGCCTACCCGGCTCCGGTCCGATGACCGGCGCCGGCTCGACGACCTTGGAAACCCTCCTCCCAACCTCGATCGTCGGGAGCCTGCCCAAGCCGGCATGGCTCGCGAGGCCTGAGGTGCTCTGGTCGCCGTGGGAGTTGCAGGGGGATGCGCTCGTCGAGGGCAAGCATGATGCGTTGCGCGCCGCGGTGCACGAACAGCGGCGGCGCGGCATCGACATCGTCAGCGACGGGGAGCAGACCCGCCAGCATTTCGTCACCACCTTCATCGAGCATCTCGACGGCGTGGACTTCGAGAATCGCGAGACGGTGCGCATCCGCGACCGCTACGACGCGAGCGTGCCCACAGTGGTGGGTGCGGTGAGCCGTCCGAAGCCCGTGTTCGTGGACGACGCGACGTTCCTGCGTCAGCAGACCGATCAGCCGATCAAGTGGGCGCTCCCTGGCCCGATGACGATGATCGACACCCTGGCCGACCGTCACTACCGCAGCCGCGAGAAGCTGGCGTGGGAGTTCGCGACCATCCTCAACCAGGAGGCGAGGGAGCTCGAGGCTGCGGGAGTGGACATCATCCAGTTCGACGAGCCCGCGTTCAACGTCTTCTTCGACGAGATGAAGGACTGGGGAATCGCGGCCCTCGAGCGCGCAGTCGAAGGGCTGAGCGCCGAGACGGCTGTGCACATCTGCTACGGCTACGGGATCAAGGCGAACAACGAGTGGAAGGCGACTCTCGGCGCGGAGTGGAGGCAGTACGAGGAGTCGTTCCCCCTTCTGCAGCGGTCCTCCGTCGACATCATCTCGCTGGAGAGCCACCACTCTCATGTTCCTATGGACCTCATCGAGCTCATCCGCGGCAAGAAGGTCATGCTCGGGGCGATCGATGTGGCGAGCGAGCAGGTCGAGACTCCGGAGGAAGTCGCCGACACCCTGCGCCGCGCGCTCGAGTTCGTCGACGCAGAGCTTCTCATCGCCAGCTCGAACTGCGGCATGGCACCCCTGCCGAGGCATGTCGCGCTCGACAAGCTGAGCGCTCTGTCTGCGGGAGCGCGACTGGTCCGCGAGGAGCTCGGCGCCTGACCGGTGCCACGCCCCCGAACATCGCCGCGCGTGGCCCCCGGCTGTGACGCCCCGTCGGGGCGACTCACACGCCCAGGCGGTAGCCGCGCTCGTCTCCGTAGTGGGTGAAACCTGCCCGTTCGAGGATCGGTGCGGACGTCGCTGTGCGCCCCTTGACGAGTGCCGTCTCCGCCCCGAGGGATGCGCTCACCCGCAGCCGCTCGGCGAGGACCGCCCGGTAAGCGCCTCTGCCCCGCGCGTGCTCGAGCGTGGCGGCACCCCACAAGCGGGCGAATCCGTCGACGATCGTGCACCCGCCGGTGCTGACGGCCCGGCCGTCGAGCCGCGCGAGAACACGGGAGTGCGTACCCGCGTCGAGCGTCGACGCGATCTCTTCGAGTTCGATCCGAAGCCCTTCTTCGTCGAGGGGCTGCTGCTGCCACACCGGCACGTTGATGGCGTCGACCTCGCGGACCTGCTCGAGTGTGCGAACGACCTCTGCGGTGGGCTCCGGCGGGACGTCGATCGACGCGCGGTCGATCGGACAGGCGAACACCGCGACCGTGTCGATGTGCTCGGCTCCGCGTCTGCGCAGCTCGGCTTCGAGGTCGGGGCGATCGGACGCGTTGGTCCAGAAGCGCAGCTCGCGCTCCCCCCACGATCTGGTGCGGTCGATCGCGTGGTCGAGAACAGTCGCGGCATCAGCGTCCGAGTCGACCTGCGATCCGCGCACCCCGCCACCGAACCGTTCGGGATACCGCACCAGCTGCAGCTCCGTCTTCTCTCGCTCGCTGTCACGGGGGAACCACACCCAGGCCGCCGAGGCGCGAAGGATGTCGTCTGTCGTGTGCATGGTGGCTGTTCCTCGCCGTGGGGTCGGTCGTCGCTCAGCTCGCCGCGCCGACGAGACGGGCGAAGGCGCTCATCCGCGCGACCCCCTCCGGTGTGCGCGGGAGGTCGTCGAGCAGTGCCGGGGAGTGGATCAGGTAGGCCGCGACCTGCGCTCTCGAGATCGCCACGTTCAATCGGTTCTGCAGCAGCAGGAACTCGGGACCCCGTGGGGCATCCCGACCGCTGGAGGCCGCGAGGGACGTGATCGAGACCACCGCCTCCTTGCCCTGGAAATTGTCGACCGTGCCGACCGGGACGTCGGGGAAGCCTGCCTCGGCGAGTGCGTCGTGCACGGCCTGACGCTGCGCGTTGTAGGGCGCGACCACGATGATGTCGCGCTGCGCGAGCGGCCGGACCGTGACATCGGCATCGTTGTCGGTGAACGCGCGTCCGACGAGGTCTCGCACGAGTGCCACCACCTCGCGCGCCTCCTCCGGCGACTGCGTGGCGTTGCCGCGGTGTCGGAGCGGGACGATGTGCAGACCGGGATCGATGCCGTCGAGCGCACGCCGTTCGGTGCCGGGAGCCGACGCGAGCTGCCCGGCGTATGCGAGCTTCGACACCGGCGCGGCGAGGCGAGGATGCATGCGCCACGAACGTGCCAGAAAGTAACCGTAGTCGGGTCGGACCACCGCGTCGCCGTCCATGACCCATCCGAGAGCCGACGTGTCGACGGGCTCGGAGTGCGCCCCCTGGCTGACCTGGGGAAGCTGCTGCGGATCGCCGAGCAGCAGCAGACGCTGCGCGCCCGCGGCGACGGCGATCGTCGAGGCGAGGGAGAACTGCCCCGCTTCATCGACCACGAGCAGGTCGAGGCCCCCGCGCTCCACGCGTGCGGTGTTGCTGAAGTCCCAGGCCGTTCCGCCGACGACCGCTCCGTGCTCGGCATGCTCGCCGAGGAATGCGGCCATGCCGTTCTTGGGAATCGCCGTGTACGAGGGATCGGATGACGGATCCTTCGGCGCCTTCCCGACCTGCGCCGCGGGAACGCCGTCGGCCACGACCCGCTCGAGCAGATTCTCGATGATCGCGTGGGACTGCGCGACGACGCCGACCCGGAAGCCGTGCTCCTTGACCAGCCGCGCGATCACCTGGGAGCCCGTGTAGGTCTTGCCGGTGCCAGGAGGACCCTGCACCGCGAGATAGCTGCGATCGAGGTCGAGGACCGCTCGCACGATCGCATCGATCGTCTCGTCCCCCTGGTCAGGCAGGGGGCCGCCCGAGAGCGTCCGCGGAGGGATCCTGCGCAGGATGTCGGTGGCCGCGTCGGACGGGAACCCGGGTGCTGCCGCGTGGACCGTGTCGGCCCATTCGTCGATCGCGCCCTGCAGCGAGACGACGCGCGGCGGAGCCGCGGGGGTGAGAGCGAGAGGCAGTTCGTCCCACGTCTGTCCCTGGATCGCCGTCTCGGTGATCAGATAGCCGTCGTCGAGCACCTCGGTGACAGTGACCGTATGCGGCACGTGCACCGCGCGTGACGGAGCCTCGGTGTCGAACGGAGCCGGCACGGGATAGAGCGCGAACGGTTGCGACCCCGCTCCGAGAGTGGTGCCGGGTGACACCTCTCCCCGGATCTCGATGTCGCGCGACATCACCCGGCGCCCCTCGCCGACGCTCCAGTCGCGCTGCACGGTCGAGGACATGCGGTCGACGCGCACGACATCGCGAGTGCCGTCCCACATAGTGACGGGCTCGCGCAGTCGCTGGAAGTGCGACACCCAGAAGCTCTTCGCCTCGCGAGGGAAGTAGTCGATGGCGGCCGCAGCGAGGCGATGCACCTGACCGTCGCCGCCCGCCGCCGCGGCCCGCTCCGCGTCGGCGAGGAGTGCCACCGATCGCGGCGACGGCTCGTAGATCACCTCGTCGGCCTCGTCGGGCGGGGCGGGGTTCACCCCCTCCTTCCGGGCGATGTCGATCAGCCAGTTGCGAAGGCGCCTCGTCGACACGCAGTCGTAGCGGTTGTAGTCGGCGAGATCGGCGAAGACCGCATCGGCCTCGTCCTGCTCCCCTGCCGCCGCGAACTCGCGGGCCGCCACGTACTGCACGATCGAGTCGTCGCCCTTCTGCACGTCGCTGGTGCGCACGTCCTCACCCATGTAGAGCGGCTCGAGCTTCTTGATCGAGTACGACCGCGACCCCACGCGCACGGTGCGCAGCACCAGCGGATACAGGTCGACGAACACGCCCTCGCGCAGCAGGCGGTCGATCTCGCCCTCGCGCACGCCGTGGCGTGCCGCCATCGCCACCAGGTGCGAGGTCTCGTACGGCGCGTAGTGATAGATGTGCATGCCGGGGTGCGCTGCTCTGCGCACCTTCACGAAGTCGAGGAATCGCTCGAACGCCTCTCGCTCCGCAGCGAAGTCGTGGGCCCACAGCGCCGTGTACTGGTCGGCGTTGTCGACCCATCCGAAGAGGTAGTCGATGCCCCAATGAGCCTCGCCGTCAGGCGCCGGCTCGGTGTAGAGCGGGTCGCCCTCGAAGTCGAAGAAGATGTCGCCGTGACTGGGCACAGGGAGGGTGTGGATCGCCGCGGCGTAGTGCACGTCGTATGTCGGCGCACCCTCGGCATCCGCGCGGATCTGCAGCCTCGCCTGCGCCCGCAGCGTCTCGAACGTGTCGGTGTTCATGCCGTCAGGAGGCGTATCGGCGTCGGCCAGCGCGTCGATGGTCTCGATCCCGGCCGCCCGCAGCCGGGCGCGCTGCACGGGCCGCATGCGCGCGACCATCAGCAGGTCGCGGTGTGCGATCACCTGCTCCTCGCAGGTCGCGCATCGTCCGCAGGCCACGATCTCGAGGTCTCCGCGGTCGTCGCCCCACGCCAGCGGGGCGCCGCTGGAGCCGTCGTCGACTCGGCGATCCGCGACGAGGGCGCGCAGGCGCGCTCGACGCACCTGGAACAGCGGAAGGAGGTCATCCACCGCGTGGGTGCTCAGCGTTCCGTCGCCGAGGATGAGGTCGACCTCATCGGACCGCGGAATGCCCAGCCGGTCGAGCTGATCGACATATGCCGCGAGCTGCATGAGGGCGGTGACGCGCGCCTTGCGGGCGAGCTTGGAATCCTGCACCCGCCATCGCCCGTCGTCGTCGCGCTTGAGGAAATCGGCGAACCCGACGAACTCGGGTGTCGCGAACGCCGCCTGGAAGACGACCAGCGCATCGGATCCGAGCGCATGCACCGTCTCGTCGACGGCAGCCGCGAGCGCCTCGGCGTCGATCGACGACACCTTCTCGACCCGGTGCACCCGATCGCTCCCGAGATCGTCGATGTAGCGGGCGAGGACGTTCTGCTCGTGGACGTCTCCGAGCAGCGCGGCCCTGGCGAGAGTCGCGTCTTCAGGCTCCTCCACGGCCGGGACGCGGCCCAGCTTCGCATCGATCGCGCGGCACCAGGCGAACTCGCATTCGGCGGCCGCCTTGAGGTCGCTCGCGCTCCAGATGACGCGCTGCGCCTGAGTGTCGATCCGCACGATTCTCCCGTTCCCTCGGATGCTTCGACACTAGCCGCGGCATCCGACACGGGATCACGCCGAGAGGCGTGTCAGCGCCACCACGTGTCGTCGGGGGTGACCGGGAGGTGACGCTTGTGCTGCGTGGCGAGGTATCGGGACTCGATCCGCCCGGCGACGTCCGGGTCGACCTCGCGACCTTCGAGGAAGTCGTCGATCTGCTCGTAGGTGAGGCCCAGCTCGTCTTCGTCGGCTCGGCCGGGCTGGCCGTCCAGGAGGTCGGCCGTCGGCACCTTGTAGGCGAGACGATCCGGCGCCCCGAGCAGCAGCAGCAGTGACCGGCCCTGCCGCTTGCTGAGACCCGAGAGGGGAAGGATGTCGGCCGCGCCGTCGCCGAACTTCGTGTAGAAGCCCGTGACCGCCTCAGCTGCATGGTCGGTGCCGATGACGATGAGACCGTCGTGTCCGGCGAGCGCGTACTGCGTCACCATGCGCACGCGCGCCTTGATGTTGCCGCGGTTGAAGTCGCTGATGTCGCTCGTGACCGCGAACTCGATGTCCTCCTCGACGCCGTCGACGCCGTTCTGGATGTTCACCTCGACCGAGGAGTCCGGTGCGATGAACTCCAGCGCGGCCTCGGCATCAGCGGCGTCCTTCTGCACCCGGTACGGCAGCCGCACTGCGAGGAACTTCGCCTCCCCGCCCTCGGCGCGCACGCGTTCGACCGCGAGCTGTGCGAGTCGCCCCGCGAGTGTCGAGTCCTGGCCGCCGGAGATCCCGAGCACGAAGCCCTTCGCTCCGGTCACCCGCAGGTAGTCGACCAGGAACGCCACTCGGCGCTCCACCTCGACCTCGGGGTCGATCTCGGCCTTCACGCCGAGCGCTTCAGAGATCTGCTGCTGCAGGGTCATTTGTTCCTCCGGTCTGCCCGACGCCAGTATCCTCCCCCAGTGTTACATCGAGATGACGTCGGTCGCACGCGCTCGGCTTCGCGGCGATCGATCCACCTGGCAGGATGGCGGAGTGAAACTTCTCGTCGCAGCCATGGCATCCGAACTCGCAGCGTTCCCGGACGAGCTCGAGGGATTCGACCAGCTCGTCACCGGCGAGGGCAAGATGCAGGCCGTGTACGCCCTCACCCGTGCGCTCGACGCCAAGGAGTACTCCGAGGTGGTGGTCGTCGGGACCGCCGGCGGCATCGACCCTGAGCTCGATGCGACCGTGCACGAGATCGGCAGCGCACTGCAGCACGACGTGTTCGACCTCGACGGCGTCGCAGGGCAGCACGTGTCGCTGCCCGCGCGCGTGTCCACCGGCCGCGAGGGCGTGCTGATCGCGACCGGCGACAGCTTCGTCGGCGATGCCGGGATCACCGCCGTCATCCGCCCCTCGGGTGCAGGTCTGGTCGACATGGAGACCTATGCGTACATCTGGGTCGCCGAGCAGTTCGGAGTGCCGATCCGCGCGTTCCGCGCGATCTCCGACCGGGCGGAGGATGGTGCGCTCGTCGACTTCCGCGAGGCGATCGCACGGTGCAGCGTGCAGCTGCGTGAAGTGATCCGCCGAGAGTACGGCGTCTGAGGACGGGCATCGGCTGAGCCCGCTGCTCCGGCGGGGGGCGCGCCGGGTCTCAGCGCGCCTCGATCACGCTCGGACCGCTCGACGTCGCACGCACCCGCAGCTGCGCAGGGATCTGCTCCTGCATCGCCTCGACGTGGCTGATGACGCCGACGGTGCGACCGCCCTGGCGCAGCTCGTCGAGCGTGCGCATGGCGACGTCGAGGGTGTCGCCGTCGAGCGAGCCGAAGCCCTCGTCGATGAACAGGGTGTCGAGACGGATGCCGCCGGCTCGCGCCGTGACCACCTCGGCGAGTCCGAGCGCAAGGGCGAGGGAGCTCAGGAAGGTCTCCCCTCCCGACAGCGACTGCGCCGGCCGGGTCTGGCCCGTGAATGCGTCGAACACGACGATGCCGAGCCCAGACGCGGCCCCGCGGGCGGCGAGCGCGTCTGAGTGGCGGAGCTGATAGCGCCCCGTCGACATGTCGCTGAGCCGGCGGTTCGCGGCGTCGACGATCTCTTCGAGTTCGGCGGCGAGGACGAACGTCTCGAGCGTCATCTTGCGGGCGTTCGCCCCGCGACCGGCGATCGCGTCGGCGAGTCCTCGCAGAACCTCGTAGTCGGCGGCGTCGTCCGCGATGCGGGCGTGCTCTGATGTCGCGGCCTCGATGACCGCGGCGAGCTGCTCTGACACCCCTGCCGCCCGCCCCGCCTCGTCGACCGCGACGGACCAGCGCTGCCGCGCGGCGAAGGAAGACTGCTCGGCAGGACCGAGATCGATCGTCTCCTCCGGCAGCGTGCGGAGCTCGAGGTCGAGGAGGATCGCGCGCTCCTTCTCGCGTTGGACGGCGTGCTGGGTGACTCGATTCTCGAGAGCCGCCTGCGCTGCGGCCGTGCGGAGCGACAGCTCGACCGCCGCGACGCCATCGAACTCGGATGCTTCCAGCGCCGCATCCAGTTCGGCCTTCGCAGCTGTCGCGGCCTCAGCCTTGCGTGCCCGCTCTGCCGCCGCCTCGACGAGCGCGAGAGCAGCCTGGACTTCGACACGCGTCGCCGTGAGCCTCTCGGCCACGGACTCGTAGTGCCCTTTCGCTTCTGCGATCGTCTCTCGCGTATCGGCGACCCGCTGCGCCACGAGCGAGTGCGCTTCGCGTGCCGCGGCCAGCGCCGTGGAATCACGGTCGCGGTCGCTGTCGAGACGGCGGATGCGCGCGAGGAGGGCTTCGCGCTGCTGATCGAGTGTGACCAGCTGGTCGGCTGCGTCTGTGCTCTGTGCATGCGCCGCTGCCGCGGTGTCGAGTTCTGCGACAGCCTCGTCGACCTCTCGACCGTCGGCGCGGCTGATCGCCGCGGCGAGGTCGGCGCGCAGTGAGGATGTCCGTTCTGCCGCATCTCGCTCGCGCTGCGCGAGGACATCACGTGCGGCTTCAGCCTCGTCGACGTCTTCCGCCGAGACGGGGTCGGCATGCACGGCGGGAGCCGGATGTTCGTGCGATCCGCATACCGGGCACGCCTCGCCCTCGTGCAGCGAGGTCGCCAACTCCCCCGCGAATCCGTCGAGTCGGCGCTGTCTGAGCTGAGCGAGCGCGGTCTGAGCTGCAGCGAGCGCGGCGCTGGCGTCAGCGAGTTGCCGTTCGGCGTCGTCATGAGCGGCTCTGAGACGGACTGTCTCGACCGCCGCCGCATGCCGCGCTGCGGCAGCATCCCGTGCTGCGGCCAGATCTCCGGCGCGATCAGCGAGCTGCCTCGCCGCGTCGCGCGCGAGTGTGAGCTGTTCGAGCTCTGCGGGAAGCGCGACACGATCGGCCTCGGCCGCGTCGATGCGAGCGGTCGCCGCCGCCACGGCATCGGACGTCGCCGCAAGCTCGGCATCGAGCGCCGACGCGGAGCGTTCCAGCTCTGCCGCACGCTGCCACAGACCGGTCTGCGCCGTGCGCTCGGCCGCCCACTCCGTGAGATCGTCCGCGACGATGCCGTGAGCCTCCCAGGCCGCCCGTGCGCGTGTCTCGGCCTCGATCGCGGCGTCGAGCGCCGATGTCGCCGTCGTCGCGGCGGAGATCGGGCCCCGCAGCAGCTCCGCGGCCCTGGCTTTCTGCAGTTCACTGCGCGCGGCGGCGATGTGCGGCTCATCAGCCTCGAGACGTGCGAGCGCGGCTCTGGCCCGATCCCGCTCGAGCTGCGCCCGCTGCTCCTCACGCGCGATCGCGAGGGCCGCGTCTGCTGCGTCCGACTGCTTCTCCGCCTCGATCCGTTCAGCCGCTCGACGTTCTGCGCGGTAATCCGCACGAGCCTTCGCGCGACGCAGACCGTCGAGGCGCTCCTCTGTCGTCACCGCGACAGGCTCTGAGTCGGCCGCGCCCGCGTCTTCTCCCTGCACCTCGCCGTCGTGCCCGAGGCCGGCGCTGCCGACGAGCCTCTCGCCCTCGTCGAGGCGGGCAGACACCGTTGCGAGGCGTGCCCCGAGACTCTGCTCGGCCGCCTTGCGTCGTTCATCGAAACGCGCCTGCACGTCTTCGAAACGCTCGGTGCCGAACAGCCGCCGCAGCAGCGACTGTCTCTCTTTGCTCCCCGCCAGCAGGAACTCCGAGAACCGATTCTGCGCGAGCAGGATCACCTGCAGGAACTGCTCGCGACTGAGCTGCAGGATCTCGTCGAGCTCGAAGGCCGCCTCGCGCTCTTTCGCGGCGAGACCGATCCATTCGCCGCCGACCGAGGTGTCGAGCTGCACGGCCGCCGGCTGCACCGTCATGCCGCCGCCGCGCTTCTTGGGGCGCTCGTATTCCGGTGAACGCCTGACGCGGAATCGGCCCGCCGGAGTGCTGAACTCCACCACGACCTCGGTCACGTCGTCGGGCTCGCAGTGATCGCTGCGCAGCCGCTTCTCGCCACCCTCGTAGCGCGGGACTCCGCCGTAGAGACCGAAGCAGACGGCATCGAGGATGCTGGACTTGCCGGCGCCCGTGCGACCGGCGATCAGGAAGATGCCGTCGTCGGCGAAAGCATCGAAGTCGACGGTCTGCCGCTCGCGGAACGGACCGAACCCTTCGACCTCCAGTCGGTGCAACTGCATCAGAGAGTCTTCTTCACTGTCGGAGAATGATCGCGGTGACGCATCGCCGGGCTGGATCGAGTCGTCACCGGATCAGATGAGGGCTTCGGCGCGGACGCGGTCATCGAGGACCTCGCGGATCAGCTCGCGCTCGCGCTCGGTCGCCCCGTGGCCCGCGCGGACGTGCTCGAGGAAGGCCTCGATGCGCTCGGGGTCACTGACGGCACCGCTCAGCCGATCGACATAGGAGCGCTCGACTGCCGCGGATGTGTCGGAGGGCTGATGCTGCACCATCGCGCAGTGCGGATAGCGCTCTCGGAGTCGACGCATGGGCTCGGTCTGGGCGAGCGCGTCGGTGTACACCGCACAGACCCAGTCGTCGGCGTGCGCCGCGATGTTCTCGGGAGACAGGATCTCATCGAGGGTGCCCGTGAGGGTGACCAGACGACGAGGGACGGGAAGATCGAGCCACTCGACCGATGCGAGGCCGGTGGCATCGAGGTCGACCAGCCACGAACCGCGCGGCTTGCTCTGTTCGCCGAAGCTGTAGTGCAGCGGAGCGCCCGAATAGCGCACCCGTTCGCTGATCTTCTGGCGGCCATGGATGTGCCCGAGAGCGACGTAGTCAGGCCCGTCGAAGACCGACAGCGGCACGACGTCGAGACCCCCCTGCCGCACCTCGCGCTCGAGACCGACCGTGGCGTCGACTCCGGCGGAGAAGCAGTGCGCGATCGCGACGGATCGCCCCGGGTGGGCCTGCATCCCCACCCGGACGAGACCCATCGCGTGAGACAGCGTCTGCGCCTGCGTGCGCAGATCGGCGCCGATCCAGTGCTGACGCACGATGGCGGGCTCGAGGTACGGGATGCCGTAGAAATGCACCGGACCATCGGCGTCTGCCAGCGTCACCGGCGTGCCGATCGCGAGCGGATCGGTCAGCACGTGGATGCCGTCACGGAGCAGCCGCGCCTGGAACCCGAGACGCGCAGCGGAGTCGTGGTTGCCGCTCGTGACGATCACACGGGCACCCGTCTCATGCAGCGCGACGAGCACGTCGCCGAGAAGCGTGTACGCGGGGCCGGCCGGCGTCGCCGAATCGAAGACGTCACCGGCGACGATGACGACGTCGACCGCGTTCTCACGAACCTGCACCGTGAGCGCTCCGAGGACCTCGGCCAGCGCGTCCATGGTCGAGTTGCCATGGAAGGTGCGGCCGATGTGCCAGTCGGAGGTGTGCAGGATTCGCATACTCACACGCTACGAACCCCCACCGACATTCGGCCTCAGGCGTGCCGCGGCATCCGTTCCTGGGCCCGGAATCCGTGGGATTCCGGGCGGAACGGATGCCGCGAGCGTCTCAGTGCGCGCCGACCGCGAACCCCGGCTGCGACGGCATCAGCTCGTCCTTCGAACCGCGCACCATGACGGCGGCGATCACGGCAGCGCCGACCATGAGGATCGATGCGACGATGAACACCCAGCCGTAGGCGTCGGTCAGCTGCGTCGGGGAGACCTCCGTCTGCGCATGCCCGCCCACGGACGCCGCGTACACGGCCGTGAACACGGACAGCCCGATCGATCCGCCGATCTGCATGGCCGAGTTGGCGACGGCCGATGCGATGCCCGCGTCATGCGGTGCGACTCCGGTGAGTGCCAGGTTCTGCAGCGGGATGAACACGAAGCCCATGCCGATGCCGAGGAGCAGAAGCGCCGGCGCGATCTGCACGATGTACGCCCCATCGGGGGTGATCCCGGAGAGGAGGAACAGCCCGGCCGCCGCGACGAGCGGCCCGACGATCAGCATCGGCCGCGGCCCGATCACCGTGAGGAGTCTCGTCGCGATCGGGGCGATGATCATCGTCGCGATCGGCAGCGGCAGGGTCGCCGCTCCCGCCGGGAGCGCGCCCATGCCGAGCACGAACTGGAGGTGGAAGGTCAGGTAGAGCGTCGCGCCGATCATGATCGCCCCGGCCACGCCCTGGATGAGGAACGCTCCGCCTCGCACTCGATCGGCCACCACCCGCAGCGGGAGGAGCGGCTGCGACACACGACTCTCGACCCACACGAACACGCCGAGCAGCACGACCCCCAGAGCGAGGAACGTGATCGTCAGCGGATCGCCCCAGCCGTTCTCGGCGAGGCTGAAACCGTAGACGAGCGATCCGAGACCGAGAGTCACGGTGATCGCGCCCCAGACGTCGTACCGGTTGTCGCCCTCGGCCTTGCTCTCGGTGAGGAAGAGCGCTCCGCCGACGAGGCCGATCGCGACGAAGAACAGATTGACCAGCAGGCACCAGCGCCAATCGGTGAACTCGGTGAGGAATCCGCCCAGCAGCAGGCCGACCGCTGCGCCGGTTCCCGCGACGGTCCCGAACACGGCGAACGCCGTGTTGCGCTCGCGGCCCGAGGGGAAAGTCACGGTGAGCAGCGCGAGAGCCGCCGGTGCGAGAAGTGCGGCGAAGACGCCCTGCAGGCCGCGGGCGAGGATGAGCTCCCAGCCCGACTGTGCGAGGCCGCCGTAGAGGGATGCAGCGCCGAAGCCCACCATCCCGATCATGAAGACACGCTTGCGCCCGACGTAGTCGGCGATGCGACCACCGAGCAGGAGCAGTGCGCCGAAGGCCAGGGCGTAGGCCGTGACGACCCACTGACGCTGGCCGTCGGTCAAGCCGAGGGACGCTTGGGCCTGAGGCAGGGCAATGCTCACGATCGTGCCGTCGAGGACGACGATCAGCTGCGTGAGGGAGATGACGACGAGCGCCCACCACCGGGTCTGGGGGCGGGCGCGCAAGGACGATGACATGGAAGAACCTCCGGTGTCGGGGACGATGCCGGAGGTTTCGAGCCTCGGACCAGCGCGCTTCATGAGCGCCTGACCACCTCAGCCGACGGGGCTGAGCAGAGAAACCATATTACCCGAGATGAGGCTGTGGGATCGCGAGCGGAAGGTCCCCTGACCCACCCTCGTCACGATGATCGACACGTGGTGATGCGAGATGCGCGATGCGCGATCACATGTGCGGCGTGCGGGGCTGCGCGATGCGGATCCGGGCTGCCCTCCGCCCGACATGAGCCGGAATTGCCCCTCCGGCTGGGGGTGTGCCCGCCTCGTCGTGACTACCGACTTCCGCTCTACTCCTCCAGATCGTGGAGCCAGTTCGCCTGCTGGATCCGATTGTCGAGTTCGCGCAGCTCCTGCGCGACCGCATCCGCGCGCGAGCGCAGCTCGGCGACGGGAAGCGCAGAGATCTGACGCAGCTCCGACCGCATCTGACGCAGGAACTGGTCGTTCGCCCCGGATGCCGCCGCGGCGGCGTCTGCGAGCAGCGAGTGCTGCAGCCGGAGCACGTCGCGGGCGGCGAGGGCATCGGTCATGGTTCCGTCGGTACCCAGATCCAGACGCGAGTTCGTCGCGTTGATCCGCCTGATGAGGTCTCGGAGCAGCAGCAGATCGGCGTCCGCCTGAACGAGAAGCGCGGCGGCATCCTCGGCGGGCTCCTCGCCCTCCTGGTACCTGGCGTTCGCGGTGATGCGCGCACGCAGCTGCTCTATGCGGCGCTGCAGGTCTGCGCGGGCGGTGAGTGCCTCTGCGAGTTTCATGACTTCATCCTGTCAGGGCGCCACCGTGTAACACAGCGTCACACGAGCTGCGTCATCGAGAGCGCAGGAGAGCCGAGTGCTCGGGGTGCGCCTGGAACCAGTCGGAGACGTACCAGCACACCGCATCGACCTTGCGATCTCCGCGTTCCTCGATGTCGGCGACAGCGCCCTCGACGAGGACACCCGCATAGCCGTGGCCGCGGAAAGTGGGGATCGTGAAGGCTCTCGTCAGGGCGATCGTGTGTCCGTCGTCGCGGTAGTCGAGCACGCTCACGAGCTGCCCGTCTCTCATCAACGTGTACCGCGATGCGTCCTTCTCATCGGTGAGGAGGAAGCCTGCGGCGAGGGTCGAAGTGGTCATCTGTCCACGTTACGCCCGCCTCCGGCACGGTCGGCCGTTTTGACACGCCCGGACTTCTTCCGACATAATCCCCCCATGACTACCAACGCAAGCCCTTTGTCCGCCCAGGAGGCGAACAGGACTGCCGGGATGATGATGCCCGGTCGCGTTGGCATGTGTTGCCGAATGTGTCGCTGAACGAACAGCCACTCCGTCTGACCTGACTTCTCGCGATCTGCGAGGTATGGGTCATCGAGCATCCACCCTTTGCTCGCTCTTCCGGCTCGCCCGGTCATTCATGCAACGCATCAGAGCCTCTTCCCGGCTCACGTCCTGAGGACTTCATCATCATGTCGAACACCGCACTTCTCGAGCGTCCCGCCGCCACCGCCGCCGTCCGCACCGCCGCTCCGGCGCCCGCCGCAGCCCCGCTCGATGCAGATCTTCCCGCTGTCCGCTCGCCCCGCGGCTTCGCCCTCTATGTCGGCCTCGACGAGATCAAGGCCGCCGAAGCCGGAGTCAGCCTCCCGCTCCTCGTCGACGCGCTGCGTCGCACTCTCGCCGAGCTCGCTCCCGGCGCCGAGACGCACGCCACCGTCGCGCTCGCCCCGCACGGCTCGGGTGGTCGCGACCTCGACGTCGTGCGTCTCGCACTGCACGAGCCCGGTGCGATCGCCCGCACCAAGGCCGCCGCAGAGGAGGAGACCACCGACGAGGAGGGCGGCGTCGTCGTCGACATCTCGCGCAAGCGCGTCCTGATCGACGGAGAATCCGCAGCCTTCACCTACAAGGAGTTCGAGCTGCTGCAGTACCTCGTGCTCCGCGAAGGACGCACGATCGAGCGCAGCGAACTCGTCTCCGCACTGTGGCAGGCGCAGGACGACGAGACCCCCGGCGAGCGCACCATCGACGTGCACGTGCGTCGTCTGCGCGCGAAGCTCGGCCGCTACGAGGACATCGTCCGCACCGTGCGCGGCATCGGCTACCGCTTCGACCGTCACGCCGACGTCGTCATCCGCTACGGCCACGGCACACCCTCGCCCGACCGCTTCTGATCCGAGTGTCAGCCCCGCCACGTATCGTGGGGCGCATGACCCTGACCGCGGATGCCGGAGCCGCCGACGCGGCTTCTCAGAGCGCACCGCGGGAGACCGTGTATCGGCCGACCGCACCCGTCGATCTCCGCGCGACGGTCGGCATGCTGCGGCGAGGCCCCGGGGACCCCACCATGGTCTGCGACGGTCCGGTGATCTGGCGCACTCTCCGAACTCCGCTCGGCCCTGCGACGCTGGCGCTGCGCGCGCAGAGCGGAGAGATCAAGGCCACCGCGTGGGGCCGCGGAGCCGAGCACGCACTCGACACCGTGCCCGACCTGTGCGGCGCCCGAGACGACCCGTCGGGTTTCGATCCCTCGCTCCATCCCCTGATCTCCGAGGTGGCCCGCCGTGCGCCCGGCATCCGCCTGGCTCGCACCGGCGTCGTGTTCGACGCTCTCGCCTGCGCCATCATCGAGCAGAAGGTGACGGGTCTCGAGGCGTTCCGCGCCTGGAGGCTGCTCGTCACGAAGTTCGGCGAGCGCGCACCCGGTCCGACCCCGCGGCCGATGCACGCCGCCCCGACCGCAGAGCAATGGCGTCGCATCCCCTCGTGGGACTGGCATCGGGTCGCGGTGCAGCCGCCGCAGTCGAAGACCGTCGTGCGCGTCGCCGAGCGGGCGGAAAGCATCTCGCGCGCGCTTCTGGCCGCACCCGGCGGCGACGAGCGTGACCGCGTCCTGACGAGCTTCCCCGGCGTGGGTGTGTGGACCTCGGCCGAGACGCGCATCCGGGCGCTGGGCGATCCGGATGCGGTGAGCGTCGGCGACTACCACCTCGCACATCAGGTGGGATACGCCCTCACCGGCCACCGCACCGATGACGAAGGGATGCTCGACCTGCTCGCCCCCTGGGCGGGGCACCGGCAGCGCGTGATCCGTCTCATCTTCGCGAGCAGGGTGAGCGAGCCCCGACGAGGGCCACGGCTCTCTCCCGAAGATCACCGCACTCGCTGACCTCCCGAGGCGGGCGGATCGCCTTTAGGCTGAGCCCATGTCGCGCAACGCACTCCGCTTCTCCGTCACCGCAGGTCTTCTCATCGTCGGTGTCGTGATCGGCCTGATCTTCCAGAACGTCTGGCTCGGCATCCTGCTTGCCGCGATCGTCTGGCTGGGCTGGTTCATCGGCTACGAATCCCGCCGGGGCCGCAATGCCGGCGTCAACGACGAGGACCACGGCGTCGAGCTCTGAGCGTCAGTAGTAGACGGCGAGAGGACCGGAGGGCCCCTCGACCACCTGCACGGACGTGTCGAACACGCGGGTGAGCACCTCACCGGTCATGATCGCGGAGGGAGGGCCGAACTCCACCACCTCACCGTCTTTCATGGCACAGATATGGTCGGCGTAATGACCTGCGAAGTTGATGTCGTGCAGGACGATGACGATCGTGCGCCCGAGCTCTTCGGCCGCACGACGCAGGTGCTTCATCATCTGCACGGCATGCTTCATGTCGAGGTTGTTGAGCGGCTCGTCGAGCAGCACGAACTCGGTGTCCTGCGCCAGCACCATCGCGACGTAGGCTCGCTGCCGCTGGCCTCCGGAGAGCTCGTCGAGGTAGCGCCCTTCCAGGTCGCCGAGGTCGAGGAAGTCGATCGCCCTGCTGATGATCTCCTCGTCAGCGCGGGTCAAGCGGCCCTGCGAGTGCGGGAAGCGCCCGAAACCGACGAGCTGGCGCACGGTGAGCCGCGTGACGAAGTGGTTCTCCTGGCGGAGCACCGAGACGATCTTGGCGAGGTCCTTCGACTTCGTGGTCGCGACGTCGTATCCGGCGATCTCGATCGCCCCGGCGTCCATGCCGCCGAGCCGACCGATCATCGTCAGCAGCGTCGACTTGCCCGCTCCGTTGGGACCGATCAGCGCCGTGATGCCCCCGGCGGGGATCCGGAGATCAACGGGGCCGATCGCGACCTGGTCGCTGTAGTCGCGGCGGACGCCCTCGAGTGTGATCACAGCCTGCCCTTTCTGAGGATGACGATGAGGAAGACGGTTCCGCCGACGAGCTCGATGAGGATAGAGACCATCCCCTGCGCGTAGAAGACGTTCTTCATGACGAAATAGGCCCCGGCGAGGATCGTGAAGGCCGTGAGCACGGCCACCGGGAAGATGAGTCGATGATCGTACGTGTCGGCGAACTGGTACGCGAGGGTCGCGACGAGGAATCCGAGGAACGTCATCGGACCGACCAGCGCGGTCGATGTCGCCATCAGCACGGCGACCAGGAAGAGCACCATGAAGAGCTCGCGCTTGTGGTCGAGGCCGAGCGAACGCGACACGTCGGGTCCGAGCGCGAGCAGGTTCAGCCTCCGGGACCTCATCCAGAGCAGCGCCGAGGCCGCGATGCACAGCGGAATGGCGAGCGGCAGGTACGACGCGTCGGCGTTCGAGACGTTGCCGAACAATCGCGCCGCGAGCACATCGAACTCACTGGGCGTGAGCAGCCGCTGCATGAAGGTCGAGATCGCTCCGAGACCGCCGCCGATGATGATCCCGATGAGCAGCATGATCTGCAGGTTGCCGTAGCGCCCGGACAGCAGCCATCCGTAGAGCGCCATCGCAAGCCCCACCATGATGACGACCTGCAGGCCGAACTGCCAGACGCCCTGGATCGCCACGAGACCGGCGACGCCGAACAGATACACCGTGGTGGTCTGCACGACGCGATACAGCGATTCGAATCCCATGATCGACGGCGTGATGATGCGGTTGTTGGTGACCGTCTGGAAGCTCACGGTGGCGATCGCCTGCGCCACCGCGACCACGGCCATCACGGTCACGTTCGTCACGCGCAGCTTCGCGATGCGCCAGAATCCGGGTGATCCGATCGGCATCGGGTTCTCCCACGCGAGCAGAGCGAAGGCGAAGGCCACGGAGAGGGCGACGAGGATGCCGAGCACGATGACATATCGCCGTCGTGCGCGCGGAGTCGTGAAGGATCCGGAGGTGCGGGTGCCGGCCGCGATCGCCTCAGCCACGACGACGCTGCCTCAGCAGGAGCAGGATGAAGACGATCGCGCCGACGATGCCGAGGATCAGCGACACCGGCACCTCGAACGGCATGATGATCGTCCGTCCGATGATGTCGCAGACGGTGACGATCGCGATGCCGAGCAGGCAGACCCACGGCAGGTTGCTGCGCAGATCGTCGCCGCGGACCATCGAGACGATGTTCGGCACGATCAGCCCGAGGAAGGGAAGGTTGCCGACGATGACCGTGACCACGCCCGTGGTGACGGCGATGAGCACTGTTCCGAGCAGGATCACCCGGTTGTAGTCGACCCCGACGTTCGTCGCGATCTCCTCCCCCAGCCCGGCGATCGTGAGACGGTCGGCGACGACGAACACGACGACTCCGACGATCGCCACGATCCAGAGCATCTCGTACTGCCCTCGGAGCACCGATGTGAAGCTGCCCGCGAACCAGACGCCGATGGCCTGCAGCGAGTCGGTCACGAGTGCGAAGTAGGTCGACACCGATCCGACGACGGCACCCAGCATGATGCCGACGATCGGGACGATTAGAGACGACTTCAGCGAGACGCGGCGCAGGAAGGCGAAGAACACCATGGTGCCGATGAAGGCCGCGATGATGGCGCCTGCCATCCTCAGCGGGATCGAGGGGTTCGGCACGAGCACCATGACCGTCAGCAGACCGAGGCCCGCCCATTCGGTGGTGCCGGTGGTGGTCGGCTCGACGAAGCGGTTCTGAGTGAGGAGCTGCATCACCAGCCCCGCCATCGCCATGGCGGCGCCCGCGAGGACGAGGGCTACCGTGCGCGGGACCCGGGTGATCTGGAACATCTCGGCACCGTCGGCGGCTCCCGCGATGTCGTAGACGCCTGTGAACAGGGACACGACGAGAAGTGCGAGGACGACGAGGATGCCGACGAGGAGCTTGACGTCGAAGAGCCGCCCGGCAGACCGGGGCGGCTCGGTGGAGAACGCGGTGCGAGACATCGTGAGTCGCCGGCCGGCGGCATCCGCCCTCGAGCGGATGCCGCCGAGCGGACTACTTCTGGGCGGCCTCGAGGGCGTCGGCGAGGTCGTTCAGGAACGTCGTGTACGTCTGGATGCCCTCGTTGAGGTAGGTGTCGGTGGGCATGTAGACGATCTGCTCGTCAGCGACTGCCGTGACGCCGGCGAGCGCCTCGGAGCTCTCGAGGATCTCGGATGCCTGCACGTAGTCGGGGGTCTCTGCGGCGAACACGGCGTCGCGGTCGAGCACGAGAAGCCAGTCGGGGTTCGAGGCGGCGATCGCCTCGACCGAGATGTCGTCGCCCTGATGGTCGTCCGAGGCATCGGCGACCTCGAGCGCCGGGGTCAGGCCGAGGATGTCGTAGATCGGTCCGAGCGAGCGGCCCACGGTCGGTGCCAGATACCCGATCTCGCCGCCCGAGGTGTTCACGGCCATGACGGTGTCGGCGTCGTCGTAGGCGGCCTTCGCCCGCTCCGCCGCCGCGTCGAAATCGTCGACCAGTGACTGCGCCTCGTCCTGCTTGCCGAAGATCTCGCCGAGCACGGTCACCTGTCGCTTGAGCTCGTCGTCGAAGGGCTCGCCCTCGCGAGGCTCGAGATCGATGATCGTCGCCTCAGGCACGAGTTCGGCGATGGCCTCGTTGTGCTGCGTGAAGCGCTGTCCGCTGATGATGAGGTCGGGTTCGACGGCGACGATCGCCTCGAGGTCGGGCTCGCTGTGCAGGCCGATGTCGACGATCGAGTCGTCGTCGAGGTACGACACCGTGTCGGGCATGAGCGCGACCGCACCGGCCGAGAGCTCGACTCCCCAGTCGGAGAGCGTCTGGAACGTGCGGTTGTCCAGTGCGACCACGGATGCGGGAGGCGTGGCGATCTCGTGCGATCCGGTGTTGTCCTCGATCGTGACCGAGTCGGCGGCCGGGGCGGTCTCGGCCGGCTCGGCTTCGGCTCCGGAGGCGCAGCCCGCGAGGGCGAGAAGGCCGACGAGACCGACGCTCGTGGCGCTGAGGATTCTGGGCATGGACATGGAGAGACTCCTGTTCTGCGGTGGTGAGTGCGCGCGGGCGGCGCGGGACAGGCGGAGTTAGGCTCCCCTAACTCCGCCTCCAAGATAGGTTAGCCTTACTTTATGAGCGATACGAAATCCGGCTTCTCCATCGAGCGCCGAGGCCTCGATCTGCGCTTCCGCACCGTCACGCTGAGCGCCCGGGAATGGCTGGCACCCGACTTCGTGCGTGTGCGCCTCACGGGCGGCGACCTCGAGGGCTTCGACTCCCCGGGCTCCGACGACCACATGCGACTGTTCTTCCCCTCCGGCCCGGTGGGATCGGTCGAGGAGATGCGGGCTGCACCGAGTCGTGAGTACACACCTCTGGCCTGGGGCGCGGACTGGTTGGACGTCGAGTTCGCCGTGCACGGCGACTCGGGTGTCGCAGCCCCCTGGGCGGCGACTGCTGCTCTCGGGTCATCGATCGGCGTCGGCGGGCCCCGCGGGTCGGCGGTGCTGAACGGCACCCCCGGCTCCTGGCTGCTCGTCGGAGACGAGACGGCCATCCCCGCCATCCGACGCTTCGCGGCGCTCATCCCCGCCGGCGTCGCCGCTCGAATCGTGGTCGAGACGGTCTCGGCCGGGCGTGAGATCGACATCGAAGCCCCTGTCGACATCGAATGGCTGCATCGCGGCGATGCTCCCTCTGGCTCCGCGCTCATCGCGTTCCTCGACGACCTGGCGGTGGAAGATGCGATCGGCGACGACCCGTTCGTGTTCATCGCGGCCGAACAGTCGATCGTCAAACCGGGACGCGCGTTGCTGGACCGCTGGGGCATCGACTCCGCGAACGCCGTGGTCAAGGGCTACTGGAAGCGCGGCGAAGTCGAGTACCACGCGCCGCACTAGTGCCGCGCGTGCCTCGACTGGAAGACTGGACGCATGGCACTTCTGGATCATCTGGGCATCACCGTCGACGACCTCGAACGGGGCAGAGCCCAGTTCCACCCCGTGCTCATGGCGCTCGGCTACGTGAGCGGCGGCGAAGACGACCATTCCATCTCATGGAACAACGGCGACGAGACAGAGATCATCCTGTACGCATGGGATGAGGACTCCGGCCCTCACCGCCACGGCCGGGTCGGCTGGCAGCACATCGCGTTCGCCATGCCCTCGCGCGATGAGGTGGATCGCCTGCATGCAGTGGCGCTCGATGCCGGATGGACGGCCGTCCGAGACCCGAAGGAGTACCCGCGGTACACCGACCGCTACTACGCCTCCTTCGTCGAGGATGCCGACGGCATCCGCGTCGAGTTCATGCACAACCCCCCGCGCGATTCCGCTTGACTGCCGCTCGACCGCGTGTGGCTCTTCCTGCACTCGGGTTCTCGAGGCGTCGGCAACCGGATCGCCGGTCACCACATCGCCGTCGCGCAGCGGCTGGCAAAGCAGTGGTGGATCGAGCTGCCCGACCCCGACCTCGCGTACCTCGTCGAAGGCACTCCCGAGTTCACCCGGTACATCCGCGAGCTGCGGTGGGCCCAGCACTGCGTCAGCTCGTCAACGTCAAGGGCGACTGAGCACGGGGGTGGGCGAGTGATGAGAAATCCCCGCCCACCCCTCCTGCACGACCACCCTGCGACTCGCAGTTCCTCCCACTGCTCGGGATGACGGTATACAGCGACCTCGATTCCGCTGCTCGGCGTGGAACGATGCGAGGATGACATGGTGCACCTCATGACCGACGCTCAGATCTGGACCATGATCGGGTGTTTCACCGCGCTCATGTTCGGCATGCTGACCGTCGTCTCCACACTGTTCATCCGGGTCGTCCGCACCGAGATCGGTGGCCTCCGCAACGAGATGAACGGCCAGATCGGGGGTCTCCGCGGCGAGATGAACGCCCAGATCGGCGGACTCCGCGGCGAGATGAACGCCCGCTTCGACACCGTGAACACGCGCATCGACGGACTCGACCGCGACATGCAGGCCGTGGTCAAGCGCTCGTTCGGGCTCGACCGCGACTGACATCGGCCCACCACCTCATGCCTTCGTCCATCGTCTCGGATGACGTCTACGACGCATTCCCCGAGCGACCCTGCGGCACAGCCGTGCTGCTGCTCGCGGGTTCGAGTGGGCGCCTCGAGTCCGCTCGCGCCGATCTGCTCGGCCATCGGGGCACTCGGATGCGAGCGATCCGCTGGTTCGGCGGCATCGGCCAGCGACCGGCGCCCCATGAGGTGCCGATCGAGATGTTCATCGATCAGATCGAGCTGCTGCGACGAGATCACGATCGCGTGGCGATCTTCGGAACGTCGTTCGGCGCCGAGGCGGCCCTCGTCACCGCCTCCACCGTCGAGATCGACGCGACCATCGCCGTCTCTCCGTCGTCCGTCGTCTGGTCCGGGCTGGCGGAGGGCCGCTGGTCCTCGCACTGGACTCTGGGCGGTTCTCCGCTGCCGGCGGTCGTGTTCGACCCGGCGTGGACGCCGATGAGCGATCCGCCGGAGTACCTCTCGCTGTACTCGACGAGCCTGACCCTCGACCCGACACTCACTGCGGCGGCGACGATTCCTGTCGAGCGGATCTCCGGCGATCTGCTGCTGATCGCCGGAGGTGACGACCGCGTCTGGCCGAGCACCGCGTTCACGACGGCGATCTCACAGCGCCGACATGCCCATGGCAGAAGCACGACGATCGTCCAGCATCCGGATGCAGGGCATCGTCTGCTCCTGCCCGGCGAGGCCGCCGCGGCCGGCGGCATGCACATGGCTCGGGGCGGCACACCGCGCGCCGATGCAGCGCTCGGCGCGCAGGCCTGGCCTCCGATCTCGCGGGTCCTCGGCCTCGATCCCAGCTGACGTCAGGCGATCGGGGTGGCGACAGCCTCGGCATCCGTCCGGTCGGTGAAAGCCTCTTTGGGAACGAAGACGAGGATCGCGGCGGCGACGAGCGCCGTCACGCCGCAGACCACCCAGACCGTGACGTAGCCGGCGAATGACCCTGCGGTGCCCTCGACCGCTCCGCTCACGCCGTTGAGCAGTGCGATCCCGAAGATGCACGAGGCGATCGCTCCGCCGACCGTCTTGACCGAGTTGGTGAGCCCCGTCGCGACACCGGTCTGCGTCGCGGGCGCCGCCGACGCAGCCGCCGCGGGGAGAGCCGCCACGAGAGCGCCGGAGCCGAGTCCGACGATGACCATGTTGGTCACCACCTGCACATAGGAGTCATGGAAAGGCAGGAACAACAGGAACCCGATGCCGACGAGCAGAGACGCGCCCATGAGAGTGATCCGCGGGCTCACCAGTCGAGCGACGAGCGGGAACAGCAGTGCGCCTGCGATCATCGCGATCAGATACAGCCCGATGATGAGCGACGTCGCGAAACCCGTCGTTCCGAGTCCATAGCCGTAGACACCCGGATCGGTGCGCGCGAACGTCGACAGCGGTGCCTGGGCCCCGAGCACGCTCACTCCGAACAGGCCTGCGGTGAGGAACACAGGCCCGAGGGCCGGTGAGCGGAACATGCGCACGTCGATGAGAGGGTCATCGCAGCGCAGCTCCCAGAGCACGAACGGGATGACGAGCAGGAGGCCGAGCACGACCACCGCCCATGACCAGGGGTTGACGAGTCCGCCCTCGAAACGGAGCAGGCTCAGCCCGCCGGTGAAGCAGATCAGGGCGAGCGAGATCAGCACGACGCCGACCGTGTCGAACACGCCGCCGGTCGGATCAGGCGACTCCTTCACCCCGAACAGGATCACGAAGAAGCAGACGACGATCAGCACCGCGGGAATGAGGAGCACGACCGTCAGCGGGAGGACATCGATCAGCGCACCGCCGACGAGAGCACCGATGATCGCGCCGCCTTCGAGCGCCGCCACCAGCAGCCCTGCCGCTTTCGCCGTGATCGAGGAGCGTCCCTCCATCCGGCGTGAGCGCGACCAGATGAGCGCGATCTCGAGCGGCAGCCAGACGACGTAGAAGCCCATCAGCGTCCAGCCGATCAGGAACACGGGGAACGAGTCCGTGAACGGCAGCACGAGTGCCGCGACGGCGGTCAGCGCCGTCGAGATCAACAGCATCCGCTTGTGCCCGACCATGTCGCCGAGCTTCGCGAACGCCGGCACGACGAGAGCCGAGAGCATGAGCTGCGTGCCCTCGAGCCAGTTCACGTCGGCGTCGTGGATTCCCAGATGCCGCGCGATGTCGGTGAGCATGGGCGTGTAATAGCCCTGCAGCACGCCGCTGGTGAACTCGACGAAGGCGAGGAAGCCGACGACGGTGGCGAGGGTTCCCAGAGTGCGGGTGCGCGTCATCGCGGCTCCTCGGTGAAAGGGCTGACTCGGGCGCCGAGACGCCCTCGAAGGGGTGAGATCACCCTAGCCGCTCGAGGAGAGCCCGATGGAACCGCTCCCCCCGCTCGAGCGCAGCGATCTCGACGTTCTCATCGACGCCATGGATCGACGCCCGCTGCGCGTTCGACATGTCGAGCGGTGCGAAGCGGTAGACGGCCGGCGCGAAACGGTGGAAGTGACGGGAGTCCGTCGCCGCCATCATCACGTACGGCACGGCGGGGACCCCGGGGTGCGAGACCGCGAGCGCGTCGGCGAGCACCGCGAACTGGGCGTTGTCGGTCGCAGATTCGGGCGATGGTTCGCTCGCCTCCTCGACGCGGACCGTGACCAGCGGATCCCGGATGCGCCGACGCACCCGCAGCACGGTCTGCTGCGTCGTCTCACCCAGAGCGATGCGCAGATTCACGGTCGCCGACGCCTGCGAGGGGAGGACGTTCGCCGCCGTGCCACCCGACTGCATCGTCGGGGCCACGGTCGTGCGCACGAGAGCGGCGGGCTCACCGCCGAGCGCGGCGAACAGCTGACCTGTCAGCAGCGGCGCGGATCCGAGCAGACGCAGCAGATGTCGCGCCGGACCGGGCGTCTGAGCGCCGAGCTGCGACAGCATCCGCCCGATCGCCTTCGAGGGCCGTGGTCGGAACGTCCGCGGCCCGAGCCGATCGACGGCTCTCGCCACCCTCCGGACGGCGGTGAGAGAGGGTGGAGCCGACGCGTGGCCGCCCTCGCCGCGCGCCGAGAGGGTCAGGGTCATCACGCCCTTCTCCCCGACGCCGATCATCGCCGCTCGGCCCGGTACGAAAGGCAGTGGGGCGTCGACGACCGCGCCGCCTTCGTCGACCACGAGCCACGGGATGATGCCGCGCTCGCGCAGCACCCGCGCGATCTCCTTGGCCGCTCGACCGAAGGTCTCTTCATTGCCTCCGAATGAGAGGTAGACGTCTCGCGCGGGGACGAACCCGACGGCGAGCAGATTCTCGACCGCCTCGAGCACGACGATCAGCGGACCCTTGTCGTCGAGAGCCCCGCGCCCGTAGACCACCCCGTCGGCGATCACGCCCTCGAACGGAGGATGCGTCCATGCATCGCTCTCATCCACCGGGACGACGTCGTAATGCGCCATCAGCACGACCGGCCCGTCGGCCTCAGCCTCTCTGCCCGACCAGCGGAAGAGCAGCCCGAAATCGGTATGCCGCTCGAGCGCGAGGTGCTCGTGAACGAGCGGGTAGAGGTCGGCGATCAACGCGACGAACGCCTCGAACGGCTCGGATCCGCGTTCCTCCAGCTCCGCCGACACGGTCGGCAGCCGGATCATCTGCGAGAGGCGTTCGGCGATTCCGGGGCGAGGTTCTGTCACGTCGGCCATCGTAGCGCCGGGCTCATTGCCTCCCATCGGCACTCCGGAGGCACCGGAAGGGCTCAGCCGCGTCCCGCGGGTCCTCGGCACCGCGAGACAATAGAAGGATGAGCCTGTTCGCCCTGGCACCCAAGCGCGGTCCGCGCTGGCACCTCGCCACCCAGGCCGCGCTGGGCATCGCGGTGCCGATCGCCGTCATGACCATGATCGGTCAGCCCTCGCTCGGCTACATCGCGGCGTCGGGCGCATTCACGGTCCTCTTCGCCGGCACCGCTCCTGTGGTCGAACGGGCCAGGATCCTGCCTTTCGTCGCCGCGGGCCTGATCGCCAGCGCCGCACTCGGAGTCGCTGCCTCCGCGAACGCCTGGCTCGTGAGCATCGGCGTCGTGGTCGTCGCGGTCGTCAGCGCGGCTCTGGCGTTCGGTTTCCGGCTCGGTCCACCGGGGCCCCTCTTCTTCGTGCTGGTCTTCGGCCTCTCGGCTCATGTGATCGTCAGTTCACCGATCGCACCGATGGTCTACATCGCCGCGCTCGCGGCGGGATGCGTCTTCTCCTATCTGGTCGCGATGGCGCCGCTTCTGCTCCCCCGTGCGCATTCGGTCTCGGCCAGGCCGCTGCGTGAGCTGCTGCCGGGGCCCGCGTTCACGGCCGATTCACGCATGCTGCTGATCCGGGTCGCGATCGTCGCGATCATCGGCGTGCTGCTCGGGCTGGTGATCGACCCGACGCGCACGTACTGGATCGTCGGATCGGCCGTCGCCGTGATCGGCGTGGCAGCCGCCCGCCGCGCCGCCGTGCAGCGCGGACTGCACCGCATGCTCGGGACCGTCGTCGGCGCAGGGGTCTACGCTCTTCTCGCCCTGCTGCATCCGTCGGGTCTCTGGCTGGCGCTGCTTCTCGGCGCCCTGCAGTTCACGATCGAGCTCGTCGTGGTGCGCCACTACGCCCTCGCGCTCGTCTTCATCACGCCGCTCGTGCTGCTGCTGACGGGTGCGGCGACCGGCGAGATCGGTTCGATGGACGTCGCGTGGGAACGTATCGTCGACACCCTCGTCGGTGCTGCGCTCGGTGCGCTCTCCGGTCTGCTGCATCCTCGGTCCACGACGCCTCGCACCTGATCCTCGACGGCGGCCGCCGCACGGGCCATACTCGCACCATGACCCGCGCGCCAGAGATCGACGACTACCACCGGAGACTCCGCCCCGAAGATCGCGAGATCTGCGAGCGCCTCGCCGACGAGATCGACCGGGGGCTTCCCGAGGCGTCCGCCAAGGTGTGGCACGCGCACCCCGTCTGGTTCCTCGACGGCAATCCGATCGTGGGGTACGACCGCTTGAAGGATGCCGTGCGACTGATGTTCTGGAGTGGCCAGTCGTTCGCCGAGCCCGGACTCGTCGCGTCCGGATCGTTCGAGGCGGCCGAGGCGAGGTTCGTCGACGTCTCGGAGATCGACACCGACCGTCTCGCCGTCTGGCTGTCGGAGTCACGGGTCGTGCAGTGGGACTACGAGCACATCCGCACGAATCGGGGTCTCGTCAAGCGCACCGAGTTCTGACCTCGATCCGGGAACACGACGAGCCGGCGCCGGGTTGCATATCGAGAGCCGAGAGGAGAGCGATGGAACTCACGCTGGTCACATCCGCGTTCTGCGGCGCCTGCTCTCGAACCCGTGCGGTCGTCGCTGATGCGGTGCGCTACCTTCCCGATGCGACCGTCACCGAGATCGACGTCGCATCCGAGCCGGATGCGGCGGAGGCGCTCGACATCCGGTTCACCCCCACGGTCATCATCCGCGATGCCGCGGGTGCGGAGGTCTTCCGGGCAGAAGGCGTGCCGACCGTGCCTCAGGTGCTGACCGCGGCGGTGAAGGCGCTCCCCGACTGAGCGACGACCCCGCTCTTGCGGATGTCCGACCCCCGGCGCAGAATGAGCCGCAGCGGGGCCGACGAGGGCCCTGCCTGACATAGCTGGGGGCAGTCATGGCGACACTCAATCCGTATCTCTCGTTCCGCACCGAAGCGAGACAGGCGATGGAGTTCTATCAGGGCATCCTCGGCGGGGACCTCGAGATCACCGTGTTCGGCGAGTTCCCCGACATGGTGCAGAACCCCGATCAGAACGACCTCGTGATGCACGCGCAGCTCACGACGCCCGACGGCCTCGTGCTGATGGCGTCGGACACCCCCGACGGCATCCCCTTCGAGCCGCCTCAGGGGTTCTCGGTGTCCCTGAGCGGCAATACGCAGGAGAAGACGCAGCAGGTGTGGGATGCGCTGTCCGACGGCGCGGCGATCACGATGCCGCTCGACGCTGCGCCGTGGGGCGGCAGTTTCGGGATGCTCGTCGATCGATTCGGGATCCCCTGGATGCTGCACGGCGACCCCGAGTGAGTCGCACGCTGCCGATCCGCTGACTGCGAAGACCCCCTCCTGCGGGCGTCCGCAGGAGGGGGTCTCTGTGATGTCAGGTCGCCCGGGTCGCCACGGGGCGGCTCGACTCAGCTCAGCTCAGGGCCTTCGCTTCGATGAACGCACGGAGCTCCTGCTCGTCGTCTGCCATCTCGGTCCGGTGCTGCGGAGCATCGAGCATGGCGCGCAGCTCCGAGGAGTACTCGAGCTCGACGCCGATCGCCTCGCGGATCGTCTCGGCGAACTTCTGCGGCTTCGCGGTCTCGAGCACGAGCATCGGCACACCCGATTCGAGATTCTCGCGGGCGACCTTGACCCCGTCCGCGGTGTGAGGGTCGATGATGTCGCCCGTCGCCTCGTAGACCGCCTTGATGGTCGCGAGTCGGTCGGCGTGGGTCGAGGTGCCGCTGACGATGCCGAACTCGTCGACGAAACGAGCCAGGTCGGCGGTGAAATCGAAGAAGCCCTGGGTGTCGAGATCCTGCCAGGCCTTGACCACGCGTGCGGCATCGCGCCCGACGAGCTCGAAGATGAAGCGCTCGAGATTCGAGGCCTTCGAGATGTCCATCGACGGGCTCGAGGTGGCGAGCGTCTGCGCCGCGCTGCGGGGCCGGTAGACACCGGTGCGGAAGAACTCGTCGAGCACGTTGTTCTCATTGGCGGCGAGCACGAGCCGACGGATCGGGAGGCCCATCTGCTTCGCGAAGAACCCCGAGAGGATGTTGCCGAAGTTCCCCGACGGCACGGTGAACGAGACCTCGGTCCAGCCGCCGGCATCCGTCGCGCGCAGCCATGCCCAGAAGTAGTAGACGACCTGAGCGGTGATGCGGGCGAGGTTGATCGAGTTGACGGCGCCGAGGTGCTGGGCCCGCTTGAAGTCGAGATCGCCCGCGAGCGACTTGACGAGGTTCTGGCAATCGTCGAACACGCCGTCGACCACGATGTTGTGGATGTTCTCGTCGGCGAGCGAGAACATCTGCGCACGCTGGAACGCGCTCATGCGTCCCTTCGGAGACAGCATGAAGACCGAGATGCGGTCCTTGCCGCGCAGCGCGTGCTCGGCAGCCGATCCCGTGTCTCCGGAGGTCGCGCCGAGGATGTTCAGGACGGAGCCCTTGCGCTCGAGCGCGTACTCGACGACCTGGCCGAGGAATTGCATGGCCATGTCCTTGAACGCGAGCGTCGGGCCCTCGGAGAGACCCACGAGCGTGAGGTCGTCATCGATCGAGCGCAGCGGCACGACCTCTTCGGGGAACTGGTCGTATGCCGCCGCGGTCATGCGCGCGAGATCGGCACGGGGGATGTCCGTCGCGAACAACGCGAGCACCTCGGCCGCGAGCTGCGGGTAGGTCAGCGCCCGCCAGCGCTCGAGGGTCTCACCGTCGACCGTCGGCATGGTCTCGGGCACGGCGAGCCCGCCGTCTGTCGCGAGCCCTTCGAGCAGGGTCTCGCAGTACGGCAGCGGCTGCATGCCGCCTCGGGTGGAGATGTACTGCACGGGAGCTCCTCGGTTCGGGATCGGCACGGGGCTTCCATTCTCGCAGGTGGCCGCGGGGTGGTTGCACGGCCACCACGCGTACTCACGACATAGCGCGTTCGTCGCGCGGAGGCAATGGTATTTCCCTGTGAGCTCGGATCTCTTAACGTGGACCCCATCAACAGAACAGGAGCCCTCATGACTGCGAAGACCCATACCGCGCATGACCACAAGCCCGCCGACGGCCAGGCTCCCACGACAGCCACCACGCCGGCAGAGCCCCTCTACGAACGTGTCGACCTCGATCGGTACGTCGTGCTCCACGAAGGTCCCGTCGGATACGTCGAGCACGTGCATCCGGTCTTCGTCTGCTACGTGGGCCACCCCTATCATCACGCCGACGAGATCGCTCAGGTGTATGACTTCCACGACGCTGTGCGGACTGTTCTGCACCGCGCCGTCTCGAAGCGGCGCGCTCAGTGAGCCGCGAGATCTGGCCCGGTTCCCCCTACCCGCTCGGTGCGACCTTCGATGGCCAGGGCGCGAACTTCGCCCTGTTCAGCGAAGGCGCCGAGAAGGTCGAGCTGTGCCTGTTCGATGACGACGGCAACGAAGAGCGGATAGCGCTCGAAGAGGTCGACGCGTACGTGTGGCACGGGTATCTGCCCTCGGTTCAGCCGGGGCAGCTGTACGGATACCGCGTGCACGGCACCTACGACCCCGCCCAGGGAAAGCGATTCAACCCGAACAAGCTCCTCCTCGACCCCTACGCGAAGTCGGTCGCAGGTCGTGTGGAGTGGGGACAGCCGCTGTTCGGCTACGACTTCGGCGACCCCGACTCCCGCAACGACGAGGACTCCGGCGCGACGATGGTGAAGGGCGTGGTCGTGAACCCGTTCTTCGAATGGGCTGGCGACCGCCTCCCGAAGATCCCCTACGCGCAGACAGTGATCTACGAAGCGCACGTCAAGGGACTCACCCAGCTGCACCCCGATGTCCCCGAGGAGCTGCGCGGCACATATGCGGCGATCGGTCACCCGTCGGTCATCGCGCATCTCGTGCACCTCGGAGTCACCGCGATCGAGCTGATGCCGGTGCACCAGTTCATCTACGACTCGACGCTCGAAGAGAAGGGCCTCACGAACTACTGGGGCTACAACACCCTCGCGTTCTTCGCGCCGCACAACGACTACTCCTCCAGCGGGCAGCACGGTCAGCAGGTGCAGGAGTTCAAGGCCATGGTGCGCGCGCTCCATGCAGCAGGCATCGAGGTCATCCTCGACGTGGTCTACAACCACACCGCCGAGGGAAACCACATGGGGCCGATGCTCTCGATGCGGGGCATCGACAACGAGGCGTACTACCGCCTCGAAGAGGACCGCCGCTACTACACCGACTACACCGGTACAGGGAACAGCCTCAACGCGGGCAACCCGCATGCGCTGCAGCTGATCATGGACTCGCTGCGGTACTGGGTGACCGAGATGCACGTCGACGGCTTCCGCTTCGACCTCGCCTCGACCCTCGCGCGCGAGTTCTACGACGTCGATCGACTCGCGGCCTTCTTCGAGCTCGTGCAGCAGGATCCGATCGTCTCGCAGGTGAAGCTCATCGCCGAGCCGTGGGACGTCGGTCCGGGCGGATATCAGGTCGGCAACTTCCCCCCGCAGTGGACGGAGTGGAACGGCAAGTACCGCGACACGGTGCGCGACTTCTGGCGTGGCGAGCCTCAGGCGCTCGGCGAGTTCGCCTCCCGCCTCACCGGGTCGGCCGACCTCTACGAGCACTCCGGTCGCCGCCCTGTGGCGTCGATCAACTTCGTGACCGCGCACGACGGCTTCACGCTGCGCGACCTCGTGTCGTACAACGAGAAGCACAACGACGCGAACGGCGAGGACAACAACGACGGAGAGTCCCACAACCGCTCCGACAACCACGGCGCGGAGGGTCCTACCGAGGACGAGGGGATCAACCGCATACGTGCTCGTCAGCAGCGCAACTTCCTGGCGACTCTGCTGCTGTCACAGGGAGTGCCGATGATCGCGCACGGCGACGAGCTCGGCCGCACCCAGGACGGCAACAACAACGGCTACGCACAGGACAACGAGCTCACCTGGGTCGACTGGGAATCGGCCGACCTGCCGCTCGTGGAGTTCACCGCAGCGGTGGCCAGGCTTCGCCGCGACCACCCGACGTTCCGACGCAGCCGCTTCTTCGACGGGCGTCCGGTGCGGTCGGACGACGGCGAGCGCGTGCCCGACGTGGTCTGGCTGCGTCCGGATGGCCGCCGCATGGAACCGGAGGACTGGGATTCCGGATTCGGTCTCGCGATCGGGGTCTTCCTCAACGGTCAGGGCATCCGCGAGAAGGACCGACGGGGTCGCCCCGTCACCGATCAGAACTTCCTCGTCTACTTCAACAGCGGCACGGATGCCGTCGAGCTCGCGCTGCCCGATGAGCGGCACGGCCATGCGTGGGAGGTCATGATCGACACCGCGGGCGAGCGAGCGGACGGCGGATCGCTGGATCCGGGTGCGTCGGTCCCGCTCGAGGCCCACTCGCTCCTCGTGCTGCGTGACGTCGACCGGACGGTGGTGTCGACGGACAATTCGGTCGAAGCGTCGCTGCGCATTCAGACGGAGCAGGCCGAGGCCCCGGCGCCGGCCCCCACCCCGGAGCTGCCTCGATGACGTATCGCCCGCTCTCGACCTACCGTCTGCAGATCCGCTCAGGCTTCACCCTCGACGACGCGGCATCGGTCACGACGTATCTGGCCGATCTCGGGGCGTCGTGGGCCTACCTGTCACCGCTCCTGGCCGCCGTGCCCGGGTCGGACCACGGCTACGACGTCGTCGATCACTCGCGAGTGGATGACGACCGCGGCGGCCCCGACGGCCTGAAGCGGTTCGCCGCCGCCGCGCGAGCAGCCGGACTCGGCATCCTCGTCGACATCGTGCCGAACCACGTCGGCGTGGCGATCCCCCGCGCCAACGTCTGGTGGTGGGATCTGCTGAGACTCGGACGCACGTCACGTCACGCGGTGGCGTTCGACATCGACCGGCGACTGTCGGAGGGGCGGGTGCGTCTGCCGATCCTGGGTTCGTCGCTCTCAGAGGTCCTCGAGTCCGGTGACATCGTGGTCGACACCGCTCCCGCCGACGACGCCCCCGACGGAACACTGTCGTACTTCGACCATGTGCTGCCGTTGGCGCCGGGCTCCGGTGAGTTCGCGGAAGACCTGCCGAGGCTCCTGGAGGCCCAGCACTACGAGCTGCGGTTCTGGGAAGACCAGAACACCGACCTCGACTACCGCCGCTTCTTCGCCGTGTCGGAGCTCGCCGGCATCCGCGTCGAGATCCCCGATGTCTTCGACGAGTCGCATGTCGAGATCGCACGGTGGATCACCGACGGTCTGGCCGACGGCCTGCGGGTCGACCACCCCGACGGACTGACAGACCCCGGCGGCTACCTCGAGCGACTCGCGGACATCACCGGCGGCGCATACACGGTCGTCGAGAAGATCCTCGAGCCCGGCGAGCAGCTGCCCTCGTGGTGGCGCACCGACGGCACGACCGGGTACGACGCGATGGGCGAGATCGACCGCGTCCTGATCGACGGCGACGGAGTCGCAGCGCTCGACCGACTCGACGCGCGGCTGCGCACGGAGACCGGTCTGCCCGCAGCGGAGCCCTGGCACGACCTGATCCATACGACCAAGCGGATGATCGCCGACGAGCTGCTGCAGTCCGAGGTGCGCCGCCTGGTGCGGGCGCTGCCGTTCGGTGTGGTCGGCGCCGAGGATGCGCTGGCCGAGATCGTCGCCGGCTTCCCCGTCTACAGGGCGTATCTGCCGGCGGGGCGCGAGCACCTGCAGCACGCGATCGACGACGCCTCCCGACGACGCCCCGACCTCGCGGCATCGATCGCCGAGCTGACGCCCCTGCTGCTCGACACGACTCTCGAGGTGTCGGAGCGCTTCCCGCAGGTGACGGGCGCCGTCATGGCGAAGGGCGTCGAGGACACCGCGTTCTACCGCCACACCCGTCTCGGGACCCTGACGGAGGTCGGCGGCGACCCGTCGATCACCTCCGTCTCGGTCGGCGGGTTCCATGACGCGCAGCGAGCGCGACTGGCGTCGTGGCCGCACTCTCTCACCGCACTGTCGACCCACGACACGAAGCGATCCGAAGACGTCCGCGCACGCCTCTCGGTGCTCGCAGAGGTTCCGGATCGATGGGCCGAGGTCCTGACCGATCTTCGAGCCGTCGCGTCGACCGGACACGGCCCCCTCGATTCGCTGCTCTGGCAGGCGGCGGTGGGAGCCTGGCCGATCTCATCGGAGCGACTGCTCGCGTACGGCCTGAAGGCGGCGCGCGAAGCCGCGGAGTCGACCGGATGGCAGCATCCCGACCTCGAGTTCGAGAAGGGCATCGAATCGATCGCGAACGCGACGAACGGAGACGCCCGCGCGATCCTCGAGGGGTTCGTGGCCGAGATCGTCGATCACGGCCGGGTGAACTCGCTGTCCGCCAAGCTTCTGCAGCTCGCAGCCCCCGGTGTGCCGGACGTCTATCAGGGCACCGAACTGTGGGATCACTCCCTCGTCGACCCCGACAACCGGCGGCCCGTGGACTTCGCCGAACGATCGGCGATGCTCCGGCGACTCGATGAGGACGTCGCCCGCGGCGTCCTCCCCCCTGTCGACGACTCGGGTCTCGCGAAGATGCTCGTCACCTCTCGCGCGCTGCGTCTGCGCAGGGACAACCGCGAGCTGTTCTACCGGTATCGCCCCGGTGGCGTCGCGGGGGAGGCATCGGATCATGCGGTCGCCATGGACCGGGGCGGCGTGCTCGCCGTCGCGACGCGTCTGCCCGCAGGACTCGTCCGTCGAGGCGGCTGGGGCGACACGGTGCTGCTGCGCCGGGAGCTGCCCGCGACCGACGCGATCACGGGGCGTCGGTTCGACCGTGGGCCGATCCGTCTCGCCGACCTTCTCGACACCTATCCGGTGGCGCTCCTGGTGGATGAGCGATGATCTCGGTCTGGGCTCCGCGCGTCGACAGGGTGCAGCTGCGGCGTCTCACCCCCGCCTGTACGACGATCTCGGAGCACGATCTCGACCCGGCGGATGACGGGTCCGGGTGGTGGCGCACGGATGTGGCGATGGCCGAGGGCGAGCGCTACGGCTTCCTGCTCGGCGACAGCACCGAGCTGCGCCCCGACCCTCGGTCGCGCCGACAGCCTCGAGGCGTGCACGGGCCCTCGGCCCTGTTCGACCCCGCCCGCTTCGAGTGGACCGACACCGGCTGGAGCGGACGGCCGCTCGACGGCGGTGTGATCTACGAGCTGCACGTCGGCACGTTCACGCCCGAGGGGACACTCGACTCGCTCGCCGGGCACCTCGATCACCTCGTCGAGCTCGGCATCACCCATGTTGAGCTTCTTCCGGTCAACGCGTTCAGCGGTGAGTGGAACTGGGGATACGACGGCGTGCTCTGGTACGCCGTGCACGAGGGGTACGGCGGCCCGGCCGCGTATCAGCGGTTCGTCGATTCCGCTCATGCACGCGGCATCGCGGTGATCCAGGACGTGGTCTACAACCACCTCGGCCCGAGCGGCAACTACCTGCCCGAGTTCGGCCCCTACCTGCGCGAAGGCGAGCACACCGCGTGGGGCGACTCGGTGAACCTCGACGAACCGGCCGTGCGCGAGTACATCATCGAGAACGCCCTGATGTGGCTGCGTGACTTCCACGTCGACGGTCTGCGTCTCGACGCCGTGCACGCCCTGCACGACGACAGCACACCGCATCTCCTGCATGAGCTGTCCGAGCGCGTGGATGCACTGTCGCGCGAGGTCGATCGCCCCCTGAGCCTGATCGCCGAGTCCGATCTCAACGACCCCGTCATGGTCCTCCCCCGCGAGGCCGGCGGATACGGTCTCTCCGCTCAGTGGTCGGATGACTGGCATCACGCGGTGCACGTCGCGCTCACCGGCGAGACCGACGGGTACTACGCCGATTTCGCGGCACCGGATGCTGTCGCGAAGGTCACGCAGGACGGGTTCTTCCACGACGGCACGTATTCGTCGTTCCGCGGGCGAGCGCACGGCACCCCGCTGCCGCCGAGCGTTCCCGCCTGGCGTCTGGTCACGTTCGCGCAGGATCATGACCAGATCGGCAACCGCGCGGCCGGAGACCGGCTGACGGCATCGCTGTCATCCGACCGGCTCGCCGTCGCCGCGGTGCTGACGTTGACAGCGCCGGGAACCCCGATGCTGTTCATGGGCGAGGAATGGGGAGCATCGACTCCCTGGCAGTTCTTCACGTCTCACAAGGAACCCGAGCTCGCCCGGGCCACGGCGGAGGGGCGGATCGCCGAGTTCGCGCAGATGGGATGGGACCCGGCCG
Organism: Microbacterium sp. MEJ108Y; assembly: GCF_000834175.1. Lineage (NCBI taxonomy): Bacteria > Bacillati > Actinomycetota > Actinomycetes > Micrococcales > Microbacteriaceae > Microbacterium > Microbacterium sp. MEJ108Y. The sequence continues at coordinate 8,766 of NZ_JXQX01000012.1, read as the reverse complement.
CTGTGCCCGACCCCCAGGACCCTGCGACCTTCGAGCGGTCGCGGCTGGACTGGAGTGAGCTCGAATCACCGCACCATGCTCGGATGCTCGATCTGTATCGACGTCTGATCGCGCTGCGACGTGAGGTGCCCGAACTGACCGACCCCGAGATGTCGCACAACGTCGTCTCGGTCTCTCATCTCGAGGGCGCACCAGAGCACCGGGCCTACCGCATCGAGCGGGGTGAGCTCGCGGTGCTCGTGAACCTCACCACGGAGGAGGTGGAGTTCGACCTCGGCCCCGACTCGCGGATCCTGCTGGAGACGGCACCCGGCCGGATGGTGGCACGGACCATCGCGCTGCCGCCCGAGTCAGCGGCGATCGTCGCGCCGCCGCGCTGAACCGTCTCAGGCGCCGAGCACCTTCTCGAAGCACAGTGAGAGATCGCTGCCGACGTAGTGCCCGAACAGCGGAATCGGCACGTACCCTTCGCGCTGGTAGAAGCGCACGGCATCCGGCTGAGCGGTGCCGGTCTCGAGCACCAGAGACCGGATGCCGAGCTGTCGCGCCTCCGTCTCGAGGGCGCGGAGCAGGGCGACGGCCGCCCCTGTTCCGCGGGCGGACGGTGCCGCATACATCCGCTTGATCTCTGCGACATCCGATGCGAGGACCTCCGGATGCAGGGGTCTGAGACCGCCGCACACGACGGCGTGACCGCCACCGTCCCTCACCACGAGGAAGACCGGCACATCGTCGGCCGAGGGGACGACGCCCGGCTCGTGGTCATCGCTGCCGTACCGCGCGTCCAGCTCGCTGCGTTGAGCGGCTCTGAGCCGCTCTGCGTCCGGATGCGACCACGCCACTCGCTCGACCGTCACGTCCATGTCGTCCCTTCGATTCGGTGCCAGCGCCGTTCACGATATCGAGGGGAGATTTCGCAGATGTTGCCGATCAGCACCGATTCAGAATTCTCTGAATTCAGATTTCTGTGTACTGTTGCTGCGTGACCCTCACCGCCTCGCTCACCCATACCGCCGCGGTCGCCCGCCTCGGGCATGCACTGTCGGACGCGACTCGGGCAGGCATCCTGCTCGCCCTCCGAGAGGCCCCCGCCTATCCCGCCGACCTCGCGGATGAGCTCGGAGTCAGCCGTCAGCTCCTGTCGAATCACCTCGCCTGTCTGCGGGGATGCGGCCTCGTCGAGAGCGCCCCCGACGGACGCCGCAGCCGCTATGCGCTCGCAGACCCGCACCTCGCCACAGCCCTCGACGAGCTGATGCGCGTCATGCTGATCGTCGACCCCGGCTGCTGCGACGGAGACGGGTGCAGCTGCTGATGTCGGTGACCGCCCTCACCCCCGAGCGGCGCGCGACGCTGCATCGCCGCATCCGGCTCATCGTGGCCTTCACGATCGTCTACAACGTGATCGAGGCCGTCGTCGCGATCGCCGCGGGGTCGGCCGCCTCGTCTGCCGCGCTGATCGGGTTCGGACTCGACTCGAGCATCGAGGTGCTGTCGGCCGCCGCCGTCGCCTGGCAGTTCACCCGCCGCGATCCCGAGCGCTGGGAGAAGCCCACCTTGCGGGTGATCGCCGTGGCTTTCTTCGCGCTCGCGGTCTATGTCACGGCGTCGTCTGCGCTGTCTCTGCTCGGCGGAGACCGGCCCGAGCACAGCGCTGTCGGTCTCGTGCTGACCGCGCTCAGTGTGGTGATCATGCCGCTCGTGTCGTTCGCCGAGCGACGGGCGGGTGTCGAGATCGGATCCGCCACGGCGGTCGCCGACTCGAAGCAGACGCTGATCTGCACCTACCTGTCGGCCGCGGTGCTCATCGGACTGGCCCTCAACAGCCTGTTCGGCTGGTGGTGGGCGGATGCCGTCGCCGGACTCGTCATCGCGATCTTCGCCGTTCGAGAGGGCCTCGAGGCATGGAAGGGCGACGCCTGCGCGACCTCGGTCGGCATGATCCTGGACGACGAGCACGCTCGTCACACGCACGACGATGCACGTCATGAGCACTGACTCCGGAAGAAGTTCAGCGAGATCCTGACCTCAGCGTCACTTTCGGTCGACTTCGGGGTCTTGCACATGAGACCCGAAGTCGGCCTGGGGGAACATGAGCCCGCTTCCGGTCTGAGCCGCACTCTCCCCTGTTGAGCGGCTCGCGGGTGGGGCACCTCCCACAGCCCCACCCGCCCTCCTGCTCGTCACGGGGTCGGCGCGCTTGCGTCAGATCCAGCCGCGCTCCTCGGCCATCAGCACCGCCTGCTGCCGTGTGCCCACCGACAGTTTCGCGAGCACCGCGGAGATGTGGTTGCGCACCGTGCCCGGGGCGAGGGACAACGCCCTCGCGATCTGGGTCGTGGTCTCACCACGACGCCCCGCACGCAGCACGTCCAGCTCACGATCGGTGAGGGGCGAACGCTCATCGCTCAGCGCGTCGGCCGCGATCTCGGGATCGACATAGCGAGCTCCCGCCGCGACCCTGCGGATCACATCGGCGACCTGATCGGCGCCTCGGGACTTCGGGAGGAAACCTGCGACGCCCGATGCGAGCGCGCGCCGCAGCACCCCTGGGCGGGCGTGACGGGTGACCACGACGCAGCGCGTGACGATCGCCCGGTTCAGCCGCTCGGCGACCTCGACGCCGTCGAGCCCCGGCATCTCGAGGTCCAGCAGGCAGACATCGGGGGTCAACCTGAGCGCGGCAGCGAGCGCCTGCTCTCCGTCGGCGCACTCGGCCACCACCTCGATGTCTCCCTCGAGGCGCAGCAGCGCGGCGAGAGCCGAACGGATCATGCCCTCGTCGTCCGCGAGGAGCACCCGGATCATCGCGTGCCCTCCTCGTCAGCAGGCTGCATCTCAGATGCCGGCACCGTGACCGAGACGATGAACTCACCGGCGTCCTCGCGGATCTCCAGGGTTCCGCCTGCTTCCGAGATGCGTCGTCTGACCCCGTCGAGCCCCGACCCCACCGGCTCTCCCCCGGCGCCGGCCGCCACATCGTTCGCAACCTCGTAACGCCAGCCGTCGGCGACCCGGCGGAGGGCGAGACGCGCGCGGCGCCCGGCGCCGTGCCGCAGGACGTTGGTCGTGGTCTCCCTGATCACGGGTCCGAGAGCCGACGATGGCGCGTCGTCGGCGTCCGGTGCGATATCGGCCTCGACGTCGAGTCCGGCCGCGGCGAGAAGATCTCGCGCATTCGCGACCTCGTCGCCCAACGGCACCGAACGGAAGCGCGTCGCAAGGTCGCGGGTGCCCTGCCGCGCTTCGTCGACACTCACTCTGGCTGCCTGCAGCTGCTCCAGAGCCGCATCGGGGTCGATCCCCATGAGTCGCTCGGCCAATTCGAGCTGCAAGGCGATCACCTGCAGGTGGTGCCCCTGCAGGTCGTGCACATCCGTGGCGACGCGCAGCCGCTCCTGCGTCGCAGCGAGTCTCGACTCGGATGCCCTGGCGCGGTCGACGGTGACGAGCACATCCCACCACCAGAGGGAGCTCACCGACATCGCCGGGATCATGATCGCATACAGCGCGGGGATCCAGCCGGCGACGCCGATGTCTGCAGCGCCCCTCGCCGCGTCGACGAAGGCGACGAGAACGAGCAGCAGGGTGGCGAGCGCGACGATCCGCAGGCGGATGCCCTTGGGCCAGTTGAGCAGCACCACCGACTGAGCGACGGGCATGAGGGCGAGCAGCCAGCTGTCGATCACCAGTCCGGCGACGGCTCCGTAGCCGACCGCTGTCAGCAGAGGCAGCGCGATGCGCGTCCACGCGATTCCGGGCTCCGCATCGAGCCGGTGGCGGTACCCGGCGAGCAGCACCATCGTCGAAGCCCACCAGACGAGGCCTCCCAGCCCCACGATGAACGGAGCCGCCACGTCGCCCGGTACGGCGAGGGCCTGCAGCGTCCAGATCAGCACCAGGAACAGCTCGAGGAAGACGACGGCCGAGAATGTGTACCACCAGGTCGCGGTGATGCCCCGGGCGAGTTGGCGCGCGCCGGGCGGCGGGTCGCCGGAGTGGTCGGCGACCGGAGAAGTGCTGCTCATGCCCCCCAGAGTACGGGCGTGACACATGTCACGGATGCCGCAGGCGAACCACCCGGAAAGCAGTGACGCTGCGACACTGCCGCGGTCGGGCGAAAGGCGGTGGACTGGATGCATCGCGACGGAGACACCGTCGCTCAGACCGGCAGGAGCCACCCCATGAATCTCATCGAGACCTTCCAGGGCTTCGTCGCCCAGGTGCCCGAACTCGTCCAGCCGCTCATCGTCGCCCTCGCCGGGGCGATCCCCTTCATCGAGGGTGAGGGTGCCGTGTCGATCGGCATCATCGGCGGCATCCACCCCGTGGTCGCGGCGATCGCGGCGATCATCGGCAACTTCCTCTGCGTCGCTGTGCTCGTCATCGCCAGCTCGGGGGCGCGCACAGCGATCGTGAACCGGTCGCGCAGCCGGCAGGCGGTGGTCGCCGGCGGCGGAGCCGTCGAGACGGTTCCCGCCGACTCCGCGGATTCCGACCGCGGCAGTGCCCGCCGCGAGAAGTTCCAGCGGGCCTTCGAGCGCTACGGAGTGCCGGGCGTCAGCCTGCTCGGCCCGCTGCTCCTGCCCACCCATTTCACGGCCACGATGCTCGCCGCGTCGGGCGTCGGAAAGGTCCGTATCCTCGTCTGGCAGGCTGTCGCGATCATCGGCTGGACCACGGTCGTGGCTGTGATCGTCGGCGGCGCCGTGTACGCGATCCGCTGAGCCCAGGCGCCGGACGCACAGCAGAAGCCCACCCGCGGAGAGCGAGTGGGCTTCTGCTGTGCGTGTCTCACGTCAGCGACGTCCGGTGCTCGACCGTCGCTTGGCGGCGATGCCTGTGGCCAGTCCGCCACCGACGATCAGCGCGAATGCGAGGGACAGGAACGCTGCACCCGATTCGCCTCCCGTCAGCGCCAGCCCGCCGGGGGCCGCGATCGGGCTCGGCGTCGGAGTCGGCGTCACGACCGGTGACGGCGTCGGAGTCGGGGTCACGACCGGTGTCGGCGTCACGACCGGTGTCGGAGTCGGCGTCGGCGTCACGACCGGCACCGGGTTGGCGATGTTGGTCAGGGTCAGCTCGACACCGGCAGTGGTCTGCGGTGTCACCTCGTAGGTGCCGTCGCCGCCGTCGACGACGCCCTCGCCGGCGATCGTCCATTCACCCCACGTCACGCCCTGGATCTCCGGCAGATCGATCTCCTCGATCACGAAGGTCGATCCGAGGGGCGCACGCGCGCTGACCACCGGCTGCCCCACGGGAACCGACATCGTGGCGGGCGGGGCATCCGATCCCTTGACCGAGTACCGCACCGTGTAGGTCGCGTCGCGCACGGCGTCCGCCTGTGCACCGGTGATCTGCTTCGTGATCGAGAACGTCGTGTAGGCGACACCGCTGCCGTCGCCCCCACCGGACTCGACGACCGTGTGGGTCGCCGACGTCTCGAACGTGTCGACGATCGCGTGGTTGCCGAAGATGTCACCCGCGGCCACGGGTGCGTCTGCCTGCGTGAAGTAGACCAGCTCGTATGCGAACCCTCCGGCCGGCAGACCGGACGCCACGAACTCGAACGAGCGCCCGTCGTCTGCCAGGTCGATCACGTAGGTCGAAGGGTCGACCTCGCTCGCGTCGCCGACCAGCGCGCCGTTGACGACCGCACGCTGAACCAGCTTCACGTCGCCGGTGTAGTGATGCCCCGTGAGTCCCGCGTCGAGCGTGTCGGTGATCGTGAACGACCCCTCATGGACATAGCCGCTCGGGATCCCGATGACCCACTTCAGCAGTCCATCGGTCGCGGTCTCCCCGCCGTACTTGTAGGGCTCTTCCTGTTCGGCCGGGTCTTCGGGCACCACTCCGCCGTCGCCGGGGAGATCGACGATCTCGACCGTGTCGCCCAGGTCGAACTCGACCGTCTCGCTGGTCGTCGTCTGCGAGGCCCGTGCCTCCATCCAGAACGTGCCTCCGACCTTCTCGAGACCCTCGACCGCTTCGGTGAGAGTGCAGACCATGTCGGGCCCGCCACCCGCCGCCACGGCGCAGTTCGCCATGACCAGACCCGTCACGGGATCGGCGATGGTGAACTCCCCGGCGGACTGCCGACTGAACTCAGCGGGGAGCGTCATCCCGAAGGTCTCCCCCGCCTGTGCTCCGGCCGGCACTGTCCACGTGCCGGAGATCCGCACGTTCTGCCACTGCACGAGCGGTCCGCCACCGTGCTGATTCTCGAGGGACACACCGCTGATCGCGCCGGGATACGTCACCGTCGGAGCCGCGGTGGCCGGAACAGCAGACCCCAGAAGTCCGGTCACCGCCATGACGATCCCCACGATGATCGCCGCGATGCCCCGACCTCGCGTCTTCACTCCCCCGGTCGTCTTCGCCTCGCCTGTCGTCCTTCTGCGCGCACGCACGAAACCACGCTCCCCAGTCATCGTCTTCCCCATCCGATTCGAGTCGCTCCCAGTCGCGACCCATCTAAGAGATCAGGAAAATGCCCGGGGATTACGTGGCAACCGGTATACAGCTTCGATATACCGGAATGGGTTACTGGCAGTGCGTGGTTCCCGCCTCAGCGCACAGCCCCGGCAGTCAGTCCCCCCACGAGCCAGCGCTGGAAGAACACCGCGGCGGCGAAGACCGGGATCACCCCGATGAACGACGCGGCCGCGATCTTGCCGAAGTGCGGTGTGCGGTCTCCGTAGAAGAGCGACAGCGCGACCGGGAAGGTCTGCGAGTCCACGCTCTGGGTGAGGAAGGTCGCGAGAAGGAACTCGTTGTAGTTGAGGATCGCGACGATGATGCCGATCGCGACCAGGCTCGGCAGCAGCAGCGGCACGACGACCGACCACAGCATCCGCAGGGTGCCCGCTCCGTCGATGCGCGCCGCCTCCTCGATCTCGACCGGGAGCCGGCGGATGAAGCCCTCCAGCAGCCAGACGGCGACGGGGACGTTGACGAGTGCGTAGACGAGCGTGAGTCCGAGAAGCGTGTTGTTCAGCCCCACGGATCGCAGAAGCGTCAGCAGCGGCACCACGGCGACGATCGGCGGAAGCAGCCACGGGCTCATCAGTGTCGCCGCGAGCGTGCGGCCACCTGCGTTGTGGCGCACGATGGCCCACGCGCCGGGGACTGCGATGACGAGTGAGACGGCGGCGCCGCCGAGAGCCGCGGCCAGGGAGTTCAGGATCGAACGCGGGATGTCGGTCGACAGCACGTCACCCCAGTTCTCCCAGTGCGGGGCGGCGCTCCACAGGACTCCCGAGACCGTCTCGTCACGCCCCATCAGCGACACCGAGAACAGATACGCGAGGGGGACGAGGGTGACGGCGAGCGCCACGAACAGCACACTGCTCGCGACCGGCCGCAGACGCGTGCGCGACTCAGTCATGCCGGGCCTTTCGTGCGAAGACCGCCACCACGAGGGTCACCACGGTCACGATGACCGCGAACACGAGGGTGATCGCGGACGCCCGACCGATGTCGAACTCCTTGAGGGCGACCTGCTGGATGAGATAGGTCGTCACGGTCGAGGCCTGACCGGGTCCGCCCGACGTCATCACGAACACGAGGTCGAAGACCTTCAGCGCGATGACGAGCCGGATGAAGAGTGCGGCGATCACCGTGCCCGCGATGGCCGGCCAGGTGATGTGCCGGAACAGACCGGCTCCATGTGCTCCGTCGAGGGACGCCGCCTCCCGCACGGAGGGATCCTGTGTGAGCAGCGCGGCGTAGACGAGGATCACGATCAGCGGCGTCCACTGCCAGCCGTCGGCGAGGCCGATCGCCGGGAGCGCCCACGCCGTGGTCGACAGCGGCGCGAGCGAGACGCCGGGAAGCACGGTGGCGAGGAGTCCGCCGCCGGGGTTGAACACGAGCTTCCACAGGGTTCCGACCACCACCGGTGGCGTGATGAGAGGAAGCAGGAGCAGCGTGCGCACGACGGCGCCTGCACGGGTCGCACGCTCCAGCGCGACGGCGATCGCGACCCCCAGCACCACGCTGACGACGGCCACCACGACGGCATACGCGACCGTCCGAGCGAACGACGCGACGACGTCGGCATCCGCGAGGATCGTCTCGAGATTCGCGGTTCCCACCCACTCCTGGAACGGTCTCCCGAGTGTCGAATCGGTGAAGGCCGCGGCGAGGATGAAGACGAGCGGATACGCACCGAGCACGACGATCGACAGGATGGTCGGCGCGGTCAGCAGTCGTGCGGTGCGGGACCGCGACGGACCGCCCGCCCGTCGCGGCACGGGGCCGGACGCGCGGGCGATGCGCACGCGGATCGACGAGGCGTCAGCCAAGGATCTCTTCCCACTCGGCCTGCACTCGGTCGAGCGTGTCCTGGGCGGTGCCGCCCTCACCCGCGATGAGCTTGGCCAGCTCGTCGGTGAGGATCTGCGCCGCCTGCGAGGCGTTCTCACCGGTGGGCCAGGCCAGCGAGCCGCTCAGCGTCGTGCGGTTGACCCGCTGCAGGTCGGGGTAGGTCTCGCCGTACGCCTCGCTCTCGAGCGAGGACTCGCGGTTCGGGTCGATGCCCGTCTGCGGGTCGGCGACGATGAGTTCGGAGTTGACCTCGCTGGACGAGGCGTACTCGATGAAGGCCTTGGCGAGGTCCGTCTTCTCGGTGTTCGCGGCGACGACCCACGTGAAGCCGGCCACCAGCGAGGCGCGCGCCTCGGTGTTCTCGCCGCCGACGGGCAACGTGGTCACGCCCCACTTGCCCGCGACCTTCGAATCGGGGTTGGTCTCCGAGCCCAC